>NZ_JACJQW010000088.1:0-8224 GCF_014696905.1 Nostoc sp. FACHB-190
ATCGCGTAATCTTCAGGCTGTTGATTGAGGAATATGTCTATCTCAGATTTAGCTAACAAAATAGAACAGCGAGTTTATCAATTAGAAGAAAATCTAGCGTTAACATACTCGGAGATTTTCACTACTGTTTGTCAAGAAAATCATCTGAATTCTTCGACTCTTCAGGAGGCTTTGGGATGTGATTGTCCTCACGGATTGATAGGCTTTATCAAAGGGTTAAAAGAATCTGAAATTTCTGGTTATTTGAAAAAATAATTTGTCAAAGGCAGTACAAAACTGCCTTACTTTTTTATAGGAGCAAAAATGAAACTACTAATACTCGATACAGAAACTGCCGACGACGAAAACACCCCCTGCGAAATTGCAGCCACACTTTACGAAATCGGTGAGTATTCGGGTGCGATCGCCAGCATCTCAACCCTACTACCAATCACAACCAACCACGCCCAAGCCATCAACGGCATCTCCCCGAAGCTAACCCAAACCTCACATCCCATACACAAAACCGCACTGGCTTTCTTGCGAGAGATGGCCGCGATCGCTGATTATGCGGTGGCCTTCAATGCGGAGTTTGATTCGGAGGTGGTTAACAAGTTTTTCCCAGACTTGATTACAGTCCCCTGGCTGTGTGCTATGCGTGACTTCAATTGGGGCTATCACAGTATCAACGCGCACGGTGGGTACAAATTAACCGACCTCGCCTTGTGGATGGGCATCGGCATTAGCACCGTTCACCGCGCAGCAGATGATGTTCGGTTGTTGGTCGAGTGTCTCAATCGCCACAAGAACCCGACGAAACTAGTGGAGGATGCGATCGCTTTAGCTCAATCTCCAATGGTAGAAATCAAAGCCTTAGTTGGTTACGAAGACCGCCATTTGGCGAGTAGAGCAAAGTTTGCGTGGGATGGCGATGTCTGCGACAAGCCGCAAAGCGTCTACGCCGGATTTGGCATAAGTCAATTCGCCAGTGCTTGCTGGAGGATTTTGTCAAAACTCTTGATTTTGATGTGAGCATTATCTAACGCCTTCGCGTAACAAAGGGAAAGCTTTTAAAAATCAAATGAACATCCTCAAATATCGTGCTGGCTATGTGAGCAATTCTAGATTGATCTACTGTGGTAGACCAAAAAAGGACGAATATTTGTGCCAGCAATTACTAATCGGATTAGGTAATCCCTTTACTTGGAAAACCACCAAAAAAGCTAAATTCAAAGTTAAAAACTTAGCTGAATCTTTGTCAAAATATCGTCAGTGGGTTTGGAGGTTAATCTGTTGTTATCGAGACAGAAACTTAGACCAACTCCAGCCGTGGGAATTCCGTTATTGGCAATTTATGAAATGTTTAGCGATCGCAATCGCTGATCATCAGGTAGATGGACTAGTTTGCTGGTGCGTAGAAATTCAAGATTATGTTCCAGTCAAAGGGACAGAACAATGCCACACACAAATACTTTATTCTGCTTGTCTGCATTTGATTGAGTCGGGTTTAGTTGATGCTAATTGGGATGCAGACGTTAATTTGAGCGGACTTTGGCAATAATCATCAGTTTAGACAGCTTCGGCTGTCTTATTTTTTTCAGGAGCAAATATGAACCATCGCCAATACCAAGCTGAGTATTTCATTGATCACAAATACATCGTCATTCGCTGCTGCCGCATAAAACCACTCGCCAAGTTCTTACACCAAACTGTGATCGCCTCCCTCGTGAGTGCCTGTTTTTTGGGCGTTGGTGCGTTGGGCTGTTGGGGTGTGGAGATTATCGCTGCCAACTCCACAATTGCCAGTCCGTATTTCTGGCAGGCAGCTGATTGATTATTTTATTGGTATCAGTACATACCACATACATAAAGAAATTCTGAACAGAATTAGGTAAAGCTAAGGTTGCCAAGTAGGCATTTTAGTAGACATGATGCAGTAGGGTGATATTAACAACATATATCACTAGCAGTAAAGCAATCTACCCAAGCTCTTTTGAGCTTGTCTTTTTCGTGAGCTACATCCAATTTGGCAACCAAATAATTACTGCTGCCGAGGTTTTAACAATGCTGGCTAGTAGTCAAATGCTGCCACAGTTAGTCCGATGGTTGATTGTGGAAAAGGCAATTGCCCAGATCAACATTACAGCAGAAGAAAAGTCCTATGCTATAAAGCAATTTCACCAAGAAAATCACTTAACTACACCAGAAATAATTGCCTCAACTCTCAAAAATCACGGAATGAATGAAGTGCAATTAGAAGCTCTCGCTACAAGAGGATTGAGGATAGAAAAATTTAAAATAGCTACTTGGGGAGCAAAGCTAGAATCTTATTTTCTACAGCATAAATCACAACTAGATAAAGTTATCTATTCTTTAATCCGTACATCAGATCCAGAAGTAGCACAAGAACTTTACTTTCGGATTAAAGCAAGAGAAAAAACATTTGCAGAATGCGCCAAAGAATATTCCCAAGGACAAGAAGCCCAAACAGGGGGATTGATTGGCCCTGTGGCAATTGGTCAACCCCATAAAGAGATTGTTCAGAAACTACTGATATCTCAACCAGGACAGCTATGGCCACCAATGCGCCTAGAGAATTGGGTAGTGATCATTAAATTAGAAAAGCTCATTCCTGCACAACTAGATGATGGGATGCGTTCTGCTCTACTCAACCATTTTTTCGAGACGTGGCTAAACGAAGAAATAGAAAAAACACCTCTGAAAGTCCTAGAAGATGCACCTACCCCAACTTTACTAACAAAATGACCTCCAGTACAGCCACAATCGTTGAGTTCTTAACAAGCATCTCCCCATTTGACCAACTCGACATTCATACTATTGAGGGCATCGCCGCAAAACTAGAACCATTGCGCTACAGAATGGGACAGGCAATTCTTGTCAGAGAAAATCTGCCTGCAAGAGTAGCGATTATTTATCAAGGGCAAGCTCGTTTATTAGGATATGCACCTGGAGCTAATGTCCCAGATACCTTAGAATTACTAAAACCAGGATCAATCTTAGGTTGGACAAGTGTGCTGCGAGGTGTAGCTTGTGAAACAGCGATTGCATCATGTGAAACTTTGTGTTTGACAATCAAAGCATCAGAATTTTTAGGACTATTAGAGTCAACACCAGTAATAGCCAGATTCTTTCGGAATACTTGCAGTTTAATTGAAATTTTTGATTTGTTAGGGGCAGAATTAGAACGACGGGGCAAAGTTAGAGAAGATTTAAAAGAACTTGCCTTAGCAACAAAATACCAAGCAACCATTCTGAATTTACCTTCTGGTAAAACATCACTTCAGAAACTAGATCCAAATTTATTGTGGTTGGTCAGTTCTCAAGGTTCTAATTATGCTGTAGGAGAACAGCTCAACAAAAGTGAAATGTCAGCACAGATTAGTGGAGAAGTTCGCTTAGTTGGTTTTATTGACCCGACATTACCAATTAATTTCCCTTCCCCTGACTCGACGAGTTCATCTTTTGAGGCAGAAATTTGGGCGGAAGCTGCTTATGCTCCGTTAAATCCAGAACTGGAAGAAGATTTAGAAGATAGCCAAAAAGTCAAATATCCTTACATTCAAGGAAGAGGGCCAGTAGATAGCACCTTGGCTTGTTTTCAAATGCTGTCGCAACATTTAGGAATGCCGTGGAAACGAGATGTACTGCGTCGTGCTTTAGTCAATAACTACCAACGAACAGGTAAAATCCCCATCGAACTATGCGGTGGTGTAGCAGAACTACTGGGATTGAAATCCCAACTAGTCAATATTCCGGCTGTGACTATTTCTAAACTCCCTACACCCGTACTCCTACCTTGGCAAGACAGTTTTGCAATTCTCTACAAAGCATCAGAAAAAGAATTGGTTCTAGCAATTCCTGAGCAGGGAATAACTCGTAAAAAGCCAGTAGATTTTATTGAAACTTGGGGTGAATCAGGACAAGTTCTGCTGTTACAAGCCACATCAGAAACACCAAAAAAGCGATTTGGCTTATCCTGGTTTTTACCAGCTATCAAAAAACATAAAGTAGTATTAATTGAAGTATTCATCGCTTCATTGTTTGTACAATTATTGGGATTGGCTAATCCATTAATTACACAAGTTATTATTGATAAAGTTATTGTACAAAATGGTATTAACACCCTGCATGTATTAGGGTGTCTAATAGTAACAATGGCTGTAGTAGAAGGAGTAATTACATGGTTACGAACTAACTTATTCGTTGACACAACAAATCGGATAGATTTATCTTTAGGTGCAGAAGTCATTGATCACCTATTGAGATTACCTCTTCGTTATTTTGAAAAGCGTCCTGTTGGAGAAATAGCGAGTCGCATCAATGAATTAGAAAATATTCGCTCGTTCTTGACAGGAACGGCATTAACTGTCGTTCTAGATGCTATTTTTTCTGTTGTTTATATAGGAGTAATGGTTTGGTATAGTTGGCTATTAACTATTGTGGCATTAGCAACTGTGCCATTATTTGCGCTATTAACATTCATATTTGCACCTATTATCCGGCAACAAACTCGCACTAAAGCTGAAAAAAATTCTGATACACAATCATATTTAGTTGAGGTGGTATCTGGGATTCAAACTGTTAAAGCCCAAAACATTGAACTGAATTCTAGATGGCAATGGCAAACACGTTATGCACGTTATATCAGTGCCAGTTTTGAAAATGTACTCACATCTAATACAGCAGGTTCTCTAAGCAACTTCTTAAATAAGCTTTCTAGTTTACTATTACTGTGGGTAGGGGCATATTTAGTATTACAAAAGCAGTTAACTTTAGGAGAATTAATTGCTTTTCGCATCATTGCAGGTTATGTCACAAGTCCCTTGTTGAGATTAATTCAACTGTGGCAGAACTTCCAAGAAACAGCATTATCTTTAGAGCGGCTGGCTGATATTTTAGATCATCCTCAAGAAACAGAACTAGGAGGGGAGGAGTGGAGGAGTGGGGGAACGGGAGAAAGGAAGAAATTTCCCCCCTCCCCCACTCTCCCCCTCTCCCTCTCTTCTCAAATTCCTATGCCAGCAATTGTAGGCAATATTAAATATGACAGTGTAACTTTTAGTTTTGCAAAAAGTCCCACTCCTCAACTGAATCATGTTTGTTTAGAAGTCCCGGCTGGTTTCTTTGTTGGAGTAGTTGGACAAAGTGGGGCAGGTAAAAGTACACTGACTAAGTTGATTCCTCGACTTTATGAACTTGATGCTGGTCGTATCTTAATCGATGGCTACGATATTAACAAAGTAGAGCTTTATTCTTTACGCCGTCAAATCGGTATGGTACTGCAAGATACTTTACTGTTCGATACTACAGTACAAGAGAATATTGCTTTGACAATGCCAGATGCTACCCCAGAAGAAGTTGTTGAAGCAGCTAAGATTGCTTGCGCTCATGATTTTATTATGAATCTGCCCAATGGGTACGAAACTCGTGTTGGTGAAAGAGGTTCAGCTTTATCTGGTGGACAGAGGCAAAGAATAGCGATCGCTCGGACTGTACTACAAAATCCGCCGTTGCTGATCATGGATGAAGCTACCAGTGCTTTAGATTATGCTACTGAACGTCAAGTTTGTTTAAATCTGCAAGCTGCTCTAAGAAATAGAACTGTATTGTTTATCACGCATAGACTAGCAACTATTCGGAGCGCCGATATTATTTTGATGATGAGTCAAGGGCAGGTAGCAGAACAAGGAACGCATGATGAATTAATTACTATGAAAGGTTTGTATTACTGTCTTTATCAACAACAGGAATTAGCTGGAGGATGAAGAGGAGTGGGGGAGTGGGAGAGTGGGGGAGTGGGCTGGAGGAAGTTTATTTATTTTTTATCTTTAGGAATTATCCATTTATTTGAGTTATGAATCATAGTCACAAGCATTCCGAGAATCGAATTATAGGCTTTATAAAGGTTGCGTCCAGTTTCGATATCTACATAATGACATTGAACAGCAAATTCAATCCAAGTCTGCGTTTCCGCAGCTTCTGCTTCTGCGTCACAAAGTTTAGCAATAAACGCTGCCTCATACCGACGTTTTCGCCATGCTTCTGCAAAATTGGCACAAACGGAACGTGAAGCACGACGAATTTGATCAGTCAATGAATATTTTTCTTCAATAGGAAACTTCTTCGATAACTCAAAAATCTGCATAGCAGTATCAAACGCCATCTTATAAACTTCTAAATCTCCATGATTTTTAAATGACTCTCTACTCATACACAACTACCACTTAATCACTATTAAGTACAAATATACTATTTTACTTTTCGCTATTTCCACCTTATATAAACTAACCGTCTATGAATAGTAACAATAACAATGGCAAATATTCAAATAATGACAATATTGAGAGCATTCCTGAAAAAATCTCGCCAATTTCTCCCACTCCCCCACTCCCTCACTCTTCCCCTCCCCCACTCCTCCCCTCTCCCACTCCTCCCAATCATTCACCCCGCTACGTACCAAAATTTGACCAGTCGGTAATATTGAAACAATCACGAAAATGGTCGAGAGCTATCCTGTGGGGATTAATGCTTTCTACGGCAGGGACAATCGTTTGGGCGAACATTGCCACAATTGAAGAAGCCGTATCAGCTACAGGTAAATTAGAAGCATCAGGGGCAACAAAAGAAATCCAAGCACCTGTAGGCGGAGTCGTAAAAGAAATATTTGTTGAGGATGGTCAAACAGTCAAAGCAGGGCAACAACTTTTGTCTCTTGATAATACAACTGCCAAAGCACAATTATATTCATTTTGGCAAATTCGTACTAGTTTAATTCAAGAAAATCAATTTTATAAGTCACAACTATCAGGTAGTAACTTAGAAGATGCCTCGACATTAAAAATCTCCAGCCAAATGTTAGATTTAACCAAGAGTCGAGCCACTTTAATAGCAGATAATCAAGTATACCGCGCTCTATTGAATGGAAGGAAAAACAATATTTCCCTCACCTTAGAACAGCAAGAACGTTTACAGTCTAACATAGCAGAGTTAAATGCACGTATAGTAGCTGCCCAATCAGAAATTGAGCAATTTCAACGTCAATTACAACAAGCAGATATTAAACTGGCTACTAATTTAGATAACCAGAAAATGAATCAAGGAATACTGAATGATGTAACTCCCTTGATGCAAAATGGTGCGATATCTAGGATTCAGTATCTTAAACAACAACAAGACGTTCGCAATATTCAAAGTGAAATTGACCAACTAACACAAGAAAAAGCTCGATTGCAATCAGCTATTGCCCAAGCCAAAGCTAAATTAGTCAACACCATTGCTCTGTCTCGCAGAGATTGGCTCAATCAAATTGCGGAGAATAATAAGCGGATTGCTGAAATTGATTCACAATTAACCAAAGCAATTGTCGAAAATAATAAAAAAATTGCTGAGATTGATTCACAAATCAGTCAAACACAAATGAATCTGAAGTATCAGGAAATAGTTGCTCCTGTGGATGGCACTATTTTTGAGATGAAGGCACATACACCAGGTTTCGTAGTCACCTCCAGCGAACCAATCCTGAAAGTTGTTCCGAACAATGCACTTGTTGCCAAGGTTTATATTACTAATAAAGATATTGGTTTTGTTAAGACCGGAATGACGGTAGATGTCAGAATTGATTCATTCCCTTTTAGTGAGTTTGGTGATATCAAAGGTAAATTAGTCTGGATTGGTTCTGATGCTTTACCACCAGATCAAATTTACCCATTCTACAGATTTCCTGCAAAGGTACAGCTTGATAGTCAGCAGTTAGCTGTTTCTGGACGTAATATTAGTTTGCAGTCTGGAATGGGTGTGAGTAGCAATATTAAGGTTCGAGAGCGAAAGATAATTTCAATTTTTACTGATATGTTTAGTTCGTCTTTTGATAGTTTGCAAAATGTGAGATAATCAACCAATCTTTGAATTCAAAATTAAGAATAATTCAGAAGTTAGAGTGCAATCAGTGGGTGATTCAGACCCATCACTGATTGTAATTTTGAATTTTGAATTCCCCGAAGGGGTTGACTCTTGAATTGTTTTTAATTGTGATTTTTGAATTCTTCTTCATAAAGTATCATTTTATTTAGATGAAAAGTTTATGTTTTTATCAGAAAAATCAGCTATTTTACGTAAATAGGGAAATTGCGGAAAAATCAGTAAATATTCGCATTTTTAAAATCGTCAAAGCGATTAAAAATATTAAAAGGGCTGAAAAACTATGACAGAAAGGAAGAGTCTAGTT
>NZ_JACJQW010000089.1:0-7624 GCF_014696905.1 Nostoc sp. FACHB-190
TGATAAGATATCGGGCATGGGCTTGTTGTGGCTTTTGAGTTGTCGTTTGGGAAGACAATAACTCTACTACATCAGCCCTCTCTCTTCATCCTCTTATTTTGGCGAAGGTATTGCACTACACTACACTTTTTGTGGGAACCACAGAAAAACCATTATATTTACGAAGTTTGTGCAGGCTGTATTGACCATCTGCTTCTCAAAGACTTTCCACCACGCAACCCAAGTTTAAATGGGTTAGGTTGGCAAGCCATTATTGAGGGTAAACCGAAATTTTTACCAGATTTACCCAAAGCAAACGAAAATTCACAGCCAAGCTCTTTCAACCCTATAGCTTTGAAAGAAGGTTCTAGAACTTATGCAGCTTTTCCCTTATTACTAAATGGTAGCAATGCAAGTATAGAGGAAATAACTGCCCTCGATCGAGATAGTAGTAATCATCAACATGAAACTAGCCAAGGGCAACTAGAGCCAATTTGTGTAGGAGTTTTATACGTACACTTTCAGCGCGAACATCAATTTAATCAAGGAGAGTTGCAATTGGGCAAACAGTTTGCTCGTAATGCCGTTGATGCCATCTGGCACGCGATCACCTATCAACAGATGCTTGATAAAGCGCGTCAATTAGCCACTATTCATTCAGTTACTCAATCACTTAGTCGGATACCAGAAAATGCTGACTTATTAGGACATATTGCCTGGAACACTTTAAATGTCCTTGCAGCTGATGTAGTGACTATTTATGCCTATATTCAGACCGAAGATCATTTTTTACCTGAAGTTAGTTATGCAGGCCGTCTGAAAGAGGAGCAAAAAATGAAAGATACAAAGCTTGATCAGCAAGATGTACCATTTTTACTGATTGAACATGGAGAAAATATCTATGCCTCAATAGTTTCAAATGAGTCTATTTTTCAAGACTCAGCCTTTAGTAAACGAGAAAAAATTCAGTCCGTAGCTGGAGTTTTACTCAGAGTAGAGCGAGACATCGTTGGAGTTATGTTCATTAATTATCGGCGACCTCATGATTTTTCGGGACAAGAGAAACAAATTATTAATACTTTAGCTTCCTCCGCCGCGACTGCTATCAAAAATCAACGATGGTTACAGACATTAAGCAGTATTGACCGCAAGATTATTACTACATTAGAAGAAAATGAACTGTTGAAATTGATTGTACAGCAATCAGTACAAATCACGGGAGCAGAATTAGGAACCATTCGGTTGTTAGATCCTGTTAATAAGTTGCTAGTTACGAAGGTTAGTTATCCTGAAAGTATACCAACTACTCAAGCTCCAAAATA
Organism: Nostoc sp. FACHB-190; assembly: GCF_014696905.1. Taxonomy (NCBI): domain Bacteria; kingdom Bacillati; phylum Cyanobacteriota; class Cyanophyceae; order Nostocales; family Nostocaceae; genus Nostoc; species Nostoc sp. FACHB-190. The sequence goes on from NZ_JACJQW010000089.1 coordinate 1,302, forward strand.
CGGCACTTTAGACAAAGGAATTACAGGTTGGGTTGCAACTCATCGTCAGCCGGCATTAGTTAATGATGTTCAGTCTGATATCCGCTATCAACCCTGCTTTACTAATGTGCGCTCAGAATTATGTGTGCCTTTGTTAGATAAGGATCGTGGGGTTCTTGGGGTACTTAATGTAGAGGGACGTAAACCACAAGAATTTGACCAAGGGGATTTACGCAGGTTAGAAGTTTTAGCCGATCTTGCAGTTATCGCAATTCAAAATGCAGAAACTAAGGAGCAACTTGTCAAAACAGAAGCAATAGCTACTTTAGGTGAATTAGCAAGCCCACTAGTACATAAGATAAATAATTATGTTGGTGCTATTCGTGTAAGGGCGCAGGATATCCTTGATGAAAATGATGATTGCACTCACAGCAAGGCATTGGAAATTTTTTCTTTAGCAAATAAGGTTTTAGAGGATGCTAAATGTTTGAAGATTTGGCTGCAAGAACAACGTCAACCTCTGAATCTCAAGAAAGTAGTTATTAAAGCAATAAATCAGATGCAGATAAGTTCAAATATCCAACAAAATTTGCACATTTGTGCCAGTTTACCGGAAGTATTTGCAGGTAAACAGCAATTGATATATGTCTTCGATAACCTAATCCAAAATGCGGTAGATGCCATACTGATGAAAAGTGAGCTAGGAGGTGAGTTATCAATTAAGGCTAGAACTGAAGAAGAAGGTTTTGTAAGGATCTGTGTTACTGATTCTGGTGTAGGTATTGCACGAGAAAATTTAGAAAAGATTTTCGAGCCTGATTACTCAACAAAGGGTGCTAGAAGAGGTATGGGTTTTGGATTATGGTGGACAAGATTTTATGTTGAGCGATTAGGAGGAAAAATCTTGGTAGACAGTACCCTCGATGAAGGAACAAAGTTTTCCGTGATCCTACCATTCTACAAATCAGGTATCTGAGTTTTTAGCAGCAAGTACAGTTACAAAATTAAGTGGAGGGAATTTAGATGAAATATTTGAAAGTGCTTCTAGTTGAAGATCACTCAGAATGGCAGAGTATTCTTCAAGAAAAAATTCGTCGTGCGTTGCAAGATAATCATCAATTAGACATGAGAGTGTTGAAAACTTTTGATGAGGCTTATAAATCTCTTAAAGAAAGCCAATGGAATTTATTAGTTACTGACATTGGTTTGGGAGATTCATTTGTATCTTCACAAAAATTAGGAATTCAATTAATCGAATTAGCTCGTGAACGACAGATACCAGCAATTGCAGTGAGTGGAACGCCCCATCTAACTACTCAAGATTCTGCTGATTTAGTTGCAGAGAATGGAGCAATTTTTTTCAGTAAACAAAATTTTGATAGTAAAAAGTTTATTGCTAAAATTCAGGCGCTTGCGTGTAAGCAGCAGGATTTAACAGTGAAGGTGATTTTAATTCTGGCATCAAGTCCATTTAATGAAGCAAGGCTTCGTTTAGACAAAGAGGTGCATGAGATTGATGAAGGTTTACGTCGTTCTCAGAAGCGTCACCAATTCAAATTAGAGCAAAGATGGGCTATCCGGGCTGATGATTTGCGTCGAGCTTTGCTAGATATCGAGCCACAAATCGTCCATTTTTGTGGACACGGGACTGGCGAAGACGGGTTGTTGATTCAAGATGAAGATGGCAATTCAAAGCTTGTAAGTACAGGAGCTTTAAAAATATTATTTGAATTGTGTGCTAATCATGTCGAGTGTGTTCTGCTCAACGCTTGTTATTCTGAAGTACAGGCAGATGCTATCGTCGAGCATATTAATCATGTAATTGGTATGAGTCAAGCTATTGGAGATCAAGCTGCGATTAAGTTTTCTACAGGATTTTATGATGCTATTGGGGCCGGTAAATCAGTTGAGACTGCTTATAAGTTTGGTTGTAATGCGATTCAATTAGAAAATATTCCAGAACACTTAACTCCTAGACTGAGGAAGAGATAATAATTTATGTCTATGCTTTAGTCGCATCTTTCTTAACAAAAGAGTAAAAAGCTACGAATAAGACACAGTAGTAGTTTCAGCGATAGAGACTAAAAGGTAAGAGAGGTGCGATCGCGTGAAAAGCAATATTATTTAACAGGAAACTTGAAGAGAAATAACTGAAAATTATCAAGAGTGAAGTTAAATAACAAGAAAGTAACAAAAGAGTTTTGAGAGTGATGAAAGGCTAAAAGGCAGTACCAGCAAGAGTAAGGCAAATAGCGACCGACGGCGAGCGATTGAGAGCAAAGAAAGCCAACGCTGGTTGGAAAGTTTGAAAATAACACAAGATTTGATGCCGGCTGGCACTCGTGTGATTGCAGTAGCGGATCGAGAGGCAGACATTTATGAATTATTTGCGTTGGCAGAGCGTGAGAACATAATCTCAATTAAACTCATCTAATTTATTAGTAATGCTCACAATCATAGTAGTTATAACGTGTTAACAAAAGTCTAACAAGTTAAAAATTCTAACTCATAACCAGATTCTGTAGACGATGGCACACATAACATACATTGGCGATCGCAGTAATGATGAATAGAAGCTAAAGCGTAAATTCAATCGCCCTCTGAGTTTTGACTTACTACCAAACCCGACAAATCAACACAGTGCGGTTAATTTGGCGATTTAAGCAGCGTGTAGAGCGCGAAGAATGTTTGTAGATAAAACTCGGTTTAAGGCAGTACACTATAAGTGGTTAAAAACGCACTTGGGAAATACACAGGTGTTCATTCCTACTTTAATGTAATAGCCTTCCTCAATACTTTTAATCCAGATACAACTTTATACAGTGCTGGGCCGAGTAACTGCTGTAGTTCCTCATCTGCTGGATTTGATGAATCTGGTAGAGACAATACATTGATATCGGTACAATTCAGTAGATTGTTTTAAAACCGATAGGACAGCTAAAGTGATTTTGCTGGAAAACAGGTTTAGGAGGTTGAGCTAAAGTTGGTTTTTCGGAACGGCACATTATTGAAACAGTAGTTTTGTTTTCTTGCTTGTAAGCAACTGCACCTACTAAGCTATGAAAACCCTTTTTGGTCAAGCCTAGTTGAAATAAATCAGTTGGTAATTCTTTAACAGGCGTTGCATAGATAAATGATCTATCTTGATTCATTTCTACAGAATATCGATAGTGATTTGTAGCTTTTGGCGTATCTTTTTCTCCAAGCTCTAACAAGCTATAGGATTGAGCAAAAACTGATTTTTCTAAAAAATATGCTTTTTGTGTCGTAATAAAACTTTCAATTGTAACTTTACTGCTATCTCCACAGCCACAGCTTGGTGGCACTTGAATAAACATAGTGAAGATGCCTAATGGGAATCCTACTACTACAACTAGCCAAATTATTCTCAAGTTAATTTTGCTATCGCCACTTAGCTTAGTTACATTTGACATATACAGCTTTAAAAGGAACAATTTTTCAACAGCGTATATTTTATAAATAGCCCGATTCTATTTTGATGAGTATAGTAAAGCTACCGAGTTAAAAACTGTTAGCTTAAAAATGAATGCTTTATTGAGCTTATTCAATGGGCTGTGAACAGTAGGAAAATGCTGAAAGTCAAGCAGAAGTGCAAGTTGTTTGGGCATGGGAAGCCTATGTTAACGATTGGGATTAATGGTTTATGCACCCACGGGTCGAAGATTTGAATTTTTAAATGGGTTTAAAACTCTTTCTGCATTACACGTTGTAGCCCAATACGTGTAATATCTAGTCTCAAGTTCTGCGATCGCTGCGAAAGCAGGTGCCTAATTGGCAAAAGACACGAATAAATATGACAGGCCTTTGATGACAATTGTGACGCTTGAAGCAGAAATTTTATCCAACAAAATAATTTGTAGATTCATAATTAAATTAGCAGGCCAGTTTTCAAATTTCCTGGTGCTGTCTCTATCGGTTTAGACTTTGCAGTATTGGCTGGTATTCTAGTTAGACACTCATAATCGTCAGAGGAAATAAAGTATGGGAGAAGCTAAACGCAGAAAACAGTTTTTGGGTGATGTTTACGGTTCACGAGTTAATTTAGAAAAATGTCCCATACCTTCAGAAATTAGCCTTGGAGATGTGAGCGATCAAGCATTAGCAACCACAAAAGCCCAACTGTATAGTATGTCTAAGGATTTTAAATCCACCTTTTTCATCGCTTTGACAAAAGCTAAAACCATAGAAGAGCCAGGAATTGTTTTCTGTGAAGCTCTAAAGTTTTCCGGTGGGGTCGGTGTCGAAGTTACATTCCGCCCCGACATTGAAACTTTTGTTAAATCCCGTTGTAATACTCCAGTTTTGAGCTTACGCCTGATACAAAAGCTCAAAAGTATAAACTACACTACTCATCGAGTAATAGCTCACCTTGCTGGCTCAGATACTCCCATGCTGCCGATGAATGTCTATTCTGTTCACCAAATCGAAACTCTGCTTGAGTACCTCAATGAACATCAATAAACATAACTGTTTATTCATTAGTCGCATCTTTCTTAATAAAACAGCGAAGTGCTAGAAGCTGGGTAAAGTAATAGTTTCAGCGATAGTGACTAAGAGGAGACAGAGGAGCGATCGCCCTTTAATTAACAAAAAGCACTTTGACAATGTAACACCAATTCGTAATTAAAAAACACAAGATGCAGTAAGGCTTTGGTGGTATTACATCTGTTTTGATCGGCACGAGTAATTTGTTTAATGAATGCAAAGCTCAAAAACCTGTTATGAATTTTATAACAAGTATAATTAACCAGTAGAGAAAGCATTGTAGAAGAATTGGGTATTGCAGAGCGATCGCTTTCAAATGACTGCAAGAGGTTTTGAGCAGTGAGTTGATTAATGTCGATGTTTGCTATGCAAGTGTTTCAGCAGGGGAATGTCTATAATTTTAAAAGCAGGATTGGGAGACAAGGAAATTAAAAGATGAGTGTAAAAGCTCAAAAGGCCTCGGATATACAGTATGAATCAAAGATTGTTTGGTTAAGCAATATCGAAGCGATTCCTTATGTGAGAGAGCATTTTGATACGAGTTGTACAAGAAGAAAGGGAAAGCTGAAGTATCAAAGCTATGAAATCGTAGGCTATGCAGAACTAGAAGACAAAGCCCCGAACACAGGTAGAAGGGGATGTTTCGCGCGAAGAGTATTTTGGCTGGCAAAGCATGATCGGTATTATGAGCCTGAAGGAGTTTATCAGCAAGGATGTCCACTAGAAGCGATAGATCCATTAACAGTGTTTCCAAAAGTTCTCGGACAGATAACTTCAAGAGCTTGGAATGGAACATTGCCATCAGTAGGTAGAAAGGACTCGACAGATACAGTGGAAGAATTAGTATTGCAACTAGAAAAGATTAAGCGTGAGATGACATTAATAGAAAAAGCGTTCATGATCGCGCAGGAATCAGGAGCGAATTGGAGTGATAAGCAGACAAAGCTATGGCAGTTGCATGACTATCAATACAATGAAACTTTGGACAAAATTAAAAACTTGATAGCAAACTCGGAAAAGCGAAATGTAGAAAACTCAGAAGGTAAGATATGTGTTTTTGCGCGTGCAGATATAGATGCAGATCATAATGATGTGATTCTAGAATACGAACAATATGCCGCCGAAGCAGGTTTGAAAGGAGAAAAGCACGTTAGCTTGATCAGCAAGACTTATGGTTATGCTCTCGGCAGAGAAACGGAAATCGGATTTGTTTTGATTTCAAAACAGTTAAATGCTTACATAGAAAAGGAATACGGAAATCTCAATGATGATGAATAACCTGTTACAGGTATAAATAAATGTAACAGCTTTTTGAGGAAACGATGATTAAGAATTTGTCAAATATATGAACAAGTTATTACAGATATAACAGCATAAAAAACTAGATGATAGCGGCAAGGTTATACCTGCCTGAGAATGAGATAAAGCACCCGCTCTTGACCACTAGGAGATTTGAGCATTTGAAAGCAAGAAAAGTCTCCTCAGCACCCCTAGCGTAGCCGATTGGATGGCGATCTCCGTAATGATGAATAGAAGTTAAAGCGTAAGCTCAATCGCTGGAAAGTTTTTGACCTACTACCAAACCCGACAAATAAACACAGGGCTGTTAATTTGGCGATTTAAGCAGCGTGTAGAGCGCGAAAGATACAATTTATAGGTAAAACGCGGTTGAAGGCATTTGAGGAAGATGAGAGCATTCATAACAGTGAAATTAAAAACTGATACCATTTCACGAAATTACTGATAGAAATCGCTTCCTCTGCAACTCTGCTTCTGGTCGCCGAGCGAAGTCGAGGCGCTACTTGCATATCCGTATCATTTTTAAAGTGAAATGGTAT
>NZ_JACJQW010000009.1:0-225450 GCF_014696905.1 Nostoc sp. FACHB-190
TTCGTTCTAAAATCTTTCACTTGCTTCAATTGTTCAATCAGAGAAGTACCCATAATTTTCCTCCCCTCAACACTTGCAATTTTACCTGTTTTAGGGAATGAAACAGCCCTGCCCACACTCCCCTCTCTCTCCACACCCGCTACCCATACGTGAGAAATTCGGGTATTAACCCGCCCTCACGATGAGTTATATCGCAACCTTGTCAGTTGACAATTGTCAACTGATAAAAGCTGGAGGTCAAACAGCACTCATGGAACTCACTTTAAATCAAATAGGAGGATTTCTGCGCTCAGGTTGGTGCTAATTTCGAGTTTTTCCTCGCCACTGATTTGTACACCGTCACCGGCTCTGAGTTCTTCGCCGTTCAGTGTGGCTATACCTTGAGCTATTTGCAACCAAGCATAGCGATCGCGTTTCAGGTGATAATTCACCACATCACCGCTTTCTAAAACAGAGGCGTATAAATCCACATCTTGATGAATTGTTACCGCACCGTCGCGGCCATCTTTGGCGGCGATTAAGCGTAATTGACCGCGTTTTTCTTCTACAGAAAATGCTTTTTGTTCATATCTGGGAGCCAAGCCTTGCTCATCTGGTAAAATCCAGATTTGCAGTAGGTGGAGTGGTTCGGTGGGTGAAGGATTAAACTCGCTGTGCATAATTCCTGTACCTGCACTCATAATTTGAGCATCACCAGGACGAATGACTGAACCTGTACCCAAACTATCTTTATGCTCAACAGCGCCAGACAGCACATAAGTGAGAATTTCCATATCTCGATGTCCGTGGGTAGGAAAACCCGCACCAGGCGCAATGCGATCGTCGTTAATCACGCGCAGAGACCGGAATCCCATCCGATTGGGATCATAAAAATGGCTGAAGGAAAATGTGTGGTAACTATCTAGCCAGCCGATTTGGCTCCGACCGCGATTGTTTCGATCATGAATTAAATAGTTAATTGTATTTTGAGACATAAATTTACCTCAGTTGATTTAGTTTTGGTAATCTCAATAATTAATATTCTTGTGTACAGAAATATGCAAATTAATGCAGTTAATTAATTACCAAATCGATGCGCTAGATTTTAACTGCCAATTAATCACTAATCTCAGAGAGAATTTTGATTTATCTAGCTGGCTTTTGACTTATTTAAATATTAGAATATCTACCTATAAAATGAAAAGTACGCACTAAAAAGTGGCGTACTTACCAAAAGGATACTATGAAGTTTGCCAGGAATTATCTAACTGTAGCTGGTGTTTTAGCAGTAGCAGAGCCATTCTCTGCTTTAATTTCTGCTACTTGCAAATGAGCTTCTAAGAACCACAGTCGTTTGTCAATGGTGCGAGAAATTTCGGTGTAAAGGTCTGCGGTATCTGCATCACCTAAGTCGTCAGTTTTGGCGATCGCTTCTCGGATATGTTTAGCGTAAGGTGCAAAACGGTCGGCTAATGCGGTTACATGGTCTTTGCCATCCAAAATATCCAGAGGATATTCTGGCAGGATGGAGTTACTAGCCGCTAGTCTTGCGGTTCCGAAAGCATAGCCACCTAACGCGGTGACACGTTCAGCCACTGTATCAACATATTCTTCTAATTCGCCTGCAATCTCATCAAACAATTCGTGCAACTGATAAAAGTCTGTACCTTTAACGTTCCAGTGTGCTTGCTTTGTCTGGGTTTTCAAATCTAAGGTAGCTGCCAATGTTTGATTCAGAATGGCTACGATTTGAGAACGTGCTTCGGCAGGAATATCAATACGAGAGGGATAAAGACGGGATGTCTGCTTATTGTCGCTCATGGTTCTAAATTTGTTGATCGACACATTGAGTCTACAAATAGTGATGGAGTTTGGGGAACTTCCGAAAGACAGATGGTTTTTCCGCAGGAATGATTTATTATCTTGATTACTCTTGCGGATACTCAGTAATTCAAAGGCGGTGGTTGTCGATCGCATTGAATGTACCACCAAACAGGCGATCGCGGATGATGTCATTTTGCAAGAAGTCGTGGGGAAAACCTAGTTCAATTTGACTCACTTCGTTGAGGCGTTGCAGGTGTTCCGGCGATAAGGTGATATCTAAACAAGCCAAGTTATCTTGAAATTGGCTGAGTTTGCGTGCGCCGACGATAGGAATCATTACACCACTTTGGGCGCGTAACCAAGCTAATGCGACTTGCGAAGGTGAAGCGCCAATTTCCGTAGCAACTTGACTCACTACTGCTGCGATCGCTAAACTGCGTTCTGATACAGTTCCAAATGCAGTGCTGGCAAGTCTGCCCTGTTCTTCTCCTGGTTGTAGAGGCTGATTATACTTACCTGTCAGTACACCACCCGCTAAAGGCGACCAAGGTGTGACGGCTAAATCAAAGGCTTTAGCCATTGGGAGCAAATCTCGTTCTGGTGTTCGCTGAATTAAATTATACTCAATTTGCAAAGCGACGAACTTTGTCCAGCCTTGATATTGAGCGATAGTATTAGCTTGAGCCACAATCCACGCTGGTGCATCAGAAATCCCAATGTAAAGAACCTTACCTTGGCGCACCACATCATCAAGCGATCGCATTACCTCCTCAACCGGAGTGGTAAAATCCCAAGCATGTAACCAAAATAAATCAATATAGTCTGTATTCAGGCGTTTTAAACTACCTTCTAAGGATTGCACCAAATTCTTGCGATGATTGCCGCTACCATTGGGATTACCTGTATTTTCTCCCATCCGCGAGGGAAAAGAGTATTTAGTTGCAACTACAAAACGTTCTCTGTCTTGAGCAATTAATTCACCAACAATTTTTTCACTACTACCGTTGGTGTAACCATTGGCGGTGTCAATAAAATTCCCACCGGCTGCTGTAAAAGTCTCAAAAATTTTCCGACTTTCATCAACAGAAGCACCCCAACCCCAGTCTTCACCAAAAGTCATCGTTCCTAAGCAGAGTTCCGAAACTCTCAACCCACTTTTGCCTAAGAGTTTGTATCTCATATCACTCGCAATTGGTAGTTTTTAATTACCTTAGCAGTGAAAAATTAGCAGTAACAATTGACCAATGGTAGATGACACTGATTTAAAAAGGTGTTGTTGCTTGTAAATGAAGAGTTTTGGCTAATTGGGGATGGTAAAAACTGATTTCCCTGGCGTGGAGATGTAAACGATTTGCATTAGCATTACATCCATAAAGGCGATCGCCCAATATTACCACGCCTAATCCTACCGCCGCATGAACCCGCAGCTGATGGGTGCGTCCGGTGAGGGGGATAAATTCTACGCGGGTGTATTCGCCTTCTTTGGCAATTACCTGAAACTTGGTGACACTGGGTTTACCATGTTGCCAATCAACTTGTTGATAAGGGCGATTTTGCGGATTTCCCCAAAGTGGTAATTCAATCACACCGTGATTTTGAGTCACCGCACCTGCCAAAATTGCTTCATAAACTTTATGCACCTGTCGCTGTTGGAATTGTTGACTGAGGTGATAGTGCGTATTGCGATCGCGTGCTATCAACAAAATACCAGAAGTCTCCTGATCCAAGCGATGCACAGGTAAAAGATTCATCCCATCAGCTAACAAATTCCGCAAACGACTCAGCACACTATCTTGGGTGTCACGATAACGGCCGGGAACTGATAATAGTCCCGCAGGTTTATTCACAGCAATTAGCCATTCGTCTTGATAGATAATCTCCTCTCTAGTAGCGGAGGGACTGACAACTCCCCTTGAACTATTAGGTTTAATACCCGACAGCAAAAATCCCATCAACGGCTGACAACGTTCTGCACAAGCTTCATAAAATTCCCCCTGAACTTTATCGCCTGAAGATTTCCCCCACCAAAATTCCGCCATTGCGAGGGGTTTAAGGTGATGGGTGGCGGCGTAATGCAATAACTTTGGGGCGCAACAGTCGCCTGTACCCGTGGGTAAACCATCCGGCATTAATTGTTGTAAGGTGAGAGATTGACCGAAAAAATTCATCAGCGAATAAGCAGCGTGCATTTGGGCTTGGAGTTGACGAGATAAGGTTTTACGCTGTTGTTTTAATTCTCTGATTTTGGTATCTGCGGCGGTAATTAATTGTTGAAGCGGCTGTAAAACTTCATCTCGCTGACGTTTGAGTTGTCGCCGTTCAATCCCATCTTTGCGACTGGCTGCGTCAAGTTCTGCAAGTGCAGTGGTGAGAACTTCACCTGTGAGTGTTTCGCCCAGTATTTGGCGTTGGGCTTGGCGTTGATATCTGCATTCACGATGGCGATCGCTCATGACTTGCAATTGCTGTGTAAATTCAGCAGATAATATTTCATACTGCTGTCGTTCTGGTAATTCTTGTAAATTAATAATTTCTTGTTTAATTGTCTCTAATTTTGCTAAAGTCTCCGCTTCTGATAAAGCAATTGCTTCTCGTCCCGGAATTGGTGGAACCCAGCCCTCAACAACACTTTGACCGTTTAATAATCCTGAGAAAGCTTGAATAACTTTTTGTTCACCACTGGGCAATTCAACTAATAAAACACCATACATCTTGCCTTCCCTAGCATAACGCTCATCTCTAGCGAGATAGTTCATTAAACCACGGGCAATTGCTTCTATCAAAGCAGTGCGGGGTAATCTCAGCAGTTCGCCAGTTTGGGGACAACGCCCTTCATAGTAATAGTTAATTTGACACAAACTAATTTACAATCCCATTTGTGAAAGAGTTTCTCGATAAAAATCTCTCTACTTCATTGACCCTGAATGGGTAGCGTGAGGACAAAGGTAGTTCCGCATCCAAGCTGGGAGTAAACATCGATATTTCCTTTGTGTTTCTCCACAACAATTTGGTGGGCGATCGCTAATCCTAACCCTGTTCCTTTCCCAATCCCTTTTGTCGTAAATGAATGGTCAAAAATCTTTTGTTTTACTTCTTCATTCATGCCATTGCCATTATCAGCAATCATGATTTTCACAAATTTATCTATCATTGTTGTGGTAATTGTAATCTGGTTGGGATTGGTCTTGATCTCATTAAAACTACGTCCATGATTGAACTCCTCTAGTGCATCGATGGCATTCGCCAGAATATTCATAAATACTTGATTAATCTGTCCAGGGTAACATTCTACTAGAGGCAATACTCCATACTGCTTAATAACTTGGATTGCAGGTCGTTCCCCTAGTGCCTTCAGTCGATGCTGCAAAATTAGCAACGTGCTGTCAAGCCCTTGATGCAAATCAAATGGGATTTTGGATGTATTGTCCATCCGAGAAAAGGTGCGTAGGGCAAGGGATATCTCCTTGATGCGATCGGTGCTGAGGTGCATTGAACCCAACAGCTTTGGTAAGTCTTCTGCCACAAACTCTATATCTAAATCTTCTAGGGACTGCTGAAGCGACTCAGAGGGCTGCTTGACTTCAGATTGATAGAGTTCCAAAGCTTGTAGCAAAGCGGTGACATGCTCTTTAGCCGCAGGAATGTTGTTGATTAGACAGCCAATCGGATTGTTGATTTCATGGGCTACGCCTGCAACTAATTCCCCCAGTGTCGAAAGCTTTTCTTGCTGCACTAGGCGTATCTGAGCTTGCTGAAGGGATGCGGTTCGCTCTGCGACTTGCTCTTCCAGGGTCTCGGTCAGATGTTGCAATTTCTGCGTCAGTTTGTGCATACGCCAATGCAACATGACCCGCGCCAAGACTTCCTGCTGCTCAAAAGGTTTGGTAATGTAGTCCACTGCTCCTAGGGATAGCCCCTTGAGCTTGTTACCGATGTCAGACAGTGCAGTTGTAAAAATCACGGGAATATCGCGGGTTTTGGGATTATCCTTGAGGCGGGAACAGGTTTCAAAGCCGTCCATGACAGGCATCTGCACATCTAACAAAATTAAGATCGGAGGGGCGAGATTAACCTGCTCAATTGCGCTCTTCCCATCTTCTGCTAACCGCACTTGAAAGCCTGCTTCTTTTAAAACTTGCCTCAAGACTGATAAGTTAGTCGGATTGTCATCCACAACCAAAACAAATTCATTTTTTTGATTGTTGCTCATCTGATGGTCGGTTGTCATTGCTGTCCTGCATGAGTAATATATGGAATTGAGAAGATATGTATTTCAGGTGTCCTAGCGCATTTTCCTAACAGCAATAATCAAGGACTCTTGTAGCAATTCACGCATCTGTTTGATCTGACAATCTTCAGACATTTGAATCAACTTTTTGGCAAACTCAAATGATGTTGGATGAGACTTTTGAATCTGTTCGCATAAGTTAACCACTGTATCTATATCACCTTCCTGAACATGCTTTTGCAGCTGATGAAGGATTTCTATTGGTGGAGGAAACAGTTTTGTCACAGCAGGGGTATCGCGCTCTTGGCTGTAGGATTCTATGGTTGTAGTTGGTTCTTCATAAATCCAGGTCAACTTGAGATGGGTTTGAATTATCTCCAGTAGCTCATCCACTTGGATGGGTTTGGATAAGAAGCAGTTGGCTCCTGCTTCCAAGCTTTGAAATTCATCTTGGGCAAAAATGCTGGCAGATGAAGCGATCGCCAAGATGTGCGACAATTCAGTGGACTGGCGCAGTTGTTTAAGCAAATCAAAGCCGTGCATGACGGGCATCACCAAGTCAGTAATCAGTACATCGGGTTTGTGAGCCATGATCTGCTCCCAACCTTCTTTACCATTGCTGGCTTCAACCACATCAAATCCAATCGGCTCTAGCAAGCTGACAATCAGCGATCGATTTTCCCATTTGTCATCCACCACAAGGACTGTGCGCCTCTGCCCACCATAGCCCACAATGATGTTTTTCCCGTCCTGACGCTCTTGAATTGACCAGTTCAGTGATGCTGGGAGATCAACTTCAAAGCTAAATAGACTACCTTGCCCCAAGGTGCTTTCTACCTGAATTTTACTGCCCATGAGAGAGACGATTTTGAGACTAATCGCCAGTCCCAAGCCACTCCCCTCATCTTGCTTTTTCACATCCCCCACTTGCTCAAACGGCAGAAAAATCTTTTCTAGCTGTTCAGGGGTCATCCCCACACCCGTATCTTCAATTTCAAAACGGATTTTGTAAGAGTCGAGGGATTCATGATGCTGATGAGCCGTAATCCGAAAGTAAACACTCCCCTTCTGTGTGAACTTGATAGCGTTGCCCAATAGGTTAATTAACACTTGGCGCAATCGTTTTTCATCGGCATAAATGCTTTGCGGTAAATCTGCCGCAGGTTCGCACGCAAAAACAATTTTCTTTTGTTCAGCCCTGACTCGGTTCATCTCCGCAATCCCTTGCAGAAACGATGGCAGATGAATGTCTGACGGATTTAGCTCCAGTTTTCCGGCTTCGATTTTCGCCAAATCCAGCACATCATTGATCAGCATTAACAAATGGTTGCCGCATTGATAAATAACACTGATCCCCTTTTTTTCGGATGGTTGCAACGAGTTAGAACGCTGCAAAATTTGGGCATAGCCGAGAATGCCATTGAGAGGCGTACGCAGTTCGTGGCTCATATTAGCCAAAAACTCACTTTTAGCCCGATTCGCCGAATCAGCAGTGAGTTTTGCGGCTTCCAACTCAGTAGTGCGCTCTTGCACCCGATGTTCCAGTGTGGCAAAAGATTCTTGCAGTTGCTTGGCCATGTGATCAAAAGACTTAGCCAAATCACCCAACTCATCATTGCGATCGCTTGGTAACACTTGCTGCCACTGTCCGCTTGCCAGCTGTTTAGCCGCCTGATTTAATTGCAGAACAGGACGAATCACCAATGACTGAGACAGCCACCAAATCACCACTAGGGTCAACAGCAAGACTAAACAAAAAATTCCCAACGCAATAACAGTGGCTTGCCGTTCGCTTTGAATGACCGAGATGGCATTTAGTTCAATCACTAATACGCCATTAGTGCGCCCAAACTGATTTTTGATCGGGGCATAGCCGTACAGAACAGGTTTACCTAACGGACTTGACAGAATATCGGGTTCAACAAGCGGTTCCTCTAAGTCTGCAATGTCGCCTTTTAGCCCAGGGGTGATGAATTGCAAGGGGTCTCCCACCAGCGCACTAAAACGCCCTTTGTTGTCGTAATCCAACACAAAAACCAGTTTCCCGTCCGACTGTTGCCGCAGGGTGTAGATGTGGTTGATGGAGGGGCTGGCAGCTTGAATATTTTTGAGCCGTTCCTGATTGATTCTGTAAAACGGCTCCTTCATACTGTCGGGTGTTACTGTCAAGGCCAGATAATCGCTGTCGATTTGGGGGACAGATAGGCGCAAAAGTTCCATCAGGCGATCGCGCATTTCCTGACGCTGGACGGTGCGGAGTTGCCAGGACAAACCTGTAGTCAACAGCCCAGCCGCTAGGGTCACTAGCAGCGAATAGGCTAAAACAATTTTGCGGCTGAGGCTTTGTTTACGCATTCTTTTTTCCTCTAAGATTCCAATCCCAAGCTGTAGCGATACGCTGTTTTTTGGGATTCCCGTCCTACCTGATCCGTAATTTTTTCCCAACCCTGCTCAACCCGCCCCATTGTCTGTTCGCGGCTGATTTTTCCTGCCATGAAATCTTTTAGTGCTGGATCAAGAACTTCCAATTGATAACGTTTGGCGTGGGGTAATTTCAAATCTAAGGCCATGTTGGGATTGCTCAAGGTAATGCCAATCGCTCCTAAATAGTTATTGGCTGCTTCCTCTGACATCCCAGACTGAATCCAGGGCGCTACGTCCTTAAACTGTGAAACCCGATAGGGGTTAAACCCGGTTGCACCAATTGTCACATCCACATTTGCCTGGGCGGGCTGACTCATATAGGACAGAAAGGCGTAGGCAGCGTCTTTTACCTTGGGTGCGGCTTTGGCGGAAATGACTCCGGTGTAGCCCAGGTTAGCCGCGAAAGGGGCATGATTAATGCCGTCAATGGCGTAGGGACAGATAAACTTATCGCAGACCGTGAATTTACCCGTGGTTTGATCAAGCACTTTAGAGCTACCGGGTGTCATGGCTGCCCCAACCTTATTCGTGACTTTTGAAACAGTTGAATCAAGTGCCAGCGTGGGAATGTCGCCCCAGTCGATCATCAAGGCACACCGCCCGGCGAGAAAAACATTGCGGGCTTCAACAAATTGCAAGTTGGCATCATCAGGCACTCCATAGGTCATCGTTTGTTTGTAAACATCCAAGGCCTTGGCAAACGCCTCATTTTTCACCTGTGGTTTCATGGTTGCCGCGTCAAAAAATGCCCCCTGCCCTGTGCCTTTGGATTGTAGATAGGATGTGGCGATCGAGCTAAACATGAAAAATCCGACGTGTCCCGGCTCTTTGGCAATACAAGAGCCGTAGTCTGGGGTTCCATCCCCATTCAGGTCTTTGCCATGAAAGTTTTGCGCTACTTTCAAATAATCATCCCAAGTCAGGGGCGGCGTTAATCCGGCTTTTGAGAGCAAGTCGGTGCGATAGTAGAGTAGATGATAATCCCCATCTACCGGAACACCGTAAATGCGCTGATTGTGAATGGCATTGGCATTGCGAAAGAACGGTGCAATGTCTTCCCACTGCAACGCTGCATCAGCCTCGACACGAGCGGTTAAATCTTCCAGATAATCAGCATTCACAAAATCAATTAACCACTGCGGCATAGCCACCGCCATGTCATATTTAGGAGATGCACTCGACCAGTCAGCTTGCAACATATCATAGACCTTGCCAAAGTCGTGCATCGTCAAATTGACTTTAGCTCCCGTCAGCGATTCAAACTCAGGAATTCGTCGTTTTAGCCCTGCACCAATTACGCCTGAACGAGTGACAACATTGACTGTTATCCCGTCAAATCGTTGTACAGGGGCTGTAGTTTTTGTGGATTGAGTGGAGGCATTTGGAGATACATTGGCTGGGAACAAGCTGCATCCGGGAAGAGAAATGCTGAACCACAGTGCTGTCAGCAGTATTGTTAGATATTTAAGGAATTTCCAGCCAGCGCGTAAATGTTGCCGGAATGAGAGGTGCATATTTGATTAACCTTTTAATGAGTACATTCAGTTGGCTTGGTGTATCTCAGATGAGTGGAAATTTCCACAGAGGTTGTCAGCTTTTATATAGGGTTTAGGAAATTCATGGGATTATTTTTTCTGTAAGCATTAAAAATAGAAAAGCTGTTTTTAGTGCCATATAAAAACTGAAAACCTTGTCTCACAAAGGACTCTAGAAGACAGCACAACAAACAAGGCTGTCCATATCTACCTTGCGTTTATAAAACTCTTTGCAGTATCATTTAAAGTTCCTGATTATCTGGTGTCACCCATTAGTATTCCAACAACAGACGGCATTCTAACAGTCCCAGGAAAGCAAGATAAAACTCCTTGCTGCATCGTCTAGAACACTTGGAGTGGGTGTCACTGTAAGCATAAGATGAGCAACTTGCCCACTTTATGCTTACAAAAAGGAAAGGGAAGCACAGTCCAGTAGTTCTGGTCTGGGTTCAACTGAGTACATTCGGTATAATTAAGAGAATTTCCAAAACCTCAACAGGATTAATCAAGACTTACGCATAAAGATTAAAGGTTCGTAGTTGCGCTAAATCGCAACTACGAACCTTATGCACGACTTTAGTCTAGACACGCAACTAGTCCGAGGGGTTTATGAGTCAGGACTTACGCACAAAGATTATCTGTGGAGATTGGGTGTTAGGGTGAAAGGGTTTGGGGCTTCGCCGTGAGCGTCAGCCGAACGGTGTAAGGATTTTGAATAAGTACACACGCCACTTGGCTTAATTCGGGAAACCCGCCCACGCCAGTGGCTCCCCTATACCCTCGCCGAAACCATTGATTTTTCGTTTTGATGCGTAAGTCCTATGAGTGAACCTCAAGCTCAAAGTTAGCTGTAACTGTCTTCATTTCCAAGGTATGAGGACTCTTAAATGAAAGTTGTGCATTAGTTTGTTGGCAAGCTTCCATAGTTCTGACGTGTTCCATTTCATCATCTCGAATTGCCACAAACACATCATAAAGATGATCAATTTGAGGACGGCGTTCAGTGGGTTGATGAGATGTTTGAAACTCATCAAACATATATAAGTCGCCATCACGATAGTAACGGATTGCTACTAATGGAGCCGGTTGGGCTTTCAATTCCACTTCATTTGCTGTCAAGAATTTGTGATAACTGCTGTATGCGTGTTTTTCCACCAGTTCCATAAAATGATAGGCAGAACGCGGTGAAAAGAAATACACACAAGTAATAATCCAGTAATAAATTAATGCTGTAGTTTTGGCTAATAGTCGATCGCCCCAAAATGCGTCTCCACCTAAAGATTCCATAATTAATAGGTGATGCAATTCATTCCAAGATTCGGCAAAATGAACCTTCAGCCAATCAGCTTTGCGCCATAATCCCAAAGTTTCATAAAGATGCAACACTGAGAGATAAGAAAAGTAAGGTACACGCGCTACTGTTTCTAAAACATAAAAACGAGGATAAGGGCGATCGCGATAAACAGTATTGATCACAAATACCAAAATATTCACAAGCAAACGAATCATAGCTGTCTCCATGTATGCTTAAAAGATTAGGAGTAGTTGAGATAGCTGGGTTAGTTATCTTACCTGTGCAATTTTTTATACAGCTAAAATTTGAGGAACTTGTGAGGAATATTGAAATTGAACATAGTAAAATGCGATCGCTCAATTGTGGTTCATTACATCAAGCGATCGCATTTGTTTGACTCAACTAATAGCAGATATTAAAAACTGTTTTAAAGTTCAGATCCCCGACTTCTTCAAGAAGTCGGGGATCTTGTTCCTCATGGCTAAATTTCAACCTAATTGTCAGATTTTGGCGCGAACTACCGGATAAGGGAACAGTCGCTTAAATCCTTCCTGACGTTCTGCTACTGTTTCAGGAGCAACATCCCACAAACTTTCGTAATAGAAAAAGGCTACACCTAAACCCCGTTCTTGAGTAGCCCGTACTTGAGCCTTAATTTGTGGCATTGGGACTGGGTTATTGCGTAACCCTGCCATAATTCCGATTCCGGTGGGAATTTTTTGTTGTGCTTCTTGAATTTCGCTACGGCCGATATTGGCAACAAAACTCTGGAAATCAGGACGATAAACTTGCACAATTAGCTCATCTACAATATTTTGCCGTATCCAAGCCAGCCAATCTTGCAGGTGGAACTTATAAGCAAAATCATAATAATTTGGTGATACAGAAAAAATGCTATTGGGTTTTCTGGCTTTCACTGCTTGGTTCAGTCTCACCATGAAAGCTGTAATTTTATCTGCCCGCCATTTTACCCAAGCTGAATCATTAGGGTTTGCAGGAGGATTGTTTTTGGTTTCTTGGGTATATAAAGCTACTGTATATTTGTCATAACCAAATTCATGGGGCAAACTCATGTGGTCGTCAAACTGAATACCATCAGCATCATATTGGGTGACGACTTCTAACACCAAGTTAGTAATAAACTGTTGTACTTGGGGATGGAAAGGATTTAGCCAAACAACTTCACCCGCCGCGCTGATAGAAGTTTCACTACCATTGCGCTTTTGCGTTAACCACTCTGGATGATTTAATGCTAACTCGGATGTTGGCGGAGCCATGAACCCAAACTCAAACCAGGGTATAACTAACAAACCTTTACGATGGGCGTGATTAATTAAGTCTGCGAGGATATCTTGCCCCTCTAAACCACGGGTAATAAAAGGCTGAATACCTGCACCTTGGGCGGTTGCACTGGGATACATCGCATAGCCAGAGTTCCACACCACAGGATAGATAGTATTGAAATTGAGGCGTTGTAGGTGTTTTACAGCGTCCCGCACCTTGACGCGATCGCGCAAAACATTAAAATCATTGTTAGTCATCCACACACCGCGAATTTCTTGGCGTGGTAGTTGAGCGATCGCAGGTTTTAGCCCATCTACTACCAATACTGCCACAAAAGAAACTAACATCAGCACAGGCACTAGCCGTTTTAGCTTGCGCCCCAAACCTAAGAAAGTCAAGAGTTTCATCGGGTTGAATGATTTGTCACCTACCCACTCACGCCATCGCCTATTTTTGTGATGGAATTTATTAGCCATATAGCCTTGAAGTATTGATGTTTACTAGAGGAATGGTTAATTGGTAGTTGTTCATTCAATGCTGCACATCGAACTTCTGCACCGGGGAAACTCAAATAGAATTCATACCGTCAATTCAGGATGACGTAACCAGTATCCATTAGTGTCCAATATACATCGCGTCTAACAGGTAGTTTACCAAGTCTTTATCTTACCTGACATTCGTGGAATCATTACCAAAAATTACTGATACTATACTGTGTTATTAATAACTTAAGATAATGAAAATAGGAAGCGATACTGCGTTTTATGACAATCGACTACAGCAATAATACTCAGATTTATCTTGAATGAGAAAATTGCTGTGATGAATTTTAATCAGCCTTTACAGGTAGTTATATAACAAACTCAAACCTATACCCTTGGGTTTCTTGAAAGATGTGTTTTAGCTGAGTCCGAAATTTATCATCCCTCAATATGTCCATCAAAGCAACTGCATTCCACCTAAGACTGTTGTTAATCAGCTAATTCTGTGACAATGATTAACAATAAGCCAGAATACTTAATCTCAGCTACTCATGCGCCAGAGTTCTCAAAACAGCCTTTTAGCAAGCAAACCGCAGCCATTTAATTGGTTATATGCCTTTTGGAAGTTTTCTCGTCCACACACAATTATTGGCACCAGTCTGAGTGTTTTGGGTTTATATGTGATTGCCATTGCCATTAATCATCGAGTTGATTTTCTATTGCCAATTTCTAATTCCCTTTTACCAGTTTTAGGTGCATGGATAGCTTGTTTATGTGGCAATGTTTACATTGTCGGCTTAAATCAGCTAGAAGATGTAGAGATAGATAAGATTAATAAGCCGCATTTACCACTAGCATCTGGGGAATTTTCTCGACGTATAGGACAATTGATTGTCATTACAACAGGGATTTTAGCTTTAGTAATTGCCTGGTTAAATGGCCCCTTTTTATTTGGGATGGTAGCATTAAGCTTGGCAATTGGTACAGCTTATTCCTTACCACCAATTCGCTTGAAACAGTTTCCATTTTGGGCAGCACTGTGCATTTTTTCGGTACGTGGAACAATTGTGAATTTGGGTTTATTTTTGCATTTTAATTGGGTACTGCAAAGCAAAGAATTAATTCCGCCAGCCGTGTGGGTACTGACGATATTTATCTTAGTGTTTACCTTTGCGATCGCCATTTTTAAAGACATCCCTGATATCGAAGGCGATCGCTTGTACAATATCTCTACTTTTACAATTCAACTCGGAACGCAATCTGTATTTAACTTAGCACTTTGGGTACTCACCCTCTGCTATTTGGGGATGATGTTGGCGGGTGTATTGCGGCTAGAGGCTGTCAACTCAGCATTTTTGGTGATTACCCATTTATTATTGCTGTGTGGGATGTGGTTTCGCAGTTTAACGGTAGACTTACAAGATAAACGTGCGATCGCCCAATTTTATCAATTCATTTGGAAACTCTTTTTCTTAGAATATTTAATATTCCCCATCGGTTGTTTGTTGGCTTAACACAATGCTAGACACCCCTCCAGTAATTGATATTCTTGCCACGTTGGTAGTGATTGCGAGTGTTTTTCTACTGATTTATTTTGCTGTGAAAACCTTAATCACCTCCAACTACTTTCAAAAAGGCATCAATCTTTATCAGCAAAAAGACTATGCAGGCGCAGAAGCAGAGTTTCGCAAAGTGATTGCTATCAACTCTACGAATGATGTCGTGCGTCTATTTTTAGGAGATGTTGTATATCAGCAAGATAGAATTGCCGAAGCCACAGAATTATTCCAAGAAGTCATTCGCCGCAGTCCCAAAAACCCCGAAGCTTATTTACGTCTAGCTAATGTCTTAATGCAGCAAAATCAACCAGAAGCAGCTAAGACTAATTTGCAAACAGCCCAAAAGTTATTTCAAAAACGCCAACCAGAAAAAGCCCAAAAAGTTGCTCAGTTATTGGCAAAAATCAACGCCAAATCAACTTGAATATTGATTAATCATTTTAAATTGAGTCTCTATGGTACAAACACCAAAGAAAACATTCACCTTAGAAGAGTTTCTCACACTACCAGAAACTCAGCCAAGCTCAGAATACATCGACGGTCAAGTAATTCAAAAACATATCCCGCAAGGAAAGCATAGCACTATTCAAGGAGAACTCTGTCCCAAAATTAATGCTGTTGTAAAAGTCAAAAAAATGGGTTGGGCTTTTCCTGAATTACGCTGCACATTTGGCGGAATTTCTCTAGTTCCTGATGTTGCTGTGTTTTCTTGGGTAAGGCTTCCTGTTGATGAAAATGGTGATATTGCTAATACGTTTACTATCGCACCCGATTGGATGATCGAAATTCTTTCCCCAGAACAAAGCCATACGAAAGTTACAAAGAAAATCTTACACGCTCTCAATCACGGCACTCAAATGGGTTGGTTAATTGACCCTGACGAGCGATTTATTGCTGCTTATCCTGCGGAAAAACAACCTTTAGCATTTGAGGCAATTGATAGTGTTTTGCCAGTGCCAGATTTCTGCCAAGGTTTACAGTTAACAGTAGGTGAAATTTTTGGCTGGTTAAAGGTAAATTTGTAATAAAAATTAATAATTTTTAATTGCGGATATCCTGAATAAATTGCTGTACAGCATCGTACTGGTCAGGTATGGTTATATACTTTAGCAGTATGCTTGGATCTAAATTAGGAAAAAAGCCACTTCTTTCTACTTCCTCATATTCACCCTGTTCGCTCAGGCGAAATATTTTGATAGAGTTAGATTTCCAAAACCAAACTTCTGGTACTTTTTTAGGTTTATATAACTCTTTTCTATTAATAGTTCCACTGGTGATGATAACTTCAATAACTATATCTGGGACTTCTTTTTTCGTGCCAATGCTATAGGATTCATCTGGTGTACCTGAAGCATATCCAGGTTCTTCTAAAGTGTAGCCACCACGACCATAAAAACGTATATCCAACTCTCTCATATAAGCTTCTAATAAATAACCGAGAGTTCTTTTCACATATTCATGTTCTTCACCAATTGGCGACATAATTTCTAACATTCCTGATAAATAAGACAATCGAACATTGTGGTTGTCCAAGAGCTGGGCTTCAATTCCTTTAAACTGCTCCCAAGAAACATCTTTGAGAGTTATCAGTTTTTCTTCTGCGGACTGTTCTACAAGTGGGATACTCATATCAACACTTCCTTAAAAAACTAAATTAGACGGGGCATACCTTAACAAAACCTTCTGTAAATAGTAATGTTATTTCTTGAGGGTTAAGGATTTCGTCTTTGCCGAAGTAATCTATCTGTATATGAATTATTCTACGATCACTAACTCATCGCTAATTATCTTGCCTTCTGGGATGAAATTTTTATGCCCGATCGCATTAATCTCAGATCATGACTAAACAACAAGGCAAAGTTTACCTCGTCGGTGCAGGGCCGGGAGATGTGGCGTACCTGACAGTTAAGGCTTATCATCTCTTGGCTGTGGCTGAGGTGCTGGTCTATGATGCTCTGGTGGATGAGCAATTGTTAAACTGTGTACCAGCGAATTGTTTAAGGTTAGATGTGGGTAAGCGTGGTGGTAAACCAAGTACAACCCAAGGGGAAATTAATAAATTATTGGTGCAGCACTGTCAAGCTGGTCAACAAGTTGTCAGGTTAAAATCAGGCGACCCGTTTATTTTTGGACGCTGTACTTCGGAAATTGAAGCTTTAAAAGCAGCAGGTTGTGAATTTGAAGTTATACCGGGAATTTCCTCCGCTTTAGCCGCGCCGTTGTTTGCGGGAATTCCATTAACAGATGCGGCGATGAGTCGGTGTTTTGCTGTGTTTACCGCCCACGAACCAGATACTTTGGACTGGGAGGCGCTGTCAAGGTTAGAGACGCTGGTAATCTTGATGGGTGGACAACATTTGCCGGAAATCATACATCAATTATTGCGGCGTAAGCGATCGCGCCTCACTCCCATTGCCATTATCCGTTGGGCAGGAACACCAAATCAACAAGTTTGGACTGGTCAATTAAACAATATCCTCGAAAAAATCACAGGATTATCCCTCTCGCCAGTGGTAATTGTAATTGGTGAAGTGGTCAGGCTGCGGCAGTACTTACAATCTGAGAAAATAAATGCTGAGGATTCCACTACAGCAATTATTCCCAGTCTGCCAACTATGTCCAACCACCTCCCCCTCGCTGGAAAAACTATCTTAGTCACTCGTTCTGTGGGACAGTCAAGCGAATTTAGCGATCGCCTCCAGGCGGTTGGTGCTAAAGTCATTGAAATGCCAGCTTTAGAAATTGGCCCGCCTGCGAGTTGGGCAGATTTGGATCATGCGATCGCTAGTTTATCTGACTTCGACTGGTTAATTCTGACTTCTACCAATGGTGTGGAATACTTTTTTGCCAGATTAACCGCATTGGGTAAAGATTCTCGCGCTTTAGCTAATGTCAAAATTGCCGTTGTTGGTGAAAAAACAGCCCAATCTCTCAAACAACAAGCACTCAAACCAGATTTTATTCCACCGAACTTTGTAGCCGATTCTTTAGTAGAACATTTTCCCGAAACCTTGTCTGGTAAAAAGATTTTATTCCCCAGAGTTGAAACCGGTGGTCGAGAAATTTTAGTCAAAGAATTAACCGCCAAAGGTGCAGAAGTTATCGAAGTTGCAGCTTATCAATCTTGCTGTCCTAGTAGTATTCCCGAATCAGCCAAGTTAGCCTTACAAAATCACCAAGTCGATATTATTACCTTTGCCAGTTCTAAAACTGTGCAGTTTTTCTGTCAAATTATTGATCGCACATTTGCGAATCATGCTGTGATCAATTTAGCAGATGTTTGCATTGCTTCCATCGGCCCCCAAACTTCTAAAACTTGTCACGCTTTATTTGGCCGGGTAGATGTGGAGGCTGAAGAATATACCTTAGAAGGACTAACTCAAGCTTTGGTGAAATGGGCGGAGGGAAGTAGGGAGTTTCGATGAACATAATTATTGATGTCTAGGCAACATCAAAGTTGATACGCCGAGGATCACAGGAGGTTTTTTGACCGAAAACAAGTTAATTGACTTTCGTCTCTGTTTTTAAAGCAGTAGATGATTCTGCGGATTTGGTAATTCTTCTACCCCAAGGTTTCAATACAGAAACAGCAATAATCGCCAGTATAAAGCCAGTTTGAATAGCACCACCGATTAAAACACCTTTGATATCAAAATTGTACAGGGGATTACTCAAGGCTTGCGATCGCTCAATATCTGAAATACTTGTAGCAGCATTCAACCAAGGCCCTAACCACACAGTTCCAGTCGTAATCAAACTAACTGTCACCACCCATTTGAAGATTACCCAGTAATGTTTAAAAAATCCCCAAATGGTTAGCCAGCAAAGCAGTCCACCAGTTAGTAAAGACAAGTTTGCCGAAGGAATAATTACAAAATCATCCAGCAATTTCAAAGCAGCATTAACCGCATACAATTCATCGCCGTTAGTAGTATGACTATTTTTTAAGGCGATCGCGATCATACACACAGCCGTACCAAACCAAATACTACCGAATGCAACATGGGCTGAAAGTAACCAGTTTTTCTGTTTAACGTTGAGCTTGGGCATAAATTCTCCAAATTTTACTATTTTTGAGGAATAATTGCTGTTTATGTCTAGATTTTATCAACTTATCTGCTACAGCCGTTCACATGATGACACTACAAGAGAATATCATCAATTGTAAAGAAAAATTACAGTTAACGTAATTATTACTTAATAAGCAGTATTTAATGACAAGCCACAAACATACAGCAAAATTCAGAATCAAATGAGATTCTGAGAAGTTATCTCAGCACAGCATATTTTTTTCGGCGTGTTCTGATTCATCAGCACACCCTCAATTCCTATTGTTTATCAAGCACAAACATGACAAACTTAAAATTGAGATTTAAACCTGTTTCCTTTAGCTGGGTAGCACTACATCCCCAACCTAAAGGCGTGATTCAATTCATTGGTGGAGCTTTTTTCGGCACATTTGGGCCAATGTTTTTTTATCGCTATTTGCTGGAATGTTTATATCAGCAAGGCTATACAATTATTCTCTTACCGTTTAACTTTACCTTTGACCATTATAGAGAAGCAGGTTTTCTCATTCGAGAACAATATAAGATCATCCCAGAATTAGTCAGAATGGCAGAAGTAGCAGGTTATGACTATAAAATCTATCTAGATGATTCTAACTTTTCTTGGATAGGTCACAGTATTGGTTGTAAGTATATTGCACTTTTAGAAGCGTTTAGTGCTTTGCCGAAAGAGCCAGAAAAAATAGAAGCTTTTGTTTGGAAAATCGTCAAAGAAACTTCAGGAAATTTACCGCCAGAAAAACAAGCCAAAAAAGTTAAAAGTATTGTCAACGATTTATTAAACCTGATTCGTGACTTAGAAAAGCAACGTACCAATGCTAAAGAGTTAACTTCCTATTACGTTAATCAAGATGTAAACCAGAATCAAACAGATTTTGATTCCTCAAATGTCAAGATTAACAGCATCTTTATTAAAAGCCAAGCATCTCTATTATTAGCACCAGTTAATACTGGATTAGACAGCGCCATTAAACCCAAAGCCTTAGCAGATTTTATTATCAGTCTGGGTTTTAACGTTAAACCAACACCCCAAGAAACTGAGGCTTTAATTAAAAACAGTAATTTGTTTAATTTGCTGGGGTTAATTTATTTTCCTTTAGACAATATCGGCAAATCTACCAGGGAATGGTTCTTTAATAGCTTGCAAAAACCCCCAGAAAATTTCCGCGACAAACTCAAGGGTGGACATTTAAGACCATTAGGAATACGTATCGGTGATTTAGTTTTTAATTTTCCCGATACTCTTTCTGTACCACCTATTGAAGCCGTCAAAAAGAGAAATGCTGAATTTGAAGCGCCTGTGCTGAAACTACTGGCTGCTTTAGAACAAAAGCGCCGAGAAATGCAGAACAAATAAGGTAAGTATCGAAATACTAT
Source organism: Nostoc sp. FACHB-190 (assembly GCF_014696905.1). Taxonomy (NCBI): domain Bacteria; kingdom Bacillati; phylum Cyanobacteriota; class Cyanophyceae; order Nostocales; family Nostocaceae; genus Nostoc; species Nostoc sp. FACHB-190. The sequence goes on from NZ_JACJQW010000009.1 coordinate 20,054, forward strand.
TGGTATTGTTGAATGCGGGGATAATTTTTTGCATCGGTTCACACTGCTTTCAGCAATACCAATAGATAATCTATCTTATTTCCCTTGTCTCCCTTCTCACCCCTGTTATTCTACATACCTACACCCATTCTCAAAAAACAGTAAGTTCTGACAATTATTGGATTTGCTAGGAGTCTGCGCTGAGAAATAGCGTTGAAATCTAATGATTTTTCCCCCTGTGGAACAGGCAGGCAGGTTTACAATATTAGGAAAAACTTGATTGCAAACCTCAAACAGCCGTGAATCAAAACGGGGCAATGCCACAAAGTAGTGAAACCTCCTACTATTCTTTATTAGGACTGCATCCCTCAGCATCGGTAATCGACATTCGCCGTGCTTATCGGGAAATGAGTAAACGCTATCATCCAGACACTACAGAATTACCTGCGTCCCTTGCTACTGCTAAATTTCAGCAAATTAATGAAGCTTATGCTACGTTAAGCCATCCAGAAAGGCGACTCAGTTATGATTTGAAAATTGGTTATTCCCGCTTTGGTGTAATTCAAGCGCCTGCGGATTTGCATCGTCCGGTGCGTTATTCTTATGATTACTCGAAATCGGCTTACCTGGATGCCAGCGATCGCCCTCTTTCTTCTGGGGAAATTTTCGCTTTATTTATTCTGGGGCTGACTTTTGTGGGATGTTTATTACTGGCGATCGCTATTGGCTTCGCCCGTGGTGAGGCGGCTTTTCAAACTCAATCACCCCAACTAACCCCAAAAGTTCAACAGCAAATTTCTTCTCTCTCCCACTTCCCTAGTTCTGGGGAATGCCAAAACTATAACTTTCCCATCTTCAAATCAACCATTTCTTAACGCACCATCTCAAATTCTTATGTCTCTTCTGCCAGCCGATACCCCTTTATATAATCATCCTCTGCCACAAATTGAGCAATGGTTAAAAGACCAAGGTTGTCAACAAGATGAAACACAACTTCATTGTTGGCGCGTGCAAAGACCTGATTGGCAAGCTGAACTGTGGCTAGATATTGAACAAATCGTAGTGAGATATCTCGAAGCTGGCGAAAATCGCCAAGAAATCCAACGCTCATTCAAGTATTCTCTCAGCCGGGAAGATATCGAACAAGCCGTATTTTCTGGCCCGTGAACTGGGGAGTGGTAAGAGGAAATGGGGCTGGGGACAGGGAGAAGAGGGAAAATCTCTGCCTTTACCCCATGTACCTTATCTCCCTTGTATCTTCTTTCACTACTCCCTATTCCCCATTCCCTACTCCCTTTGCTACACTTTCCCAAATCTCCGGTCGCGTTGCTGATATGCACACAAAGCCCGGTGAAATTCAGCCCGGTCAAAATCTGGCCAAAGCGTATCAGTAATGTAAATTTCACCATAAGCCATTTGCCAGAGCAGGAAATTTGAAAGACGCATTTCACCACTAGTACGAATTAATAAATCAGGGTCATCAATTCCAGCTGTATACAAATGGCTTTCAAACACCGCTTCATCGATTTCATCTGGTTTGAGGATACCTTGCTCGACTTTTTCGGCGATCGCCCGACAAGCTTGTAAAATTTCCTGCCGTCCGCCATAATTAGTTGCCACAGAAAATTTAATACTGCGATTATTCTTTGTCGCTTCCATTGAACGGGTAATTTCTTCTTGCAGTGACTTTGGTAAAGCCTGCAAATTGCCCACAAACTGAATTTGCACATTTTCCTCGACCATTTCCCGCAGTTCTTGACGTAAAACTACTTGGAATAAAGTCATCAAAAAATCCACTTCTTCCTGCGGTCTTTTCCAGTTTTCCGTAGAAAAAGCATAAGCTGTCAGTGCCTCAATTCCCCAGTCTTTGCAACAACGCAGCAAATCCTTCAAAGCATCAACACCACGCTTATGTCCCATAATTCGCGGTAAACCTTGACGTTTAGCCCATCGACCATTGCCATCCATAATCACCGCAACGTGTTTGGGCAGTAGTTCCCGTTTCAAGTCGGGAGGCAAATATAGCAGTTCAGTTGGTTGTACAGTCATTTTTTGTCTCGTGAAGCGGTCGATGGTAATCCAAGTAAACGTGAAAATAGTACCAGTCCCTTACTACCAATCTGACGCACCCAGCTTAACAGACCCGGAGCAACTGCTTCCCGATCTACAGTTGGAGATAATCGAGCCTCTAAGGACTCTTTTAGTTTTCTAATGGTCAGTGGTCTATTTAGAGTTCCCCGTTCCGCTAAGGAAATAGAACCTGTTTCTTCTGATACAACTACACAAATACAATTTTCGACCCGCTCAGTAATTCCCATCGCTGCCCGATGGCGTGTACCCAACTGGCGCGAGGCTGTGCGTCCCGAAAGTGGTAGAATTATACCTGATGATACAATTCGTGAGCCGCGAATTAACGTTGCTCCATCATGTAACAAAGTTTTTGGCTGAAAAATTGTTTGTATAAGTTCCTTAGATACCTCAGCATTCAGCTTAACTCCAGGCACAGAAAAATCTCGCTCGTCAATTGGGCCTGTGGTTTCCAGAATTAGCAAAGCTCCAATGCGATTTTTGGAAAGTTCTTTCACTGCATCCACAATTTCATCAATCACACTATCAGATTTGGGGATGGATAAACTTGATGTTTGAAACAACTGGCGTAACTCTCCCCGCCCTAGTTGTTCCAAAAAACGCCGAAATTCTGACTGTAAGGCTACCGCCATCGCCACAGCGCAACCAATCACTAATTTTTCTAAGACAAAGTTCAGCAGTGGTAAGCCCAATCTACCACTGAGAGCCGAGGCCAACATTAAAATAATAAATCCTCGCACCATCCAAAGTGTCCGGCGCTCACTAATAATCACTAGTATCATGTACGTCAGCGCCAGCACTAATACTATATCCAGAGTCCCAAGTAGCAAGGACTGCGACCATCCTAGGTTTGTCAGCCAATGCTTTGACCAATCTTTCATGACATCTGGAATCAAGTATGAAGTATGAAGTATAAAGTATGAAGTGTAAAGTGTGAAGTATGAAGTATGAAGTGTGAAATATAAATTTCATCATTGAGTTTTTAACCTAGCCTGGGGCAATTTCCTTTGGTCTACAACCTTTAAGTTTTCAGACTTCAGACTTCACACTTTTTCAGACTTCAGACTTTTTTAGTCTTTCTGGTAGACAATCTTGCCGAATTAAGTCTTGATAAGTTTCGCGTTGCAAAATCAAATTTGCTTCGCCATTGGCTACGACTACGGCTGCGGGTCGGGGTAAGCGGTTGTAGTTAGATGCCATACTGTAATTGTACGCACCAGTCGCCATAACCACGAGAATGTCGCCTGGTTCAGTTTTGGGTAGTTGGGCATTTTTAATTAGGATATCTCCTGATTCACAATGTTTACCAGCTACGGTGACTGTTTCTGTTACATTAGCAGACATTTTATTAGCAACTACCGCCCGATAAACAGACTGGTAAGTGATGGGGCGGGGATTATCGGACATCCCACCATCAACAGATACGTAGGTACGAATGTCTGGTACTACTTTGGTTGCGCCAATAGTATAGGCAGTAATACAAGATGTGGCAATCAGCGATCGCCCTGGTTCACATAATAGCTTTGGTAAAGGCAAATTTTCCGCCGCACAAGTTTCTTGAACAGCTTCACAAATTATTTTTACCCAATCTTCAATACTTGGGGGATCATCTGATTCTGTATAACGAATACCTAATCCACCACCAATATTGAGTTCCGTTAAACTTAAACCATACTTAGCAGTATCGCGGAACCACTGCACCATAACAGCCCCTAAATCTTGATGGGGTTGCAGTTCAAAAATTTGGGAACCAATATGGGCGTGCAAACCTACACAGTTTAAGGAAGGTTGCTTGCTGACAAAGGTAAATACTTCGTCTAAGTCGTTGGGATCAAAGCCAAATTTACTATCTAAGTGTCCGGTGCGGATATATTCGTGGGTATGGCATTCAATACCTGGGGTTAGCCGTAGCATGATCCTAGTGCTGAGTGCTGAGTGCTGAGTGCTGAGTTCCACCAAGGTTTTTAACTCATACCAGTTATCGACAACAATTGTCACACCAGATTCAATTGCTAAAACTAGCTCTGGCTGGGATTTATTATTACCGTGGAGGTAAATTTTTTCAGGACTAACGCCAGCAGCTAAAGCTGTGTAAAGTTCGCCACCAGAGACGACATCAATTCCCAAACCTTCCGAGGCAGCGATCGCACAAACGGCTAAACAATTCCAGGCTTTAGAAGCATATAATACTTGAGATACACCAGGGTAATATTGCTTAAAAGCATCTCGGTACTGCCGACAAGCCGCACGCAGAGTTTCTTCATCTAAAATATATAATGGCGAACCAAACTGCTGGACTAGGGTTGTGACATCACACCCACCAATTTCCAGACAGTCATTACTGTTAACCTTAGCTGTTAAAGGTAACAGTTCCTGATTCGGCGAAATAGTTTCGTTTGGGTTGCGCTTTTGAGGCAAATACTGAGTTCCAGCATGTTGAACCTCAGTGGGGTGAGTCGATACCATAACTATGTAAGTTGTCCTTATACAAATTAAGAGCTTGAGGAAGTGTCCCGATTTTCAGTTTACCAACTCAGTGCTGAGTAAAAAGTACAAGAAAAGTTTCCCATAGCCGGAAATCAACTCTTAAGGTCAGTTAGTTTGAATGCAGCACTTTTGATCAACGCTGTTTCAGTTCACCATAATTCTTTTAATCTATTGATTATTAGGGTTTATGGCTCAAAGTCGAAGTTTTGGAGAAAAAATTATGACCCTTAGTTCTCCTATGACTCTTTTAGTAACTCTGCCACCTTTGGAAAACGGCGATAAACTCACCCGTGGAGAATTTGAGCGTCGTTATCATGCTATGCCGGCAGTGAAAAAAGCGGAACTGATTGAAGGAATTGTGTATATGGCATCTCCCTTACGTTTTAGAAGTCATGGTAAACCCCATGCTTATGTTATGGCTTGGTTGGGCTTATATGAATCTGCTACGCCTGGGATAGAATTGGGAGATAATGCCACTGTCCGCTTAGATGCAGATAATGAACCTCAACCAGATGCTTGTTTGCTAATTACTCATGGAGGACAGGCAAGTGTCAGCGATGATGATTATATTGAAGGTGCGCCAGAGCTAATTGTAGAAGTTGCCGCTAGTAGTGTTTCTTTAGATTTACACGATAAGTTAAAAGTATACCGCCGTAATCAGGTGCAAGAATATTTAGTCTGGCGCGTGTATGACGGGGAATTTGATTGGTTTAAGTTAGAGCAAGGGGAATATATTAAACTTGCGCCTAATAGTGATGGTGTGATTTACTCTCGTGTCTTTCCGGGTTTATGCTTAGATAAAGCGGCATTATTAGCCGGGAATTTAGCAAAAGTTTTAACAGTTTTGCAGCAAGGTTTGGCTAGTGCGGAACACCAAAGTTTTGTGGAAAAACTCGCTACCAAACACTCATCATAAAAATATGATTACACGTCCTAGTGCAATTATCACTCTTCTATCAACCCTGCCACCTTTGGAAAACGGCGACAAACTCACCCGTATAGAATTTGAGCGTCGTTATCATGCTATGCCGGAAGTGAAAAAAGCGGAACTGATTGAAGGCATTGTTTATATGGCATCTCCGTTACGAGTGACAGGTCATGGTGAACCCCATGCTGACGTTATCATTTGGTTGGGACTTTATAAAGTAGCTACACCTGGAGTTAAACTGGCTGATAATTCCACTGTCCGCTTAGATGCCGATAATGAACCTCAACCAGATGTATGCTTGAGAATTGCCAATGGCGGACAGACGCGCGTTAGTGACGATGATTATATTGAAGGTGCGCCAGAGTTAATTGTAGAAGTTGCCGCTAGTAGTGTTTCTTTGGATTTGCACGAAAAGTTAAAAGTATACCGCCGCAATCAAGTGCAAGAATATTTAGTCTGGCGTGTGTATGATAATGAATTTGATTGGTTCAAGTTAGAGCAAGGGGAATATATCAAACTTGCGCCTAATCAGGAGGGTGTGATTTATTCTCATGTTTTTCCGGGTTTATGCTTAGATAAAGCGGCATTATTAGCCGGGAATTTAGCAAAAGTTTTAGCAGTTTTGCAGCAAGGTTTGGCTAGTCCAGAACACCAGAGTTTTGTTGAAAACCTTGCCACTAAGTCCTCCTTATAATTTTGATCAGTTAAATGTGATTTCATCAGAATTAAAATTGCGATCGCTCACAACCGATGACCTTAGTACCATCCTCGAACTCGATCAAACTTGTTTTGGTGGTCTTTGGACTTTAGCCGGTTATCAACGCGAATTAGAAAGCCCAAACAGCGAGTTACTGGGTTTGTTTGCGCCATTGTCGAGCATTAAACTTTTGGGTATGGGCTGTTTTTGGTCAATTGTTGACGAAGCCCACATTACTATATTGGCGATTCATCCCCAATATCACCGTCAGGGTTTGGGGCAGGCTTTATTGTACGCTCTCTTGAAGGCAGCCTGCGATCGCGGTTTAGAACGCGCCACCCTGGAAGTGAGAGCTTCTAATATTGCAGCCATATCCTTATATGAGAAATTTGGCTTTAAAACGGCGGGGCGGCGACGGCGTTATTACAAAGACAACGACGAAGATGCTTTGATTTTGTGGTTATCAGAATTGCAATATCCACATTTTCAACAAACTTTAGACCAGTGGCACACCATTGTCAGCCAACAGTTGAGCGAATTTTCTTGGCAATTGATTTAGTTAGAGGCTAGTCCCTAGCCTCTAACCTCTAGTTAATTCATTAGAATTTTTAATAAGAAAAATTTTTATATTTTAAATAAAAAATACTTTTAGAAAAATTTTGACTTTTAGATTCAAAATGTGCTAATAATTAGTATTTGTGACTGGTAAAATTAAACTATCATAACAACGGCTAACTATTTACAACTCAAGCTGAAAAGCCAGTAAATCAAAGCTCCTCAAGTCAGTAGCCGTAGCAAAATTCATCAACAGTTGACAAATCCACCCATCAATTTGAGTAGTCTCCCTTGGATGTCTATTATCTCTGATACAGACACCCAAAACCTTAGCCTGTGCTAAAATCAGCGTACCGGCACGACGCAGGTGATGGGAAAAATGCCATGTTTGAACGCTTCACAGAAAAAGCCATTAAGGTAATCATGCTGGCCCAAGAAGAGGCCCGCCGTTTAGGTCACAACTTTGTGGGAACCGAGCAGATCCTCCTGGGTCTGATTGGGGAAGGCACAGGAGTTGCGGCCAAGGTGCTGAAATCAATGGGTGTCAATCTCAAAGATGCCCGTATTGAAGTAGAAAAAATCATAGGCCGGGGTTCAGGCTTTGTGGCCGTGGAAATTCCGTTTACGCCACGGGCAAAGCGGGTTCTGGAACTATCCCTAGAAGAAGCGCGCCAATTAGGGCATAACTACATTGGCACCGAGCATCTGCTGTTGGGCCTGATCCGGGAAGGGGAAGGTGTAGCAGCCAGGGTGCTAGAAAACCTTGGGGTGGATCTATCTAAGGTAAGAACCCAAGTCATCCGAATGCTGGGAGAAACAGCAGAGGTTTCGGCGACCGGTCAATCGGGACGCACTAAGACTCCTACCTTGGATGAATTCGGCTCGAACCTAACCCAGATGGCGACGGACAACAAACTTGATCCAGTCGTAGGACGCGCAAAAGAAATTGAGCGTGTAATTCAAATCTTGGGTCGCCGGACAAAAAATAACCCAGTGCTGATTGGTGAACCAGGGGTTGGTAAAACCGCGATCGCCGAAGGTTTGGCGAGCCGCATTGCCAACAAAGATGTCCCCGACATCCTGGAAGACAAGCGTGTAGTCACGTTAGACATCGGTTTGCTGGTAGCAGGTACCAAATACCGGGGTGAATTTGAAGAACGCCTGAAGAAAATCATGGACGAAATTCGTCAGGCGGGTAACGTCATTCTCGTAATTGACGAAGTTCACACCCTAATTGGTGCAGGTGCAGCCGAAGGTGCGATCGACGCAGCAAATATCCTCAAACCCGCCTTGGCAAGAGGTGAATTGCAGTGTATCGGTGCCACCACCCTCGACGAATACCGCAAACACATCGAGCGCGATGCAGCCTTAGAACGCCGCTTCCAGCCAGTCATGGTAGGTGAGCCGTCAGTCGATGAAACTATAGAAATATTGCATGGACTACGCGATCGCTACGAGCAGCATCACAAGTTGAAAATTTCTGATGAAGCTTTGATTGCAGCAGCGAAATTGTCTGACCGTTATATCAGCGATCGCTACTTGCCAGATAAAGCCATCGACTTGATTGATGAAGCAGGTTCGCGCGTGCGGTTAATCAACTCCCAACTGCCCCCCGCAGCTAAAGAGTTAGATAAAGAACTGCGCCAAATCTTAAAAGAAAAAGATGATGCAGTGCGTTCCCAAGACTTTGACAGAGCCGGGGAACTGCGCGATCGGGAAATGGAAATCAAAGCCGAAATCCGCGCGATCGCCCAAAGCAAAACCAACGGTGCAAGTGGTGACGGTGTAGAACCCGTTGTTACCGAAGAAGACATTGCTCACATCGTCGCTTCCTGGACAGGTGTACCAGTCAACAAGCTCACCGAGTCTGAATCCGAAAAGCTGCTGCACATGGAAGACACCTTGCATCAGCGACTCATCGGACAAGAAGACGCAGTGAAAGCAGTTTCACGGGCAATCCGTCGGGCGCGTGTCGGTTTGAAAAACCCCAACCGACCCATCGCCAGCTTTATCTTCTCCGGGCCGACTGGGGTAGGTAAAACTGAGTTGGCAAAATCCTTGGCTTCCTACTTCTTCGGTTCTGAAGAAGCAATGATCCGCCTGGATATGTCGGAATATATGGAACGCCACACCGTCAGCAAACTAATTGGTTCGCCTCCAGGTTACGTTGGTTATAACGAAGGCGGTCAATTAACCGAAGCTGTGCGCCGTCGTCCATATACCGTGGTGCTGTTCGACGAAATCGAAAAAGCCCACCCCGATGTCTTCAATATGCTGCTGCAAATTTTAGAAGACGGTCGGTTAACCGATGCCAAAGGTCGCACCGTTGACTTCAAGAACACCTTGCTGATTTTGACATCCAACATTGGTTCTAAGGTAATTGAAAAAGGCGCTTCCACCATCGGCTTCGAGTTCACCGAAGATGCTGGCGAGTCGCAGTATAACCGGATTAAAACTCTGGTTAACGAAGAACTCAAGCAGTATTTCCGTCCAGAATTCCTCAACCGTTTGGATGAGATTATCGTCTTCCGTCAATTGAACCGCGAAGAAGTCACCCAAATCGCCGACATCATGCTCAAAGAAGTGTTTGGTCGCCTGACAGAAAAAGGTATCACCTTAGAAGTCACCGAACGCTTCAAAGACCGACTCATCCAAGAAGGTTACAGCCCCAGTTACGGTGCAAGACCGTTGCGTCGGGCAATTATGCGCTTGTTGGAAGATAGCCTCGCAGAAGAAATTCTGTCTGGTCGCATCAAAGATGGCGATACCGCCGTTGTTGATGTTGATGAAAACGGCAACGTGCAAGTTAGTTCTCAACAGCGCCGGGAGTTGTTACCTCAAGGAATTGAGTCGTAATTAACGTTTGGGATTGAGTCTCAAATAAATATTAGCAAGCGGTAGAGGATAAATTTCTCTACCGTTTTTGTTTTCTTGGCATTATGGCTAGGCTGTGTAATAAGAGGCAAAACAATACTCTTTAAATTTCTACAACCTCTTTAAAATCGAAAATGTTAAACGAAACAACAATTCAACAAGCCGCTAGAGATATTCAGCAGCTAATACCTGATTTAAATACCTGGGAATTATCGGTTGCCAGGATCAAATCTGAAGAATCACAGGTTTTTAGTTGGGTGGTTGAACTGACTGAGCATTTAGTAACTAGGGTTTATCCCTTCCGTTATATAAGGGTAACTTTTGATATGGATACATACCAAAATATAAGTCTTGTATCTCTTGATTATGGTTTGATGTTTCAGCAGTCAGGAAAGTTTAGCGTTGAGGCAGTGCTTGATGGAAGAACATTTAATAACCATACTGAATCAACATCATCTACGTTTCCACCTAGCGATGTTGAAGCAAAAATTAACCTGATATCATTAGCTTATGAGTTTATCTCAAAACTAATTCAAACACTGACATCACCAAATCATCCAGAGAGCATTAGCAATTTAGGTTAAGCAACAGCGAAACCCAAAAACACGCTACTGTTGTTGGGTTTCGTTCCTTTACCATTTAAGTTTAGGTATATTTGTAATATTGCTTAGTGGAAAGTAGTCAAACCCTAGTAGATACAGTTGAACTCAAAAATGAGGTTAAATTAATTCACAAGCTATTGATGATGCAAAATCTTAAGGATATAAATAATGTGGGTTGAAAGCATAACACTTAGTAATATCAAGTGCTTTCGAGAAGAAAAAATACTCTTTATTCGCAATCGTGAAACTGGTAAAAAGGCAAAACCCTACTCTTGGATTACCTTACTAGGTGAAAACGGTGTAGGAAAAAGCACGTTACTTCAAGCATTAGCACTACTTTTAGCCGGGCCTGAAGCTGCAAAAGAACTTCTCCCCCGTCCTACAGGTTGGGTTAGTGACTCCTCTAAACCAGGGAAACTGAGTGCTGTGCTACATCAAGATCCACTTGACGCTGGTACTTATGGTAAAGAAAAAATCAGTAGAAGTTTTACTTATTCATACTTTGTTACTGGTGACACACCTACAACTATTAAAATTAGTCAAGATAAAACAGAAACTTATACTGAACCTGCACTAATTGAAGAATATTCGAGATTTCTAAGTTGGTTACGAACTAATGCCTTTGCTTCTAACACTAAAGGATGGTTTGCAGTAGGTTATGGTGCGTTTCGTCGGCTAACCCGTATTAGCCAAAGAATGTTACCTAGTTTAGATACCCCAAAGCGTTCTAGTAACTTCATTACACAGTTCAATGAAGACACACCTATAAGTTCATTTGAGCAGTGGATGGTTTACCTAGATTTTCGCATAGCCAAAGGGGATCAGGAAGCAAGTAAAAAGCTGGAAATAGGAAAAAAAGTAATTGAAAGTCTCATTCCTGGAGATACTAAAATTGCTGAAATCACTGCTGATGGTCAAATCAAATTTTTTGTTAATGGTCGTAAAGTAGCAACTATTGGTTTATCTGATGGTTATCGGAGTGTAATAGCCTTAGCTGGAGATTTAATTTGGCGATTAATGCAAGCTTTTCCTGATTTAGAAGACCCCACTCAGGCTTCAGGTGTAGTTTTAATTGATGAATTAGATATTCATCTTCATCCATATTGGCAAAGAAAAATTGCTGGTTGGTTGCGAAATATTTTTCCAAATCTACAATTTGTTATCGCTACTCATAGTCCACTTATCGCTGCGGGTGGAGGAGAAGATGCACTTACTCTTCGTTTAGAATTGGTAGATGGTGAAGTAGAAGTAAGACAAATAGATAATATTTCTGCTTATGATGCTGATTATATCCTCAGAAGTCCAGCTTTTGGTTTAGAGTCTACTCATTCACCTGCTACACAGGAGAAAATACAACGTTTCTATGAATTAGATAACAATAAAGACAACCTCAGTGAAAAAGACAAGCAAGAGTATGAGCAACTCAGGAACTTTATGAAAACCTTACAGCCAATTGCTGGGCCACCTGAACCTGGGAGTTTAGAAGCTAGAATAGATGCGTTCTTGGAGGAAAATTTGCCTTGATTCCTGTGCCAAGAAGTCCCCAACCAGATATCTTAATAAGATTGGGTGCTAAATGGTTAGCAAAACTAAAAACAACTAAAGCTAATCCTAATGCTACTAAGAAACAAATTGAAAATGCAACTAATAAATATAATCATCCAGAAATTAAAAAAGCTTTAGAAGAAATGTTTCATGGCAAATGTGCATATTGTGAAAGTAAGATTTCAGTGGTTGATTATGGAGAAATCGAACATTTTCATCCTAAAAGTATATATGAAAGTTTGACATTTGAGTGGACTAACCTTCTGTATTCATGCACTATTTGTAATAGTATAAATCATAAAGGAACTAAATTTCCACTGGACGTAAATGGTAAGCCTCTATTACTTGACCCTAGCAATGACAAAATTGATCCATTTTTGCATTTAGATTTCTATTGGGATCATTCTACTAAGTTGGCTAATATAAAAGGACATGATGATTGTGGAAACCAAGTAACACAAATTTTTGATTTAAATGGAATTATTAGACGAAAAGAGTTAATCAAGAACCGCAGTAAATACATCGAAAAGCTATTAACTCTACTGATAATGGCATTAAATACTATTGATATAGAAGTAAAATTACAAGCAATTCAAATGTTAAAAGATAGTTGTAAGACTAGTGAAGAATATAGTGCTTTTGCGCTTGTGCATATCCTTCCACATCTTGCTCATCATTTTCGTGATCCAGAGGCGATCGCTCTTTTGAAAAAAGTGAGTACGCGTAGTCCTGCTTATGCTGTATTTTCTCGTGTTCACCAACTACCATAGCTGCTAAATCAGCAGGGGTTTTTATTTTCTCAGTAGAGACAGTTTAACAAATAGGATATGAACCAATTGTAGACAGGTTGTTGGCTAATGAATTATTCTAAATAGAGCGATGAGTTAGGTAGCACGAGAGGCAATACAACAGTAAGCTAAACTAACATACTCAAATACTTGATATCATCAATTGTAAAAAGCTATTTAAACTCCTCAAACATGACTGAATTACTACAGCTTGCGATCGCAGAAATTGAAAAATTACCAACAGAAGAACAAAATGCGATCGCTACTCCATAACTCTTGACTAAACCTCAGCTTTCATCTCATCAATTTCAAATAAAGATACAATTACTCCCGTAATTGGAATAGAAATGAAAACTCCTAATAAGCCTGCGACTCTAGCACCTACTAATAAGGCGAAAAATACCACAACCGGATTGAGATTTAGCGCACCTTGCATAATCCGAGGTGCAATGAGATTGTCTTGAATTTGCTGGAGGATAATACAAGCAATCAATACTTTCAATGCCAGCCAAACATTTTGAGATAAGACAATTAAAGTAATTGTGCTAACACCTAAAGTTGCTCCAATACCTGGAATGATATCTAAAAAACCGACAATTACAGATAATAGTAAGGCAAAAGGTACTTGCAAGATTACAAAGACAATGAAAGTAGTTGTGGTTAAAAACAAACTCAGTAATAGCTGACCACGAAAAAACCCTAAAAAGCTGCGTCTAATGATATTGGTAAATCTGATGCGGCGTTGTTTAGGGACTATCTTTAAGATAAAATTCCATAGTTTTTCGCCATCTAGTAGCATGAAGAATGCTACAACAGCAATTAAAATAAAGGTGACAAAATTAGTTAATAACTGTTGTAGAAAAGTTAAGCTGGTGACTAAACCTGATATAGCCTGATTCCGCAATTGTTCTTCAATTAAACTCAAGTCTATTTGCAGATTGCGGTTACGGAGAAATTCTTCGATTCTTTCTAAAAAAGGCGCAAGAGAAGTTAAAAATCCCGAAATACTATCAATTAATTGCTGTCCTTGGGATAATACTGCTATCCCAACGGTGATTAATAATCCGCCTAAAATCACAATGCTGATTAAGAAGACAACAATTACAGCTACCCCATGAGGTAAAAACCGCCGCAACCAATTTACAGGATAGCTGAGTAAAAAAGCTAAAATTGCCGCAAATGTAAAAATAACAATGACGGCTTCAAAGTATGCTAAAAGTTGTACGAAAGCCCAGCCAGAAGCCACTAACAACAAAAAGCGGACTAACGCCGAATTATTCAAGCGATTCCAAAAGTTCTTGGCATCAGAGCCGGTCATATAATATTTTAAAAATTAGTTAATTTAGCGATCGCTAGTAGACATTAGCAACATATAAAAATACAGTGGCGATCGCTACTACCGAAAAGCATATTTCTCATCAACGCCCTAAATCGTGCATTTCGTTGATGACCTTTGCACACTTTTGGGTTACACGGTCTAATTCATCTTTGTTAGTAGAACTTGGCGGTGCAATTACCTCACCAATTCTAATCGTCAGGGGAACAGCACGCGGTATGGATGAGCCTTTTTCTAAAATTCCTTCACTTCCCCACAAACTCACAGGTAAAATTGGTGCTTGCGCCTTTGCGGCTAAGAGGGCTGCGCCTTTTTTCGGGTCAGTAATTCTGCCATCGGGTGTGCGAGTCCCTTGTAAAAACACTCCCACAGCCCAACCATTTTCTAAACATTCTAAAGCAGCCCGAATGGCATTGCGATCGGCACTACCGCGACTCACGGGGTAAGCACCATATAATTTAATAGCTTGTGCCAAAACCGGAATTTCAAATAACTCCTGTTTCGCCATATATGCTACCGGACGGCGCACACAATTAGAAACAATTGGCGGGTCAAAATAACTAGCATGATTACTCACAACTACCAAAGGATCTGATTGCGGCACATTTTCGACCCCATAAATCTTCCCACGAAAGTAAGTATGAAGCATGGGGCTGACAACCGACCATTTGAAAGCGTGGTAAAGCGCCAGACTAATTAACGGTTCACGACTGCGAGACATAGGACATTAGGGAGTGGGGAGTAGGAATTAGGAAAAGGGGGACAAGGGGGACAAGGAAGACAAGGTGGATAGAGGTAGTCAACAAATGGGATAATTTCTTTTTTGGAATACCCTTCACAAACTAAAAATTAAAAATTAAAAGTTAGTATATTTTTTACTTTTGCCTTTTAACTTTTGATTTTTTCGTCCCTACTCCCTATTCTGTTAATTCAGCAGCATTACGGACGTTCTTTAAGATTAAATCAGTAACGGTGCGTTTAATTAACCCAGTTAAAACATTGCCAGGGCCAATTTCTATGACTTGTTCAATGTTGTTAGCTGGTAATTGCAGCGAAATTTCTCGCCAACGTACTGAACCAGTCATTTGCTGCGTAAGACGCTGTTTTAAAATTTCTGCGTCAGTGGCGGGTGTAGGTTCAACATTCGACATTACAGGTACAGTTGCAGACTGAAATTCTACTGTCTCCAGAATTTCTTGGAACTCAGCCGCAGCAGCCGACATTAAATGTGAGTGAAACGCGCCAGAAACTTTTAAGGGTGTCGCACGTTTGGCTTTAACCTGCGACATTACCGCTTGTACCGCATCAGGAGTTCCAGAGATGACCACTTGTCCTGGACTGTTATCATTTGCCAAAACTACATTTGGCGTTTCGGCTATAACTGTATCTAATTGTTCGCGGTCAAAGTTCATTAAAGCCGCCATCATTCCACCAGCCGCACTATCCATTAGTTCAGCACGGCGTTTAACTAAACGCAAACCTGCTGACCATTCAAAAACCCCAGCAACGTAAAGGGCAATATATTCACCTAAACTATGTCCAGCCACCACATCTGGTTGATGTCCCCGTTCTCGCATCAAGTCAGCGAGAATACTTTCCACTACATAAAGACAGGGCTGAGTATAAAGAGTTTGTCCTAGCTTTTCTTCTTGGTTTTGGCAGATATCGCTAACAGACCAGCCTAAGATTTCTTCAGCTTGAGTAAATTTTGCTTTAGCACTTGGTATATCTAATAAGTCTGTTCCCATTCCCAGTGCTTGGGAACCTTGTCCGGGAAACACCCATACGGTTTTAGTCATTGGTCAATCGTCAATTAAAAAGTCAAAAGGAAAAAAGCAAAAGTAAAAAGTTTTACGTTTTTACTTTTTACTTTTTACTTATTAATACTTATCTTCCCCATTGGAAGATAGCTGCACCCCAGGTCAGACCTGCACCAAAACCGGATGCAGCAATGATGTCATTGGGTTTAATTTTGCCTTGTTGCACTGCTTCATCTAAGGCGAGGGGGATAGAAGCGGCGGAGGTATTGCCGTAATTGGCAAGGTTACTAATAACTTTTTGTTCGGGAATTTCTAGACGTTGGGCAACAGCATCTAGAATGCGTTGATTAGCTTGATGCAAGACTAACCAATCTATTTGATCAACGGTCAAGTTGGCTTCAAATAAAGCTTTATCAATAATTTCCGGCACTTTTTGGACAGCAAAGCGGTATACTTCTTTGCCATTCATACTGATGGGTTGGTAAGTGCCTTGAGAAACGTTGATGCCTGGGAGTAGTTCTTGGGGAGTGGCTGCATAGCCGAGGTTAAGCTGATGATTGAGGCTACCGTCGCTTTTGAGGGCAAATCCTAGCAAGCGATCGCTTTCGGCTGCTTGTAATACTACCGCACCTGCCCCATCACCAAATAACACGCAAGTTTTACGGTCTTGCCAATCTACCCAACGGGAGAGGATGTCTGCCCCAATCACCAGTACATTCTGATATACCCCTGTGCGGATGTATTGAGCAGCTGTTACCAGCCCAAATACAAAGCCAGAACAAGCGGCGGTTAAATCAAAGGCAACTGCTTTGGTTGCGCCTAACTGGGCTTGGACTTTACAAGCCGTGCCGAACAAATCATCTGGGGTAGATGTTGCCAGCAAAATCAAATCTAAGTCCGTAGCTTGAATGCCGGCGGCGGCGATCGCTCTTTCCCCTGCGGCCGCCGCCAATTCAGTCAATGAACCTGAAGAAAGTGATACTCGTCGTTGACGAATACCCGTTCTTGTGGTAATCCATTCATCTGATGTTTCAACCAGTGCTGTTAGTGCCTGGTTGTCGAGGGAAGTTTCGGGAACTGCCGAGCCACTTCCTGTAAATGCGATGCCTAACTTTTGCACTCCTGCTCTCCCAAGCTCTCAGCGTTTTCATCATTCATCCTTCTGGGGACAAATCACGGATGACAATATCAACTATGACTAACCGTTCTCACGCTGTAGGATTTCGTACTGCGATTTAAGTCTGTGCAGCACTTGGTTATCAACTGCTTCTTTTGCCATACGTATTGCACTAAAAATTGAAGGTGCTTGTGAACTACCGTGGCCGATAAAACAAACTCCAGCCACACCTAACAGTAAAGCACCTCCATGCTCCGCATGATCCATCCGTTGCTTAATTCGCTTGAGATTTGGTTTTAACAGGGCAGTCCCTATTTGACCGTGCAAGCCTTGGGGCAGTTCTTCACGTAAGATTTGCAGAATTACTCCTCCCAGAGATTCGGCAAATTTGAGTAACACATTGCCCACAAACCCATCACAGACAATTACATCAAATTGTCCCGAAAGTACATCACGTCCTTCGGCATTACCAATAAAATTGATACTAGAATTTTCCCGCAGCAGTTGATGGGCGCGGAGTGCTTGCTCATTGCCCTTGGTATCTTCTTCACCAATATTGAGTAAGCCTACCTTTGGTGTATCCATACCCAAAACATATTGGCTGTAAATTGAACCCATCACAGCAAACTGCTCTAAAAATTTAGGGCGGCAGTCTACATTTGCACCGACATCCAGTATCAATACTGGCTTGCCAGCCATAATCGTGGGGAAAACTGTACCAATGGCTGGGCGATCAATTCCTGGCAATCTTCCTAAACGCAGCAATGCTGATGCCATAGCTGCCCCAGAGTGTCCAGCAGAAAATACAGCGTCTGCCTGTTGATTTTTGACCAAATCCATCGCTACATTAATCGAAGCCTTACGTTTGCGTCTAACCGCATTTAAAGGCTCCTCATCCATAGCGATCGCTTCTTCAGCAGGAACTATCTCCACCCGCTCCAAAGTAGTTTTTGGCGGCATGACAGCTTTAATTTGTTGGGGATCACCAACTAGCAAGACTTTCACACCCAATTCTTCACTGGCGCGTAATGCACCAGCAACGATTTCTTTGGGTGCGTGATCCCCCCCCATTGCGTCAATTGCTATCCGTGCGCTAGTCGATCCCATTGCTCAGAGCTTATAGAAACCTTACAAATTTTACCAGATTGGCTTTGTTAAAAAACCGTAACTTCTTCACTGCCAAATTACCATACTCAGTAATGAGTGCTGAGTGCTGAGTGCTGAGTCAATTAAAAATGAGTCAGTACTCCGCATGGTTTGTCATTATTGCAACATAATTTTGGCGGCAAGCCCAAGATAACACGCGAGAAGTTAAAAGTAAAAAGGCAAAAGTCAAAAGACAGAGCCTTTTGCCTTTTTATTTTTGATTTTTTTAGGACTTACGCACAGGCCACGGAAAATCGAACCACAGAGACGCAGAGTTCACGGAGAAATGAGAGTTTGAGAGGTTTTTTGCGTAAGTCCTATTTTTATTGCTCAAGTACCCAGTTAACTAACATCCGTACACCGTAGCCAGTTGCGCCGGGGCCGTTGTAGCCGTTTTCTTTGTCTGCCCAGACTGGCCCTGCAATGTCTAAGTGCGCCCAAGGGGTATCTTTGACGAATTGCTTGAGGAATAGGGCGGCGGTAATTGAACCACCAGGACGCGGCCCGGTGTTTTTCATATCGGCAATCCCCGATTTCAAGCCTTCAAAATATTTTTCTTCCATTGGCATCCGCCAAATTTTTTCGCCGGATGTGCCAGCAGCTGTTTCTAACTGCGAAGCTAAGGCATCATGGGGAGTGTATAACCCGGCGATATCTTCACCCAAAGCAATGACGTTTGCACCTGTGAGGGTGGCTAAATCCACGATCGCATCTAAGCCCAATTTATCTGTATATACCAAAGCATCAGCCAAGGTTAAACGCCCTTCAGCATCGGTGTTATTCACTTCGATTGTTTTGCCGTTAGAAGCTTTGAGGATGTCGCCTGGGTGCATAGCGCGACCGCTAATCATGTTTTCTGTAACGGCAGAGATGAAGTGAACTTCGGCATCAGGCTTGAGTTGGGCAATTGCTTTTGCTGCACCCAAGGTAGCAGCTGCACCACCCATATCAATTTTCATGGTTTCAATTCCACTACCTGCACCTTTAATATTCAACCCACCAGAATCAAAGGTTAAACCTTTACCGATAATGGCTAGTTTCTTGGTGGGTGTACCTTCTGGTTTGTAGGTGAGGTGAATGAATTTGGGTGGTAAATCAGAGGCTTGGGCGACTCCTAAAAAGGCACCCATACCCAATTTCTCACAATCTTCTTTTTCCAAGATTTGTAATTGCAAGCCGTAGTCTTTGGCAATTTCTTGGGCAGTCTCGGCCATTGTAATGGGTGTAACTGTATTGGCTGGGGCGGCTACCAACTCTCTGGCTAAAATGACCCCAGATACAATTTGATTGGCACGCTTGATTGCATCCTCTTGACCTTCAAAGCCCAGTAACTCGACAGTTTCAACTTTTGCGCCTTTATCATCTGGTTCTGATTTAAAGCGCACATCTTGATATAAAGCTAACTCTACACCTTCTGCGATCGCTTGGGCTGTGGCGGCTGGGTCGTTATTCCATAAGGGAAAGCTAAATCCGAGAGTTTTGCTTTTTTGCTTTTTGGCTACCTTCGCCGCCGCCGCCGCCGCCCGCCGCAGACTATCTACTTTCAGTGCGTCTGATTTTCCTAAGCCAACCAAGATTACTTTTTTAACCGCACCGCCGCCAGCGACACGAATAAAGACAGTGCTGTTGGCTTTGGCTGTAAATTCTTCTTCGGCAATGACTTCTTTTAAGATGCCAGCGAACTTTTCATTCAAAGTCGCCAGTTCACCTGTTAACTCTACCGCATCTTCAAATAATCCAATTGCCAAACTATCGCCTGCCCACTCCAGCAGAGGCTGATTACTAAGTTTAATTGTTGCCATTTTGGGATTTTGTTTAAAGATTCCTTCTTGTACCAGTATTGCTCAAAAATTTGAAGTGTGAAGAGAAGTTAGAAGTATGAAGTGTGAAGTATGAAAGGGCGAATCACCACTGACTTTTATAATTAAAACATCCTAACCTTCTGTATGGCATGACTATGACCTCAGCCTTGACTCCAAATCAACGCTCAGAAGTGTTCTATCCTAGTTCCGATGGTGAACCAGTGGCAGAAAGCTATGCTCATTTATGTGTGTTACTGGCGACACTAGAAATTCTGCGTCAGTATTTAGTAGGACAACAAGCAACAGTCCTTGCCAATCAATTTCTCTACTACGCTCAAGGGTTTCCTAAGTTGCGTGTTGCCCCTGATGTGATGGTAATTTTTAATGTCGCACCTGGTGGTCGAGATAACTATAAAGTGTGGGAAGAAGGGGAAGTTCCATCGGTGATTTTTGAGATGACTTCGGCGGGGACGAAAAATCACGATCAGGAATTTAAGAAGACTTTGTACGAGCAACTTGGTGTTAAAGAATACTGGTTATTTGACCCCAGAGGCGAATGGGTACAAGGACAGTTGCGGGGTTATCGGTTGCGCCAAGATTCTTATGAGTTGATTACCGACAATCGCAGTGAACCATTAGGTTTGCGCTTGCAGGTAGAAGGAGAACTGATTAGTTTTTACCGAGAAGATACAGGTGAAAAGTTGCTGAACCCCACAGAACAGGCGCAAGCACTACGTGAAGCACAACAAAGAATAGATGCAGAAGCTTTAGCTCGACAGCAAGCTGAACAGCAAGTAGAGCAATTAAAGCAACGCCTCAGAGAACTGGGTATTGATCCTGAGCAGGTTGAACAGGAATAGAGGCTAGTACAACAAGGCAAAAGTAAAAAGGCAAAAGTAAAAAGAAAGAATAACGATAATACAAGCCTTTTAGCATTTTCTTATGGTCTGTTTATTTACGCCGACCTGTACTAGGGACTGGAGGCTAGAGGCTAGTTTTGGAATCACAATTCAGTGGTGTCAATGTCAAATTTATTGACGATCGCATTAATTATTTCTTGTTCTACTCCTGTGGTTTGCTGGTCAAGTTGAGCAATTCTTTGGCATTGTGCCAACAGTGGGATTGCAAAATCACGGTTGAGTTGGTTGAGGAGTGTATCTAATGGTTGCGGTGACTTGATATTGTTGGCGATCGCATCTAGGGAATTTGGGCTGAGGTTCAATGCTTGCAATTCTGGTAAAATTTCCTCCCAGGTTTTTTCGGGATGGCTGGCAAGAATTACATGAACGAGAATTTTATCCATGATGGCTTGTTGAGCGATCGCAGTTTCTAAGTAATTTTCACTTTCTGCTTTCAGGGTTGCTAAAGTTTCTGGTGATGTTAAGGAAACAGATTCATCTAGTTTGGCTTCATAAAATCGACAAGCTGCATACCCTAGAGAATAGCTTAAGGCCGCATTAGAACTAGTGGCGATCGCTGCACCCGCAAACGGCACATTTCGCAGTAACGCCAATCCAGCAGCTTTTAACAAACGATTACCACCCAACCCCAAACCAAAAATTGTTAAAACTTCGCCTTTCCTGGCTGGATCTTTTAAATCTAAGTCGTAAGCGGCCGCAATTTTATACAGCATTTCCGATTGCAATTTCAGCGTCGCAGCTAAATCAACCGCTAATAATGCTGCTGCTACCCCTGGTAAAATACTACTGGCAAACCCAATCCCCCCAGCTTTGGTGGCTGTGTCTAGCATGATGCGGTGAGAAATCTGGCTAGGCGATTCCTGGGGATATTTTTGTTTAAGTTTGTTAACGGTGGTGGCGGCTTTTTCTAGATCAACATTTTCACTAGCACCAATCAGCCAATTCAGATTTAAAAAACCCGATAGCCTTCTAATCAGCCAATTTTGACTGAGGCGATCAACTATTTGGCCAGTAGTTTGAGTTGCTTGTCCAAATAACTTATGTGTTTGTTTAGCTGTGGCTACACCCACGCCCAAGGCTGTATCAAACAATGTTTTACCAGTCGTCGCCAAAGAGTCAAATAACGATGATTTCTCTTTAGCGGATGTTTGATTAGTGATTTCTACTTCTGGTTGTTTTTGGGGTTGGTTTGTCATTGTTATGCCAGTCGCTCTAATCTGTTTGTAGCGAAATCAAGACTAACTTGACATCTTCCAACAAGTACAAGTTTGAGTGCCGTACACTGAGCGACTTGTACCGAGCGAAGTCGAGGTAAGTCGAAGTGTGAGTGCTGAGTACTGAGTACTGAGTGAAAAACTTTTTGTCTACTCCCTGCCTCAACCGCTTAGTGGTAAGTAAAAAGGCAAAAATGAAGAATACTTTTGACTTTTGATTTTTTACTTTTGACTTTTGACTTCTCCGGCTTTGCCAAAGTGCCTCCGGTTGGTGAGCGTAGCCGAACCACTGCCTCCTGCTCAACCGAATTCCTTCACTGGTAGCTTGTAAAGCTTGTGATTCAAAGTTTCTAAGAAGTTGTTGTTTTGCAGAATTTCATACAGACTGACATCTTGTTCTAGCAAACAGGCGTGGCCGCTATTGGGCAGGATGAAAACCTGAGATTTAGGTAAAATAGCAGCGATTCGCTTCACTTCTGTCACAGAAGGTAAAAGCCGATCGCTTGCACCAGCAATTAACAATACTGGTTGGGTGAGACGGCGTAATTTGTCATCGTCAACCTCAAATTCTCGCAATAAAGTCAATCGCCAATTTACTGTTACGGATGGGACAGAACGCATAGTTTTTAGCAACTCATAGCGATCGCTTCTGTCTAGGCGTTCTAAAGATGCCAGAAACGGTAATAAACCCAATGCACCAATATCATACAAAGATTCTGGTATTAAGCATGATAAATGGGATGCCCAATCTAAAAACGGACGCAGGCGAAAAGCTGAGGCGGGGTTAATCAAAATAATCCGTTTAAATAAATGCGGGGCTTTAGTAGCTACCTTCATCGCCAAGCAGCCACCAAATGATTCTCCACACAAATAAATTGACCTTTGGGAACTTTTCTCCAATTCTGCGTGAATTAAGTCCAAGACGTTATTAGTCAACTCTTCCCAAGTCGTTAAGTCTTTTCTGGGGATCGCCAAACAGCGAACATCAAAGCCTGCTTCTAGTCCCGATGTTTGCGATCGCAGTAACTCACCAGTACCATCCATTCCCGGTAAATAAACAAACAACGGATACTCTGGTTGGACTCGTTTCGGAGTCAGAAAACACGGCTTTAACTCAACTTCTGGCATTGTACAACTTTAATTTTCTTGAGGATTTTTATCGTTTTACCTGCATACAATTATTATCCTTTGAGATTTTTTTTTAAATGATTCCCATAAACAGACAAAAATTATCAGTTCAAAATAGTGAATTTAAGTTTTCGACAGTATTACAGGTAAAAGTCTGTTAAAATCATAACTCAGCTAATAAAAACTCACTTAAACCTGCAATCAAATTATTGTAAATATAATTTAGTCTTATATAAAGATTCTGTCAGATCATATTTAGCAATATATATCTAAAATCAGCAAAAAAATTACAATTAAAACACCAGCAAAGTCATCTTTAAAATTCTGCCGTGGTGTTGTATATCAATAACATCCTTGTTGTAGTAAATTTGCGATTTCACTGTGGCAGTGTTGTGTGAGTTCAGCTATAACTTTTCTGGCTTGTTTGCCGTGATATTGACTTTGATGATCGTTTGTAATCCAATAAGGGCGACCAATGAGTACAGCTACCCGTTGATATATCACTAATGGATGCCATCCATATTGGTTAAATAAAGGTTCGGAAGGGTCAAACAAACTCAACAGTTTTAGGGGAAAAGCTGTGGTGTTGACTTCTTCTAAAGAGGCGATCGCAATTGGTAAAATTGCTAAGTCTGGTACGCCAGTCCGCAACGCTAAATGGGCAAATCCGCGCTGAAATTCCCCCACCGCCGATGCTGGAGTTGATTGCACCATCGGTTCAGCCCCTTCAGGAAAAACGCCTACCATCTGCTTAGACTTTAATAGCATCTGTGATTGAGCAAAAAAGCTTTGCTGCCGATTCTCCACTGTTTCTAACGGAAAACAACCTAATTGTCCGGTGACAATTTCGCGCAAAATTGGCACTTGTCCCATGTAGTGATGACAAGCAAAACGAATCGGACTTGATAACGCCTTCATTAAAATCATGGCATCCATAAAGCTGCGATGATTGCTCACTATTAACAAACTTGCATCACGAGGAATGCGATCCTCGTAATAGCAAAACATTCGTGTGGAAAAAGTTGCTAAAAATAAGCGAGAAATATCTAAGGGGCTATTTAGACTCATATCTAAATATATTTTTGGGAAAATATCGTAGTTTATCTTGATTTAATTTTTACATTTCTTTACTGATACTACGACCCTCTTAGGATAGAAATGTCTTATCTATAAAAGCAAACGATTTTTCTATGTTTAGAGCGTTGTACTTTTGGTCACAATCTATGTAAGAAACAACCTCAGATCAACCTTATGAAATTCTCCTTTCTGTTTTTAGAGCCGAAATTAGCCAAATTTGTACTTATTACAAAACATTTCTGAACTCTAGAAATTTGCTAATATTAAGGTGAACTTTGAAAAAGAGATAGTAATGTAATATAATTGCGTAGTTTTGCCTTCATAACTAAGTATAAAACGTTTTAATAATTTGTTTTTTATTCTGCATGAACCTAGTGGATAAAACAGACCAGACATTTGCACTGACAACACCCCTTTACTATGTAAACGATGTCCCTCATATTGGAAGTGCTTATACAACCATCGCCGCAGACGTAGTGGCTAGATATCAGAGACTCAAGGGACATCGTGTCCTGTTAATTACAGGTACAGATGAACATGGGCAGAAAATTCAACGTTCAGCAGAGTCTTTAGGCAAAGCGCCCCAAGAATTTTGTGATGGGATTGTTCCCAGTTTTGTTAGCTTATGGGAGAAATTAAACATTCAATATGATCGCTTTAGCCGGACAACTGCGCCGCGACATGCAGCGATTGTTAAAGAATTTTTTGGGCGCGTTTGGCAAAAAGGCGATATCTACCAAGGGCAGCAAAAAGGCTGGTATTGCGTAGCCTGCGAAGAATTTAAAGAAGAAAGAGAATTATTAGATGGTAAGCGTTGCCCAATTCATACCAATAAAGAAGTTGAATGGCGAGACGAACAAAATTATTTCTTTCGCTTATCTAAATACCAAACTCAATTAGAAGAGTTTTATCAATCGCACCCAGATTTTATTCAACCCGAAAGCCGTCGTAATGAAGTTTTAAGCTTTGTCAGCCGAGGTTTACAAGATTTTTCCATTTCCCGGATTAATCTTGACTGGGGTTTTCCTGTTCCGACTGATCCTAACCAAACTTTATATGTCTGGTTTGATGCGCTGCTGGGTTATGTCACAGCATTATTAGAACCCGATGCTGAACCAACCTTAGCCAACGCTTTAGCAACATGGTGGCCGATTAACTTGCATTTAATTGGCAAAGATATTCTGCGGTTTCATGCAGTTTACTGGCCAGCAATGCTCATGTCGGCAGACTTACCTTTACCAGACAGAGTATTTGGGCATGGATTTTTGACCAAAGATGGGCAGAAAATGGGGAAGGCGCTGGGTAATACCCTTGATCCGATCGCTCTAGTTGAGAGATATGGTAGTGATGCCGTTCGTTATTACTTTCTTAAGGAAATCGAATTTGGCAAAGATGGCGACTTTAATGAAAGTAGATTCATCAACGTTTTAAATGCAGATTTGGCAAATGATTTAGGTAATTTGTTAAATCGCTCCTTGAACATGGTGAAGAAATACTGTGCTGGCAATCAAGTGTCAGTTTCAGATGAAACCATTTCTGCGGCAAATCCTTTGAAAACGATTGGTTTAGGTCTAGGGGAACAGGTACAACAAGCATATCAAGCACTAGCTTTTAACCAAGCCTGCGAAGCTGTTCTGTCATTGGTACAAGCCAGTAATAAGTTTATTGATGATCAAGCCCCTTGGTCACTATATAAACAAGGACAGCAGCAGGAAGTAGAAAAAGTGCTTTACGCAGTTTTGGAATCAGTTAGACTGTCAGCATATCTTCTTTCACCAGTTATTCCCAATATCAGTAGCGAAATTTATCAGCAACTGGGTTTTGGAATCAACTTTAACGAACAAAATCAAACAGCAACTGCTGCCCCATTTTCCATTCATTCCCAATGGGGGTTACTATCTAATAAACAACTGTTGGGGAATCCTCAACCAATTTTTAAACGCATAGAACCTCCGAAAAACGATTAGTTTTTTTAATTTCTTTCAGAACATTTTCTAATCTCTCAAATCTCTCAAAAAATTTATCGGGGCTGAACTTAAATCATTAGCCCCGGAAAATTATCATAAAACTCTCTAGCTAAAAGTCAAAGTTGGAAATTTGTATCAAAAATATCAAGATAAAAATGAGGTATGACAACAATGTTGAATAATTTAGAAAACGACTCGATATTTACGCCGGAACAAGTTTTAGAGAATCGAGGCCGAGTCGCTATATTTATTGATGGCTCAAATCTATTTTATGCGGCTTTGCAATTAGGAATTGAAATTGATTACACCAAGTTGTTGTGTCGTTTAACAGGTGGATCTCGGCTGTTGCGGGCTTTTTTCTACACTGGTGTCGATAGAACCAACGAAAAGCAGCAAGGTTTTTTGTTGTGGATGCGTCGGAATGGCTATCGCGTCATTGCCAAAGACTTAGTACAACTCCCAGATGGTTCCAAGAAAGCCAACTTAGATGTCGAAATCGCCGTTGATATGATGGCGTTGGTTGATTCCTATGATACGGCGGTGTTGGTGAGTGGAGATGGCGATTTAGCCTACGCTGTCAATTCTGTAAGCTATCGTGGTGTCAGGGTAGAGGTTGTGAGTTTACGCTCCATGACCAGTGATAGTTTAATTAATGTGAGCGATCGCTACATTGATTTAGAAGCTATCAAAGAAGATATCCAAAAAACCCCACGCCAAAGTTACCCCTATCGCCCCTTATCGGGAATGGGTTTTTTGGATGACCCAACAGACCATGACGGACATCTA
This sequence comes from Nostoc sp. FACHB-190, assembly GCF_014696905.1. Lineage (NCBI taxonomy): Bacteria > Bacillati > Cyanobacteriota > Cyanophyceae > Nostocales > Nostocaceae > Nostoc > Nostoc sp. FACHB-190. The sequence continues at coordinate 46,850 of NZ_JACJQW010000009.1, forward strand.
GAAATTCAGGATACATGAAGCAGCAAGGTAGGCACATAGCAAAAATAAATTTTAGATTTCTGGGGGGAATAACAAATAAATCCCCCCACTTTCATGACTTGAGTTTTTGGAAGTTCCAATCAATTACAACCAAATGGTCTTACCTACTCTTGAGTTTACTGTTAATGCTCAGTTTAGGGGCTTGTGGTAAACCTGCAACCAACTCCAATCAAAATAATCAAAGTTCCTCGCCAGAAGATTCTGAGAGTAAATTAACTTTTTTTGATGTCACCCTAGAACAAGCCGATGAAGTCGGACGACCGCTTTGGACAGTCAAAGCCAAAAAGGCAAGATACACTAAAGAAAAAGAAATAGCTCAAGCCGAAAATCCTTATGGAGAATTATATCAAGATGGCAAAATAGTTTATCAAATTAAAGCCGACTTAGCAGATATTGAACAAGATGGTAAACGGCTATTTCTCAAAGGTAAAATTGTAGCCACAGACCCTACTAATGGTGTGGTTTTGCAAGGTAACGAAATGGAATGGCTACCCAAAGATGGTTTACTGATTATGCGGAATCAAATCAATGGTAGGCATAAACAGTTACAAGCCATAGCCCAAGAAGCACGAGTCAAAACCCGCGAACAAGTAGCCGAATTTATCGGTAAAGTCGTTGCTAATGCGACTGATCCCCAAATTAAAATGCGGACAGAACATTTAATTTGGCAGGTTAAACAAGAAAAATTAATTGGCGATCGCCCTTTACAATTTGAACGGTATAAAAATAATCAAATTACTGACCGTGGTCGCGGTAATTCTGCTGAATTTAACTTAAAAACTAAAATTGCTACCATCAACAAAAATGCCCAAGCAGATTTATTAGAACCACCAGTGCAGATCATTGGTAACTCTATGGTTTGGGATATGAATACAGAAAACATCAAAACAAATTCTCCTGTGCGGGTATTTCACCGGGCGGAAAAACTGACGGTGACGGGTAATCAAGCTGAGATGAAAATCCCCCAAAAAACAGTTTATGTAGTAGGAAATGTCAACGCCATCGGTCAGCGTCGTCAGTCTTTAACTTCTCAAAATTTAACTTGGTATCTCGATAAAAAATTATTAGAGGCGCAGGGAAATGTAGTTTATCGCCAAGCCAGCCCAGCCTTAACATTTAATGGAGATACAGCCGTTGGTAATTTGGAAACAGACAACATTGTTGTGAGTGGTGGTAAAACAGGTAATCGAGTCGTGACAGAAATTATTCCTGAATCACCAAAACCGAGGAATTAAAAGTAAAAAGGAAAAAGTGCGATCGCACTCAACCTACTATGATGCTGTGTAAGGTGGCGATCGCTGTTTTTATGTAAAATATTGCATAAATACGGGATGAATTTTCTCACGCAGAAGCGCAAAGGCACGGAGAGAATCAAGAGTTTTGTAATTATTGTGTAGGTTGGGTGTAGCGATAGCGTAACCCAACATTCTCAAGACTCTGTTGAGTTCCTAAAACTTTTTGTTAAATTCATTTTTTTAACGAACCACAAAGGGCGCAAAGAGCGCGAAGAGAAGAAAAAAGTAATAACTGAACCGTATTGGTTTATATTTAGGGATTTTCATAAAAAAAATAGCTAATCGCTAGGTTTGAAAATCACCAATAATTAGCTATTAATTATAGTTTTTTAACTACGGCATAGCATCTATTTTTTGCCTTTTGCCTTTTACCTTTTGCCTTATTTACGGTTGATTTGGTGCAGTACAAGCACTATTAAAACCATAGGCTTCTTGCCAATGTTTTACAGTTCCTTTACCGATGGGAAAGACTTTGGTATCACCATTGGCAAAAGTTAACCGAACCCGGACTTCTTTGGGTTGAGCTTTGCGTAAAATGTTAGCAGCATCGGCATTAATAGCAAACAAAGTGTCTGACATATACCAAGTATTGCTATATGAAACATTTTGATTGTTTTCATATTCGGTATATGTATATTTGCCAGAAAAGCCTCTGACTTTGCTATTAGGGCTAGGAGTTAATTGCAGAATTTGACCATCAATACCTAACTCGATGGTGGTGGGGGCGATTTGTTCTAATGTTGCTTGGCCATCGGCTGGGGCGGTTTGGACGACGACTTTAGCAAAACAGCCTTCAATTTTGCTTCCCCACAGAGACACAACTACAAATCTGCCAGGACGAGGGCCGCTAAAGGGACTTTTAATTAAACTGCTTAAAGGGTCTTCACCGTGGGCATCAATAACTACTTTGCCTAAAGCGGAATTGACTAGGGTATCTTGGATATTTACGAGTTTACTAAAAGGCAAACCACCGCCAGCCCAAGGCATCCCATTCACTGTATTGAGTTTATCTTCATCGATCGCAGTTTGGGCGATCGCTTGTTCACCAGTAAAATTTAGCAAACTTGGCAATAGTAATACAGTTACAAGACTAAGATTTAAAATTTTTTTCATCTGAAAAAATGTGTAAATTAAAATGTTTTATTCTAAATTCTGCCATCTTTAGCAAATTCTACCAGGGCAAGAACCTGCGGCTCCGCCAGAACCATTGATTACTGATGGTCTGCCAATGGCGGGAACATTCGCCGATGCAGGTTTATCTTTTGGTTGAGAAATCGGTATTGCTAATTTCAAAGTTCTGACAGCTTTGGAATTAACAAAGATGTTGATAGGAATGCCTAAATTAAACCCAACTTTTTCCCCGTCGGATCTCGCACCTCGTCCGTGAATCCCAATTAAACGGCCGTTATCATCTAGCACAGGGCCACCACTCATTCCGCGATAAGTCGTGTTGCTATAAATTAAGGTGTAACCTTCTTTATCTTGTGAATTAGTCCCAATAATTTGTCCGACTGGTACTAACACAGTACGGTTTTCAATGCCGTGTAATGGTTCTGGTGCGCCGGATACATATACTGTGGTGCCTTCCCTGGTGGCATCGGAATTGCCAAAAATCGCCACGTTGTAGGCTTGATCGCTGTTAAACTGTAAAATTGCTAAATCTGCCTCTGGAACACGGGTGATAGACGTGGGTTGAATTTGATATTGGGTCTGACCTCTTGTTTGGATGGTGTAAGTTCCTGGCGCATCAACTACATGCCAATTAGTCAGCACGCTGTAGGTTTTGCCTTTGCGGTAAATAATCACTCCAGAGCCAAGTTGCGGGCCACTAATCATGACAGTAATATTTTGAGCAAGATTAGTGACATCCTGTGCAGTTAAAGATTGAGCAATTTCTGGTTGCGTAAAGGCGATCGCTACCCCGACAATTGCTGTTGTAAATCCACGATTAAGTCTCATAATCTCACACCAATGTAAAAAATGATGACGGTAGATTGACAGAACGTTAGACATCTTAAATCCAAAATTTTTCGCCCGCTAATCAGCTTGACTAAATACAGTAGTAACTGTAGTGTTTTCGGCTTTTGGCATCATCTGTCTCACCTTTGTCATCGGTACAGCCCAACTGAGGCGAATAATCATTTGATGCAATCTTGCATCAACTTTAGAACCATCAGCAAATACTGATGGTTGATCCCACAATGGATAAGCTTGCATTCCATTGATTCCCACCACTTGACCCCGAACATTTAATAAAGGGCCGCCACTCATCCCGTTTTTAATATTGTTGGTGTAGCCTAGTTGATAACCGCCCTCTAAAGGTTTGGCTAGAACTAAACTCACCTTGCCTGTGGTAAAGGCCAAGCTTTGTTTTTTACCTCGTTCTTCCACAGCCGGATAACCCGCAGCAAATACTTCATCTCCTGATGCGGGAAATGCACCAGGAGATGCTATTGCATAGATACTGCCTGCACTTTTGAATTGCAACACAGCTAAATCGTTTTTTCCGAAGTTTAAGTTTTGAGGTAAATTAGCTCTATAAATCCTACCATCTGGCGCTTGTACACGATAGGGAGGATCACCAGCTTGTAATACATGAGCATTGGTCAGTACTGTATATGTTGCACCACTACGCCGCAACAAAATACCGGAACCCAAAAAATCTTGAGATAGAACTTTGACAGTAATTGAGCGAGCAATGTAATTTGGTGTAGGAATACTGACAACTGGTGCTGATGCCGACAAAATCACGGAAATACTGCCAAGACAGACAACCAGTGTCAACGGAGAACCATTCATTGGGGTTTACAACAGATAAAAAATAGCGATCGCATTATTCATTAATATCTTGATTAATATCGCTATTTTGGTCATTTGTCGCGTTATTTAAATATGTATCAAAATCAATGTTCAATGAGTCTCCCCCACTTTCATTCAGAACATTCCCCGCGACTAACCCCCGACGATTCATCAGTCTTCTCAAAGTTGCTTTCGCATTACTACCACGTTTGAGAGTAAACAACAAAGAACTATCAGTACAAGGCGCACTTTGATTTACCGCCGCACACACTACAGGTTGTCCGCGCAAAGTACCTGTTTTAATGTACTTGAGTCTGCCATTGTCATAACTTCTTTGAAATCTCCGCGACACTTCATAACAACGACGTTCTGAGTTCCATTCTCTAGGAAAGTAATCTTGAGATGACCATTGAATCATCGGGACTTTCCTACCATCTTGAGTTTGAGCAACTGTCACAGGTACACCTTGACGCTTTTCACACTTAAAAATCGTCCCGCCTGCATAACTAGGCTGGTCAATAGTTGCAACCATACTCAACGCCGCTACAGAAGAGACTCCGATTCCCATCAAGCCTTGGCCAAACAACCTCAATTTCATGGTTAACACCTAACTTCCTCAAAAATATCAGGTATCTTACTGAAAGTGTAAAACATCATTGACCGTAAAATCACGGTGATAGTTCCCACTAGAAAATAAATTTAACTTAAACCGAGTTTCTCTGAGTATGAGCAAAGTCTTGTTGTAGATAGGGATTTGCTTTAATTAACTACTGAAATTTTCATGTGTGTACCGATCAGCAAGTGTATTCTTGAGCTAATTCATAGCAATGACATATAAAAAACACACCTTGGTCACAATGTTGAAATATATTAACCGCAAATAGTTAATCTTTTGTTACAGAGATTATATTCATGAATCAATCGGCTAGTTTTTTGGTTGTTCTTCATAATCAATATCAGGGGTGCTAGACATGAATTCCAGTTTAATTCTGTCCAATATTTTAAACCCGCCAGTGTTATTTTTCTTTTTAGGAATGCTGGCAATTTTTTTGCAATCTGACCTGGAAATTCCGCAGCCTTTACCTAAATTGTTTTCCCTTTACCTATTACTAGCTATTGGTTTCAAAGGCGGATATGAAATTACCGAAAGTGGCATCAATCCTGAAATTGCCATCACACTTTTTTCAGCAATTTTGATGGCTTCGGCTGTACCTGTTTACTCATTTTTCATTTTAAAAGTCAAATTAGATGCGTACAATGCAGCCGCGATCGCAGCAACTTATGGTTCTATTAGTGCAGTGACATTTATTACTGCTCAATCATTTCTCAAAATTTTGAATATTTCTTCTGGCGGACACATGGTAGCCGCTTTAGCATTAATGGAATCACCAGCAATTATTGTAGGGATTTTGCTAGTGAGATTGTTTGCACCACCAAAAGAAAACCAAAAAGGAGAATTTTCTTGGAGTGAAGTTTTACGGGAAGCTTTCTTAAATGGTTCAGTTTTTCTCCTGATTGGTAGCGTGATTATTGGTACACTCACAGGTGAAAGAGGTTGGGATAAATTACATCCATTCACCCAAGAAATTTTTTATGGAGTCTTAGCCTTCTTTTTACTCGATATGGGGATGGTTGCGGCCAGAAGAATCAAAGATATGCGGAAAACTGGTTCTTTTTTAATTGCATTTTCGATATTAATGCCTGTAGCTAATGCCATTTTCGGCATAATTATTGCCAAATTAATTGGTATGTCTGCGGGTAATGCTTTGCTATTTGCAGTCCTTTGCGCCAGTGCTTCTTACATAGCAGTTCCCGCAGCGATGCGAATGACAGTTCCAGAAGCTAATCCTAGTTTGTATGTATCTATGGCCTTAGCACTGACCTTTCCTTTCAACATTATTATTGGCATTCCTTTGTATTTCAACATTATCAAAGCTATCGGAGTTTAAATAAGTGGAAGCCATCAAGAAAGTTGAGATAGTCACAAATTCTTTAGAACTACCAAAAGTTCTAGATATTTTAGAGAAAATCGGAGTTTCCGGTTACACTGTAATTGAAGATGTTACAGGTAAAGGAGATAGAGGTAGAGTTTTTAATGATTTAGAAAGTCATATACTCACTAATGGCTATATTATGAGTGTATGCACACAAGAACAAGAAGAAGAATTAGTAACAGAAATTGAGCCGATTTTAAAAAAAATCGGAGGTGTGTGTATTGTCTCTGATGCCAAGTGGATTGCACATTAGATAAGCTCTGAAGAGACGTATTGATAGTATCAACGTCTCTAAAAATCCTATTTATCTGATTACTCAGGAGTTTTTAACCGTGCCAATTAAACGCATAATTGCGGGGCTGAATGAATTTCACGATAATTATTTTATTACACACCGCGAATTATTTGAAAATTTATCGCAAGGACAAACACCAGAAGTATTATTTATTACTTGTTCTGACTCTCGGATTGATCCTTTTTTAATTACCCAGAGTCAGCCAGGAGATTTATTTGTTATTCGTAATGTTGGGAATATTATTCCTCCGTATGGCTCCCATCACGGTGCTGAAGGTGCAGGAATTGAATATGCAATTCAGGCTTTAGATATCAACGATGTAGTTGTTTGTGGTCATTCTCATTGCGGAGCCATGCGAGGACTATTACAGATAGGTAGCTTGGCACAGCAAATGCCATTAGTTTATGACTGGTTGAGGCAGTACGCTGAACCAACTCGCCGTTTGGTGATGGATAACTATAAAGATTGCCCCAGCGATAAGCTTTTAAGAATTGCCATTGAACAGAATGTACTGACACAAATAGAAAATCTCGAAACTCATCCAATTATTCGTTCTCGACTGCATAGTGGTCAATTGACTCTTCATGCTTGGATTTATGAAATTGAGACTGGTGAAGTTTTTGCTTATGATGCCGAGATTGGTCAATTTAAGATTTTAGAAAATCGTCCCTTCCCTGTACCAAATCCGTTGATTGGTGTATATTCAGAGTAATTAATTATTAATGCTTGATAGGGTAATCGTGAGATTTTAAACTCATGATTACCCTATCTTAATTCTAGTTTACACTGAATACGGCAATGAAGAATTTTTTGTTTACAAAGAATAGTGATTTGCTGCGGCAAAAGGTATATGAATATTGGGAAGTGGTGAAACAATGGTTTGTCAATACACCGGAGCGATCGCTTGCCCAAGCTTATGATGCTGCCAAGACAATCAGAAATATTGAAATAGAGCATTTTAACAATCAAATCATTTCTGCCGCATCCGTAAATGAGACACCAAATGTCATGTCTTATTGGCAGAACGTACTGAGCCAAAATTTAACTATTATTAAACTGAGACTCGCAGAATTCCAGTCCAGCCGCGCACTATTAGAAATTTCCAACCCTGTTTTATTAGAGAAACTCCAGTTTATTGATGAAGTTATTGAAAAGTATCAGCAACAAACCTTAATAATTAGCAAAGTAAATCAACAATCGGTATCTCAGCCCCTAAAAATTGACAGTGAAATTTATCAAAATACATCTAATGTTGTCAATCCTGCCGGCAACAATCAAAGTATAGGTTTTCTCCCCAGTTCTATCGGGAGAACCATTAATCGAATTACCACAGACTTTTCGCCCAACGCCGAAGCCGATTTTATTCGGAATTACCACATTTCCCAAAATCGCACCCGAACTTCCGTGCGGTTCTTGTTACTGTTAATTGTGATTCCGTTATTAACACAAAGGTTGTCTAAAGAATTTTTAGTGAGTCCTATAGTAGAGCGTGTTAGAAGTCAACAACTCGCTGCTGTTTTTATTAATTCTGAAATGGAGGAAGAAGCTTTCAAAGAGTTAAAAACCTTTGAAGAACAGTTGAAATTTCAAACTCTCCTCAAGAAATCGCCTAGTTTATCTCCAGAGGAAATTGAGTCTAGTGTTAAAGAAAAAGCTATTGAAATAGCTCAAGAATTCCGCAAAAAAAGTAAAGAAGCGATCAGTAATGTTTTTGCTGATTTAATTTCTTTAGTCGCCTTTGCTATTGTAGTTGCTAATGGTAAAAAAGAAATTGCAGCCATCAAGTCTTTTATAGATGACCTGATATTTGGCTTGAGTGATAGTGCTAAAGCCTTTGTGATTATTTTGTTTACTGATGTATTTGTGGGTTTCCACTCACCACACGGTTGGGAAGTCATTCTCGAAGGGTTAGCCGAGCATTTGGGACTAGCACCTAATAGGAGTTTGATATTTCTATTTATTGCCACGTTTCCCGTGATTTTAGATACGGTTGTGAAATACTGGATATTCCGTTACCTCAGCCGCTTGTCACCTTCAGCACTGGCTACATATAAAGAAATGAACGAATAAGATTAGCGAATTACGTATAATAGATTGTCAATCTCTTTCTTCTGTTGGCTGAACATTGCCACTAAAAATTATTTGCAATAGGTTTTTCATAAACCAAAAAGTTGCTGCTATTAGCAAAACAATCATTAAACTAGCCAGCGCAGCAAAAGGAGAAAAAATCAACAAAATTAACATTGCAAAAATCACACTAGTGATTAATGTTTTATTCATATCTTGGCACTTGTTTTAGTATCTGGTTTTAGCTTAACTAGCAATAGAGTGAATGGTCATATATCTAAAAGTAGGGATTTAAATAAATTTAAATCCGTTTTGTAACTTATTAAATAGCTGTTATGAACTACGTACACAAGAAAACATAAAAAAGTAACCCTTCTTTTTACTCAGCACTCAGTACTTTAAAATCCAATACGGTTCAGTTAAGAAAATAAATTAACTGCTACACATAAAACATATCTATTTTTTGGAGGGGGTTTGGGGGACGCAACCGTCTCCCAATCGGGGGTTTGGGGAGCCACTGCGTTGGGCGGCTTTGCCGACTTGAAGCAAGTGGCGTGGAGAATCCCCCAAGTCTTGGTTCTTCTGAAATCAATAAGCTGACAACGTTAACTGAACAGTATTGCTTTAAAATCAGGTTGACAGAATTATTTAGAAGGCGCATTTCGACTTCTCCCCAAGGGAGACGCTACGCGAACGCTCAATGCTCGATAGTCTTACTAAAAGAGGGTTGAGCGCAGTCGAAACCCGTCAATTGCAAGTTAGGTTTAATTCCGTCATTGTAAGTTAATTATTCACTCCCAGTTGACTAAGCTTATGCTTTTCTGGGGTAGTTTCCAGTTCCACAGATAGAAAATCAATGCCTTCTTTTTCTAACAGTTCCAGAATGGCTAGATTTAAGTTTTTCTCTGCGGCAAAATAGAGTTTGTCATCATTAACAAAGCTCACAATGTTAATCACACGGGCATTATTCTCTATCTGACTAAAGCGGACAATAATTTCTTTTGATAAGCCTTTAATAGATTCTGGCATTACTTGAATTGCATCGCAGATTCTAGCAGTTTGCTGGGCGGAAATATTATCAATTTTTAGGGTTAAGCTAATGCCCCATTTTAATTCCTCACCGGGATTTTGTGACCAATTCTCAACAATGCCAGTAATCATTCTAGAGTTAGGCATTTTTAAAATAGAACCCCATTTGTATACGTGTAAGGTTGTGGTTCTAAATCCAATATTGAGAACTTGAACAAAACCTTCAACGCCTGCTACTCCTACCCAGTCACCTTCTCGATAAAGGTTATCAGAGTAGATAATAATTGTACAAAACCAGTCGTAGACAATATCTTTGAACAACAAACCTAGAGTAATACCAGCACCACCTAATAAACCAACTAAGGCGGCGGCTGATTGTCCTAAAAAGATTTCACTGACTTTAATCGTAATGACTATAACTGCTGCCGATTGAAATATTTTCGGCATTAATGGTCTCAGCAATTCATCAAGGTCGGTGTCAGTATGCAGTACTAAGTTAGCAATAATCTGACCTAAAATGGAAGCGGCTCGATAAATAGCATAAGCAACGATAAAAACGACGATTAAGTTAAGAGTTTTACCAATTGACTCGCTTAATTGAATGCCTAATTCTGGTGACAGAATTTCTTTGACAAACCATAGTCCAGCAATCAAAATTAACCAACTTAAAGACGGTTTGATAATCCCTACTAGTTCATCATCGAGGTCGGTTTTGGTTTGTTTTGTAAAGCGTTCAATAGTTCTAACTATTAATTCCACTACGAATCGTCTTAAGGTCTGTGTCAAAGTTAAGACAACAATGACAGTCACTATTTTGCCGATAGGTATGCCAGAGTAGTCAATGTTTTTCAGTAAGTTCAAAATTTCTTGCATAAGATTAGCCAACCAGTAATAGCTGTTTATACTTAATCGCCATGTGCTTTTTGTATAACAATCATTTAATGCTGAGAAAGACTCATGCTGTGTGTTTGTACAACACTATCTGAGTAGGGGAAGGTGAATTTGACGTTTCGCCCTTAACTCAGCATTTGATATGGTGTTATGAGCTAAATGTTACTCGTGCTAATACTGGTTGTAATCCGGTGATATTCTTAAAAATATTAGTGAATTTGCTAGGTAATTCAGTATTTATACTAGTAAGTATAGTAAGTGTATTTTTGATTACTGGGCTTGGTTGGGTTTAACCAATCTACTGTTCTGAAGATTTGCGATCGCACCACATAACCCCTCAGACTGGAAGTATGGGGCTATATAATCAATAAATTAGCCGTCATCAACTGCATACATCACCACGCAGTTAATGACGGCTAATTAATTTTTTGGCGGAAGAATTTATTTAATGATTCCTAAAACTTCCGGCTGGGTAACTTGGGGTGCAAATAATCCCTTGGCATAGATTTCGGGCTTGGCTTCGGCAAATTGAATATATGATTGACGTACTTGGCTATTCACCGCCACGGTTTTGACATCATACATTTGTGTAGCCAATTTGGGATAAATACCAACACCAATAATCAGCACCAAGAAACAAGCGGCGATAAAGATTTCACGGGGTTGGGCATCTCGGTAAACTGCTTCGCTGGGTAGGAGACAGTCTGTACCGAAGCAAACTGTACCTTCATCTTCTTGATTTTCAAAAGCAGAGTTACCAATATCACAGGTGAGTTCTGAGCCAGTACCGTAAAATACTTGTCGCAACATCGACAGCAGATAAATCGGGGTGAGGATCACGCCGACTGCGGCTAAGAACACCATCACGGTGCAGAATGTAGGACTATAAATGTCACTGGTAGTAATGCCAACAAATACTTGCAGTTCACTCACAAAGCCACTCATACCGGGAAGTGCGAGTGATGCCATTGCACCAGCAGTAAACAGGGCAAATACCTTTGGCATAAGCTGGCCAATACCGCCCATACTTTCCATTGCCATTGTATGGGTGCGATCGTAGGTAACACCAGCTAAGAAGAATAGAACTGCGGCAATTAAACCGTGGGAAAGCATTTGCAGCATTGCACCACTGACACCGACATCGGTGAAGGAGGCAATTCCCAGCAGTACAAAACCCATGTGAGAAATAGACGAATAAGCGAGGCGGCGCTTCATGTTCGTCTGAGCGAAGGAGTTTAATGCACCATAGATAATATTGATGACACCAAGAGTTGCGAGAACTGGTGCAAAGTAAACATGGGCATCGGAGAGCATTTCTAAATTGATGCGAATTAATCCATATCCACCCATTTTCAGCAGTACACCTGCTAATAGCATGGATACAGGAGCAGATGCTTCACCGTGGGCATCAGGCAACCATGTATGCAAGGGAAATACTGCTAATTTGACACCAAAGGCAATTAATAACCCAGCATATAACCACAGTTCTAAAGCTAAGGGATAATTCTTGGCACTAAGTTCGACTATATCGAAGGTTGTATTATCGCCGTAGAGTGCCATTGCTAGGCCTGCTACGAGAATAAAAATAGAAGCGGCGGCGGTGTAAAGTAAGAATTTAGTGGCAGCGTAACGGCGTTTTTGACCACCCCAAATGGAGACTAGTAGGTAAACAGGAACTAATTCTAGTTCCCACATAATAAAGAACAACAATAAGTCTTGGGCGACAAATACGCCGATTTGTGCGCTATATAGCAGCAACATTAAGAAGTAAAACAGGCGTGGCTTGAGGTTAACTTGCCATGCAGCAAACATTGAAAGAGTTGTGACTAGTCCTGCCAGTAGCACAAGTGGCGCGGATATTCCATCGACTGAAACTGCCCAACTGAACCCCAACTGAGGCACCCAGGCATATTTCTCCGCGAGTTGAAACGTTGCACTGCTGGCATCGTAATGCTTCCAAAAAGCGTAGCACATCAAGATAAAATCCGCGATCGCCACACCTAGGGCATACCAGCGCACAAGTTTGCCGTCTTTATCAGGCAGCACGGGAATGAGCATGGAAGCAACGAGTGGGAGCAGAATAATCGCGGTTAGCCAAGGAAATCCATCCGCTATCATGGCAGTAAGCAAAAATACTTATAGTTGAATAACTTCATTATATGCAATTATGTTAAATTTTCTTCATAAATCTTTATCGCAGATTGCTATAGAAGGAATTGATTATGCCAATGTTGCGATACTAGTAAAGTTGTTTAAATATAAGTAATAATGGTGTTTATTTGCCTAAAAACTGAATAATTACACACTTTAGATTCAATAAAGTCTCAATTCCAGAAAAATCCAGTTATCTCGATATTCTGGAGGGACTTCTGTTTTTTCAAAATATGGTGCGATATCTTGAAAACCGAGTGAATGATACAGTGCCTGCGCGGCTTTCGTAAAAGGAGCCGTATCTAAGCGCAGTTTTGAGTAACCTAAATTGGCAGCTTCATAGATAATATTTTCTAATAACTCTCGGCCTATGCCTTGGGCGCGAAACTTTGGCTGGACGTACAGCCTTTTTATTTCTCCAATTTCCTGCTCAATGCGGCGTAAGCCAACACAACCAACAATTTTGCCTTTATATCTTGCTAAAAGTAAGCATCCGGCTGGCGGCATAAATTCATCAAGTTGAGCAAGACATTCTTCTAAGGAGGAATTAACATCAAAACTCATGTTAAATTCCTGGTTCCACATAGAATTTATCCAGCTAAAATATTCCAAGAGCAAATCTTTGATATGGGCTTTGTCTTTGTCAGTTTCGCATTGAGTAATTTTTAGCAAAATAATTTCCTTACTATGTATATTTTAGATCAGTCGTGAAAAAGAAATTATGAAAACGAACCGCAAAGCACGCAAAGTACACAAAGGAAGAGAAGAAAGAAGTTGTTACCGCATGATTTAAGATTTATGTTTCTCATCTCAATGAGGTGCATTTCTCTAGTTCCTAGCCTCTAGCCTCTTGTACTGCACTAAACTGACAAACGCTATATATAATTTCTCCAATGTGCAGAATACCAATTATTGATTTACCAGCTTTGATAAATAGTGATTCACCAGATCAAGATGCTGTGGTGAAACAAATTTATCAAGCTTGCCATGAAGTTGGCTTTATGTATTTGCAAAATCATGGCATTTCAAAAGAATTGATTGCAGAAGTATTTAGCTATAGTCAACATATTTTTAATTTACCGCTAGAAGTTAAACAACAAATAGCTTGGCAAGATGAATTTAGTAATACTGGTTATGTTGGCAGAGAAAGAGAGCGACTCAATCCAAGTCAACCAGGAGACTTAAAAGAAGCTTTTAATTTTAGCAAGGTAGAAGTTGCGTTTTCTATTGATGGTGTGAGTTTAGCAAACAACTCTTGTATTATTGCATTTTATAAAGCTTGTACAGAACTAGCTAACAAAGTATTAACAACATTTGCGTTGGCGTTGGGATTACCAAAAGATTTTTTGACAATTAGACACAATCAGCAAAATCATACTCTGCGACTGCTGCATTATCCGCCAATCCAAGAACTTCCGAAACCTGGACAAGTGCGTGCGGGTGAGCATTCTGATTATGGCAGTATTACTTTGATATTCCAAGATGATGTGGGTGGTTTGGAAGTGCAAACAACAACTGGAGAGTGGATGACTGCGCCGACAATTCCTGATACGGTGATTGTGAATACAGGAGATTTGATGCAGCGTTGGACAAATGATGTGTTTTGTTCAACTAAGCATCGGGTAATGATTCCCAATGATTATAGGGTAAAGCGATCGCGCTATTCAATAGCATTTTTCTGTCATCCTAATGATGATACAGAAATTGTTTGTTTGGAAACTTGCCAAAAGGAACGTGCGCCTATTTATCCTCCCATCCTTGCGGGAGAATATCTTTTGAGTCGTCTACAAGCAACATATTAAATGAAAACCTACGATTGGATTGTGGTTGGTGGCGGAATTACAGGTGCGACGCTTGCTTATGAATTAGTCAAAGTCGGCTTGCGTGTGCTGTTGTTGGAACAACACGCCACACCAGACAATGCAACTCGATATAGTTATGGTGGACTAGCTTATTGGTCAGGAACAACACCACTCACTCGTCAATTATGCCAAGAAGCGAGCGATCGTTACCAAATCTTGCCTCAAGAGTTAGATGCTGATATTGAATTGCGAGAATTAGATTTATTACTGACGATTTCAGCCGATACTCACCCAGAAACCGCCGCCAGCGTCTATGCTAATTGTGCTGTACCGCCAAGTTTACTCAGTGTACAAGACGCTTATGAGTTAGAACCACTAATAAATCGGGAAGTTATTTCCGGCGCTTTAACTGTGAAACACGGACATATTCATCCAGATAAAACCACACAAGCTTACATTCAAGCTTTTTTACGCGCTGGTGGGGAAATGCAAATTAGTCAAGTTCTGCAAATATTGAAAGGTGGTGTCCAAACAAATACCGGAACTTATCACAGTGCAAATGTTGTAATTTGCGCTGGTGGACTCAGCCGCAAATTACTCAAATCAGCAGGTATTTCCATCAAAGTGTATTTTACCCACGCCGAAATGATTGAAATTCCACCCGTAGATTTAAATTTGCAAACTTTAGTAATGCCGGCGAATCTGCAAAGATTTGAATTAGAATCCGTATCTATACAAGTTGATGAATTGTGGAATCAACCTGAAAAAGAATTAGCATCACCAATATTAGATGTAGGTGCAGTTCAATTTCTAGATGGTAGCTTGCGCTTGGGACAAATTAGTCGCGTACTGACAAATCCTCATGCACAAATTAATGCAGAAGAAAGTGAACAATGGCTGAGAAAAAGTATCACGCAAGTCTTACCAGCTTTAGGCAGCTTCTCAGGAACTTGGCATAAGTGTTTAGTAGCGTTTAGTAACAAACGTTTTATAATTGGTGCTGTTCCAGAGATTGATGGTGTGCATATTTTTTCAGGATTTAGCAATCCTCTGGTTTTTGTTCCACCTTTAGCACAACGTTTTGCTAACTTTGTCACTGGGAAGGAAGATGAAATTATTAACCAAATAATTTCAAGTATGAAGTAAGCTAAACTGTAGAATTGCTCAGGCTCATAGATAAAATGCCGAGAATTTTGTCTACTTCCTTGATGAAATAATCTTTCTTGTCTATAAAAACATTACTGTTGCAAAGTTTTAAAAATTTCCAATCAGTTCCTGTTGTCACTACACCATAAATTTCATTAGTAACATTACCCTGTTGTTGATTAAATAAATTAGCAGCAATCATTGTGGCAATACATTGTCCTAAACCTGATTTAATACTTTCGTTTTTAGCTTCAACAATTGTCACTACAGGGCTGGTGATATCATACTGTTCTGGTGATTTACACAAGATAAAATCACAACGTCCTTCTAATCCTTGGGCTGCATCAACATTAAACTCAGAACCAGAGAAGACGCTCACTTGATATTGTAAATAACGCCTCACTTCTATTAAAACTGGCATGATTACCAATTCTGAACGAGCTTTTTCTGTATTGATTGCCGTTACTAAAGGTAAATGTTCTGCCAGAATCATATTTAGGTAATCTGTAGGTGTAACAACTGCTGTATCGGAGAATAAATCCTGATTTTCAACAACTGTTAGTTGAAAGTCTTTTTTGACTTTATTAAAAGTAAACGCACTGTAAGGCATTTTAATACTATATCTCTTGACTCCTAAATTCTTACATAGAATATCAAATTAATCAGCGATTAACTGTTGAAACCGTTCATTTTTAGCGATTTCATCAAAATCGATATCATTGGCCGCATCTTCTTTATATCTGGGATTAATTTCTATTGCTTGTTGGAGACATTCAATTGCTAATTGAGCTTGTTTTTGGAGAGCATAACAAGCTGCTTTATTATAATAAGAAATTGCGTAATCTGGCTTAAGTTCTATGGCTTTATTAAATGCAGCGATCGCATCGTCATCCATACCTAATCTTACCAGCGTGTAACCGCGTTTATCCCAGATTTTGGGCGAGTTGGGTTGTAATTTAATCGCTTGCTCAAATGAAGCTAATGCTTCTTCATATTCTTCCAATTCTATGAGAGATAAACCCCGGTTTAACCAAGCCGTGACATCATCGGGTTTGATTTTTGTGGCTTTATTGAAACAAGCAAAAGCCTGCTTATGCTGACGCAGATTACCAAAAGCCACGCCGCGATCGCACCACGCTTGATGATAATCTGGTTGCAGTTTGATAGCCTGGTCATAAGAAGCGATCGCATCTTGATAACGCTTCAGTCTTGCTAACGTCAGACCATGTTTTAACCAAGCGGTGGCATTCTCCGGCTGGATTTTTATTGCTTGATTGTAACAGGTGATCGCTGCTTCATATTGCTTTTGGGCAAATAAATCGTCACCTTGTTTGATATCAGCCTCTACTGATACTGGAGGTGCTTGAGGTTGGGTCGTTTTTGACTCTGTAATTTCTTGGAGAATTAACTCTTTACGTTGTTGAGCATCTAATTGTAATTCTGACAGTTGAGACACAAATTCAGTTTCTAATTTTTCCAGCTTTTCAAGAAGGAATAACTTTTGTTTTTGAGCATTTACTTGCAGTTCCGAAAATTGTTCCGCAAACTCTAAACCAGATTTTTCCAAATTTTCGATAATTGAATCTTTATGTTTGCTAATATCTAACTGTGCGGCTGTTTGGATTTTTTCTAGATTTTCTAATAAAACCTGCTTTTGTTGCTCATACTCCAATGGTAAGCCAGAGAGTTGAGCAGTTAAACTATTGACTATTTCTCTAATATTATCCAGTGTTTTATCTTTTTGCTGTTCAGCATTTACTCTAATTCCCGCCAACTCTGAGATAAATTCTTGTTGCGTTTTAACTAATTCTGCCAGTAAGTCATCTGTTCGCTGCTGAGTTGCCGAGTTTAAGCTAGATATATAAAAATTAAAGCTATTTTCTAATTCTGCAATATTATTTTTAGTTCTATCTTTTTGTTGTTCAGCATCGACTCTAATTCCTGCCAATTCTGAGATAAATTCTTGTTGGTTTTTGACTAATTCTGCCAGTAAGTCATCTTTTTGCTGCTGAGTTGCCGAGTTTAAGCTAGATATATGCAAATTAAAGCTATTTTCTAATTCTGCAATATTATTTTTAGTTCTATCTTTTTGTTGTTCAGTATCGACTCTAATTCCCGCCAATTCTGAGATAAATTCTTGTTGCGTTTTGAGCAATTCCGCAATTAAATTATCTTTTTGTTGTTGAAAATCTGCGTGTAAATTGGCAAACTGAGATATAAATTCATTTTGGGATTTTTCCAAATATTCCCAAGTTATCTGCTTATGTTTTTCAGTGCCTATTTTGATTTCAGCAATCTGTGAAGCAAAATCAGATTCTAAATTACCAATATTTTCCAAACTGGTATCGCGTTTTTGTTGGGTGGTTAGCTGCAATTGTTGTAATTGCTGACTAAATTCAGCTTCTAAATTATCTAGATGATTTTGTAGATTCTTGATTTCTACTTCTAACCCCGATAAAATATTGTTCTTGGATTGCAATATCTCAGATTGAAAATTAGATAAATTCTCTTTTTCTTGCTGTATATTCTGCTTGAGGGCTTCCGATTCATTTTCTAACTCTCGATTGATTTTTTTGACTTCTTGAATCAAATTTTCCGCTTCTTGCTTAACAATCACTATTTGATTTTGCAAATTTTCGATGCCTTGTAGCTGTCCCATTGCTTTATCAACAATTTCTCTAATGGCTACCCGCCGTAGTAACCAAAATAAAGCAATCACAGCTACAGGAAATAAACTTAATATAACTAACCAAAGATTGAGTAAGATAGTTGTCGAAATGCCATTAGATGGTGCTTGCTTTCGCAGTTGGTTTAATTCTGCGCGTTCTTGATTAGAGAGAACTTGCGCGATAGTTTGTTCTTGGGTGATGGGTGGTGTAGTTTGTCCACTCGCCACACCAGTAGACAGCAGCAAGGGTGAAAATGCGATCGCACTTTTCAAGACTAATGCTAAAACAAATTGATTCTTGCTGTTCAGGGTAACTGAAAGTTTCATAGATTCTAAGACCCTTCATGAAAAATGAAGGGTTAAACATTAGATCAGGTTAATGTCATTTTACATAATTCAGCAAATAGTAAGTTTGTCGTCATCCTCATTAACTTACCTGGGATATGTTTACCGCCTAGCAACTTTTTACCTTGCTTACTAAAGTTAGCGTTGAATTTTTCACGCTAATTAACTCTTTGGTGATGTTTTTCTGTAGAACCCTGCTAACTTTTACACCAGTAAGTATGTACTGCCAATAGTTAAATTCTAACACTCTATATTTGACTCCAGCGAGAACCGCTATGTGGCAAATGCGATCGCAGAAATAACAAATGTGTATGCAAAAGCTATTTCTGCGACTGGCGACGGAATAGATATTACTTGATTTCCAGCAAAGCGATCGCTTGTTCTAGGTAATTTTTGGCATGATAGCGATTGAGTAATTGTTCCTGGTCATATCTCGCCGGATATTCCATACGCCTACCTTCCATTGAAATCCTGATTAATGCTATCTGTTCTAAGGTTGGTTGATTCATTTCATCCAACGCAACGCTGAGATGTTGATAACTCTCGAATGATGGTATTCTCAAACCTCGGTTATCCTTCATCTGACTTATCGCCAATACAGGGAACGCCATCAGTGTCGTGATGTAGCTGACTTTGTATCCTGGGTTCCCTGTTGGACGTAAACCATAGCGGTTACACAAAATTTTCAGTTGAGCCAGCGTCAACAGTTCAAGTTCTGTTCTTGTGAACATAGAATAGTAGTGTTCATTTTGTCAGTGGACATTTAGTGGTTGTCTGAACTTTGGCGAGTGAAACAACCACTAACTAATGATTATTCAATGTGTATATCAATTAGTCCAGCTTTATTAAGTTACATAAAGTGCCTAAAGATAATCGTGGTAATCCAGAAATTAAAAATCATGGTTTTAAAACAGATAGGGACAAACCCTTAACTGAGTACGTACACTTACGTGTCACGAAAGAAATGAAGGAGGCGATACAACAACAAGATGATCCGCCGGAATTTTGTCGTGAAGCAATTCAAGAGAAACTGGATAAACAGAAACAGCAAGGTACAGGATAATGGCGGTACCGTAAAACAAGTTACAAAATTAGCGATCGCCTATTCCACCAGGATGAAAACATCTTTCAGCTACTGTTTACTTTTTAGTATATGCTGACGCTCGAAGTAGTTATGAGCGATCGCTTTCTGTAATAATTTTTTTCTAAAGAGATATCATTCTTAGCTTGTGTGTAAATAACTTAACAATTTATTTCTATTTTAATGGTACCTCTATAAATTTTTGATTCTGTAAGATTAAATTATGAATAGTTAGTAGAAGGTGAAAGTATGACAATTACTACCAACTTAAAACAACTTTATGAAACAGATGATAGTGTATGGCTAGAAGAAACTATTAAATTATTAAAACAAAAACAGTTTGACCAGCTAGATGTAGAAAATTTAATTGAGGAATTAAGTAGTTTGGGCAAAAGAGATTTAGCTAAAGTCAAAAGTCTGTTACGGCAAATAATTATTCACATATTATTACTGCAATATTGGCAAACTGAATATGAGAGAAACCATCGTCACTGGCTTGGAGAAATTAAAACATTTAGATATGACTTAAATAATCATCTAACAACTAATTTAAGTAATAAATTACAGGATGATTTAGAAAATATTTATCAAAGCGCAGTTGATTTTGTCCAAGTTAAAACTAGTTTAACGATTTTTCCCGAAAAATGCCCTTACACCCTTGCACAATTATTGGATGATAATTATTTGCCTTGATGTGTGCCATTTATAGTGAGCGAATACTCCACACCAATTACCGTGCAACACCAACTTGAAACCTACTGTATTACTAATAAGGATGAAAGCGATCGCTCATAGTTATGATTAGATAACGCCGATCACTTTTCAAGAGGTTCATAACTAAGAAAAACATGGTAGCAATAGTTGATATTGGCAGCTTAATTGTAAACAAACCTGGAGTTGCTGGCGATCGCCCTTGCATTGCTGGTACACGCATGACAGTGCAGAACATTATCATGGATTTTCAAGCTGGCTTATCTCCTCAAGATATTGTGACAGAGTATCCATACTTATCCTTGGCGCAAGTTTATGCCGCGCTTGCCTATTATTACGCTAATCAGGAAGCTATGGAACAAGAAATTGCTCAATATCAAGCAGAATGTCAAGTCTTAGAAACACAGTGGATATCAGGTAATAAGACGTATAATATAAATATCATCCATAAAATTACGCCATTTTTATGAGTTCAGGTATTGAATTTAATAATCAACAGTTAAACATAAATAAAGTTTTTTTACTAGATAAAGCACAAATATCACTTGATAGCCTACCAAATCAAGAACAAGAAAAAATTATTCGTGCTATCGATAGCCTGGCGTTATTTCCTGATTATTCATCAATGTCAATTAATAAACTAAACTATATACCTAATTGTTTTATTGGGCGAGCAGGCGCATATAGAATTATTTTTGATTTTAAGCCAGGAAAAGTAACTGTTATTGATATAGTTAATCATGAGCGCCTGGAGATATTATATGGCTCATCAAAAGAGGCTGAAAAATGAAAGGTCTGGATTCTTTTACTTTAGACCTTAAACAGTGTCTATATGAACTTGAAGAACTTGAGAATTTACTTAATATAGCATTCCCAAATCATTAGTGAACCCAAAGATCCCCGACTTCTTGAAGAAGTCGGGGATCTGAGCCTCTCGATTCTCATCAATCAAATAAGATTGCTATAGTAATAGTGTATTAAAAGAGAATCAGGATATACTTCCTTTCTTTAAGCAAAGACTACATTTGTCTGCGTTTATTGGTTCTTACGTTCCTCTGATTGTAAGATTTAACCAAATTAAACATGAGTTCACCTTATATGGTGATTTTCGTGCTGACTTGGTAATCGGCGATTCTGTAAATAATACTTACTGTTTTATTGAATTTGAAGATGCTGCTCAAGATAGTATTTTTATAGATAAAGGCAGAAGCACATCAGATTGGTCGCCTAAATTTGAACATGGATTTAGTCAAATCATTGATTGGTTTTGGAAAATCGATGATTTTAAAAATACCTCTCTAGCACGTTCTATTTTCGGCAGTGAGAATATAGAATTTTATGGCATTCTTGTTATCGGTAGAGATGCTTTTATTTCTCCTATTGATAAAGCTAGATTGACATGGCGTTTAAATAAGGTTTTAGTAGACTCACGGAAGATAATTTGTATCACATTTGATCAATTAGCTAGAGACATTAGAGATAGGCTTTCACTATATCCCTTGATTTATGAAGCAGAATCTCAGGCTGAAAATTTTATTGTAAAAGATGAGAGCGATCGCTAATCGTCATAACTTTGATATTGCTATAATTCACAGCCAAAAAACTTCACTAAAAACAACTTTTATTCAGTTTGCTGTACATCAGTCTTAGATTGCTGACGTTGGGTAATCTGAATTAGTAATCTTAATGCGTTATTCACCGCTTCATCGTTGGGAAAAGCTTCGGTAACATCGGGATCTAAACGCACTAAGTTTGTTTGTGTACGATATCTCTCAACATATTTACCCTTAACGCCTACCTGCATTTGAGCGAAATCGTACTCAGGACGTAATTCATCTTCCATTTCGTTTTCAACTTCCTTAGAGAATGGATAGGCGATCGCTTCCCACTAATAACCTTTCATGTGAGTTGTGGCGATCGCCATCAAACTACCTTTGAGTAACTTCACTAAGGGCTTCATGGATAACTTCATCACTCACACCATGACGTTTCAAGCTGCTAATCAGTGCTGAGACTGTATCATCCTCTAGTCTTTCCAAATCAACTCTTAGCCCTTGCCCAATGTAAGCACGAACTAGTGGCTGATAGCCAGAAAATCCCAGCAATGGTGCTATGCGCTTCAAATCTTCAATGACATCTTCGGGAATGCGAATTGTGATTGTCGTCATTGGACGATTTTTATCTAGTCGCTTTTTAAGTGCTTCAGCTTTCATAATATTCTCGCTCCTTGCGTGTCGCTTTACGAGCAGAAATGATCCGAATTATGTCGTTTTCACGTTCAATGTAGACGACATATAGAAGATTCCAACGTCTGTCTAAGCCAATTACAGCATCCCTTTCCTCATTATTGCGACTTGCATCAACAATCACTAAAAACGGATCGAAAAATGCCTCTGTGGCTTGTTGAAATGTCACGCCATCATGATTGCTGGGATTTATCCAAGCTTTTTCTTCATTCCAGACGAAGGTGACACCATTAAGCACGAAATACACATCCATACCTTAATATGGTAGACAAAGTGTATTTACATTGTCAATACGTTTTGTTTATCTAGCATGAGCCTCATGGAGCGTATTCCTCAAAGTCTGCCAATGGCTCATCAAAATCATCTGACATTTTCACTAAACTGAAGTGAATTTAATATGGATTGAAAAAGGTATAAAAAAGACTGAGAATGTGGTTGATTTAGGAATTGTCTAAACCATCCAAATATTTTTTGCTATGTTTACTAAAACTTGATGCCTGCTAGTAAGCGAAACAAGATTCCATTCTGAATATTCACAAACATCCTTTGTTATATCAAATGAAACTTTTTTATTATTCTTAGCATAAATTTCTTTCTTTTTATCAAATGAACTATTTTGTGCTTCAGAGTTTTTTGTACCACTAATCAATGTTAAATTTCCAAGTTTGTGTAACCATTCACCATGCTCTTTATCTGTAAATCTTTCTCTCCAATACTCATTGAGATTACGTTGAGGTAAAATATGTTCAATTGTAATTCTTCCGTTATATATTTTATATACACTATCATCTTGCACTTCCTGGTCAATTCGTAAAAGAACAGCTTTTATAAAATTTATTCTATTTGGAGATGGCTCATAAATATCATCATCTAGAGATAATAAGAACCCTTCATTATCAGCATTATTTTTTATAATATTAAGTATGTCTGAAAGACTTTGACCTGTGTTAATAGCTACTAAAGCTGAGTAGCAAACCATTTCCCGCTTACTTCTCACCTGCTTTTTAAACCACCCGTGCATATAGCACTTTTCAAAAATATGAACAAACTCTTTAAAATGTTTTTTATTAAAATTTTTATCTTTATCCATGCGATTAATAAATGCCAAAATAGGAGGTAGCCATTCATCTGAAAGACGAGATAATGAAGAAAATATTTTGAATAATGCCATATCCTCAAATTCTAAGTCTCTAATTTTTTGATAGTTCCCTGCTGATTTCAGTAGATCAACAGTAAAATTTATTGCTTTATTTGAATAGCTATTTTTTAGAAGTTCAGTGTATTCATCTACTAAATTTTTAACTGCTCTATCTCTGTCTTTTTTCTGAGACAATTTATTGATCATCAAAAATTTATCAAGGTTTTCAGTACCAATGGTATTTTCAATCTTTTCCCAGTACTCTTCCACTTTTTTATAATTTTCACCAGAGTTATCTGCAAGTTCTTTACTAAGTGCATAACATAACACACTTGAAATAACAAATTAAAAAGCCCGCTTGTGCGGGCTTTATCAATTAATTTATAGCTTTACTTAGCGTTTAGCTAATTTCTTCGACATCTTCCGTAGGCGAATAGATTGGGGTGTAACTTCCACCAACTCATCAGGGCCGATGTACTCCAATGCACGCTCTAAACTCATATCGATTGGTGCTTGCAATTGAACTAGTTCATCGCCACCGGCTGCGCGGTGGTTAGTTAACTGCTTGGTTTTGCAGACATTCAATTCTAAGTCTTGAGGACGGTTGTGTTCACCGACAATCATGCCTCGGTAAACTTTAGTACCGGGAGTAATGAAGAATGAGCCTCTATCTTCAGCGTTCTTCATGGCGTAGAAAGTAGAAACGCCTTCTTCAAAGGAGATGAGAACGCCTTTATTACGGGCTTCAATATCACCACTGAGTTGACGGTAATCTAGGAAGCTGTGGTTCATGATGCCTTCACCACGGGTCATCCGCATGAATTCACCACGGAAACCAATCAAACCACGGGCGGGAATGACAAACTCTAGCTGGGTGCGATCGCCACTTCCGGGCTGCATATCTTGCATTTCGCCTTTGCGTTGTCCCAAACGTTCGATACAGCTACCAACAGCATCAGCAGGAACGTCTAAAACCAAGAGTTCATAAGGTTCGCAAGGTTGACCGTTGATTTCACGGTAAATTACTTGTGGCTGAGATACTTGGAACTCAAAACCTTCCCGGCGCATGGTTTCGATTAAGATACCCAGGTGCAGTTCTCCACGACCGGAAACTAGGAATTTGTCGGGGGAGTCGGTTTCTTCAACGCGTAAAGCCACGTTGGTTTCTAGTTCGCGGAATAGGCGATCGCGTACTTGTCTGGAGGTTACTAATTTACCTTCTTGACCAGCAAAGGGTGAATCGTTTACCCAGAAGGTCATCTGTAAGGTAGGCTCATCCACTTTAATTAGTGGTAAGGCTTGGGGTTCGGTTGGGTCAGTGATTGTTTCACCAATGTAAGCATCAGCGAAACCAGCTACCGCAACAATATAACCTGCGGTTGCTTCTTCCATCTCTACCCGCTTCAGCCCTTCAAACCCCATCAGCTTGGTGATTTTGCCTTTGACAATAGAACCACTTTCTGTAACTAGAGCCGCTTGTTGTCCAGCGCGGATAGTACCGTTGTGAATTCTGCCAATGACAATCCGTCCCAAGTATTCAGAATAATCTAGGGTGGTGACTTGCAATTGCAGGGGCTTGTTGATGTCGCCTACTGGTGGTGGAACGTGTTGGAGAATCGCATTAAACAGAGGCTGCATATCAACCGCCTCTGCTTCCATGCTTTCTTTAGCATAACCAGCCATACCGGAAGCGAACAGATAGGTAAAATCGCACTGGTCTTCGTCTGCACCTAATTCTAAGAACAGATCCAACACCTTATCCACAGCAACGTGTGGGTCAGCTTTAGCGCGGTCAATCTTATTGATAACAACGATGGGGCGCAAGCCTTTTTCCAACGCTTTTTTCAACACAAATCGTGTTTGAGGCATGGGGCCTTCATTGGCATCGACAATTAGAAGACAGCCATCAACCATGCCAAGTACGCGTTCAACTTCACCACCGAAGTCGGCGTGTCCAGGAGTATCTACAATATTGATCAGCGTTTCTTTGTAGCGAACTGCTGTATTTTTAGACAGAATAGTAATTCCGCGCTCACGTTCGAGGGCGTTAGAGTCCATGACGCAATCCGGAACGTCTTCGCCTTCGCGGAAAATGCCGGATTGTTTGAGGAGTGCATCAACCAAGGTGGTTTTGCCGTGGTCTACGTGGGCGATAATGGCGACGTTGCGAATTGGGAGCGTCATAGAGGCTTAGTTTAAACTCTAGAGGGGTTTTTAGATTTACATTTTAAGTGTGCTAGGCTGTTTTAACAGAATTGGGGGTGTTCTGCAAACTCTGTAAAGAACCTTTAACAATTCTAGCGTAATTGACACAATTGCAAGGCATTTTTATAGATACTGCTGAAGAAAAATTCAGCAAGTTTAAAATATAAGTGAAAAGTTTATAAATAATTTACAATTGTTTAAGCATAACCTCTGAGACGAGGTTACTGAGAGCCTTGCAATTGTGTAGTCCAAAAATATGATTTTTGTAGCTATCTATACCAGTAATTAGTGTAATGGGAAATCGATCCCTTGCTGATAATCACAACTAGTTGCAAGTAATTCTTCATAGTCTTGCTGAATCACTGACCAGTCTCCATAACCTTGCTGCACATAGTCAAGATCCAGGAGGCAGTGGTTCGACTTCGCTCACCAACCAGGCAGGAGGAAAAGTCTTACTATTGCTGGCATTCAAGCTTTCAAATTATCCTAATATATCTGACTACTGCTATAAATAGCTCCTCTTAGTTTGTCACAAGAGCTATGATCAAGAATTAAGTGATAGAGTAGTTCTAGCTGCTAATACCCAGAAAATACCTGCTTAAAATTTTAAACCTAAGTACTACTTTGTAACCGATATAAGAGACTATTAAAGCAGTAATTATTCTTAATAAGACATTAGATAAAATTGGAATTTCTCGCATAGTCAATTGGACTGGCTGATGCACATACATAATCATCATTGAACTTGCCCCTAATACACTCATTAAACTGAATAAGTGTTTGTTTTTGCTCAAAATATTTGCTAGATTCTGAGTCAGAATAATACCTGCTAGGGCAACTAATGGACTATAAAATACAATGCCATAATACCCTCCTTTCATAGCAAAAGAGTTTGGTTGAATACCTAATTGATGAAGAGCTATGGCAGTACCAAATATAATTCCTGATAAAAGGACTAGCCATCGCTTGTTTTCTAATCTGTGTTGAGCATACAGGTGTCCTAGCCAGTAAAAAGGTAGAGCCATACAAACAACATTGATATTCCAAAAATATCCTGTATTTGTTAAAAACCAAAAATCAGCCATTGCTAGTCCATAGGAAACAAGCATTATAGATATCATCAGTATGTTGTAATGACCAAATTTTTTATAAATTAGGTTGTAAATCTGCTGAGTGAGAAATAAGCATGTGACAAACCAAAAAACTCCAAACCAATTATCTAGTAAAGCTCCACCATAAATTTGATTATATATATAAGCAACTATAAATGAAAATTGCTCATTCCAAGGTAATATATTACCAGACCTGATAGCTTTTACCACATAACTAAAAACTTGTAATCCACTGTAAAGCAGCAGAAACGAAAAATAAGGTACTAGCAGACTAGAGACTTTATTATGCAGATATGTTTTATAATCATACTTATCTTTATACAAAAAACCACTTATGAAAAAGAATAGTGGCATGTGAAACCAATATAGATATTCGGATAACCCTCCTTCTATCACATGTCCAACCACAACTGAAGCAATACCTATGCCTTTCCAACAGTCAATCCAATTGATTCTTTGATACATTGGTTTAGCAATCATAAATATATTTAAAGTGATTGTTTTTCTGTTTACTTGTGGCTGATTAGGCTGACAAGTATGAATAATACTATTTTGGATTTTAGATTTGGGATTAGGTAAAGGTTGATTGGTAAGCTTTTCACCAATCAACCTTTACCTAATCATTTTTCAATTCGGTATTAAGATTAAAAATAAATTGTAAATTTTATAGCTGATATCCTTTCTCTTCATCAAAATTTTAAATTTCTAGTTCTGTTTTAAGCATTTATACTGTTTCTCTGTGAAGCTAGGTTAACTTTTCTGAAGTGCTGTAAGGTAGCCTACTATTACTGATAATCATAACTAGTTGCAAGTAATTCCTCATAGTCTTGCTGAATCACTGACCAATCTCCATAACCTTGCTCTACATAATCAAGATCCATGTCAATCTGATAAATAGCGCCTCTTAGTTTGTCACAAGAGCTATGATCAAGAATTAAGTGATAGAGCGATCGCAATAATTTACTGTGTTCAGGTATGGCAAAACGACCATTATCAGGCAAAAGTCTGGGATAAATTTGACCCAATTTAGCAATTAATAATTTCAAGGATATGTCTAAATCTGGTTCGCCTGGAATCAAATACAGCAGGTGAATAACATCTAATGGATGTTTATCTGCACTGGTTGATAACTCAATCATCCAATTTTCAGGATGGTCATATTCTGTAATTAGTTTATCTGCCCAGTCAATTATTTCAACAAGGGAACAAAGATTTAACTCAAAAGCCATCCGCAAGTAATCAGCGTAGTGTTTTAAACTCGGTTGCATGTGGAACTATTATGGGCATTTGGTAAATCAGCATAGATGCGATCGCTTCCAGCTTAAAATC
The DNA here is from genome assembly GCF_014696905.1 of Nostoc sp. FACHB-190. Classification (NCBI taxonomy): domain Bacteria; kingdom Bacillati; phylum Cyanobacteriota; class Cyanophyceae; order Nostocales; family Nostocaceae; genus Nostoc; species Nostoc sp. FACHB-190. The sequence goes on from NZ_JACJQW010000009.1 coordinate 75,193, forward strand.
AAATTATGGCAGCACAACCGCGATCAGTTTCAGAACTCTGCAATTTGGGATAGAGTCGGCGATCGCTTCTCTGGGACAAAATTACGCAATTTTACTGTTGGTTGTTGTATTATATCTAAATTAGCAGTGGGGTAATTCTCGTGTCTAATAGAGAACCTTGGTTGGCTGTAAATTTCTCACAAATACTTCCAGGTTTAGGACAAATCTATTCTGGCGATCGCAACAGAGGCTACATTATTATAGCTCTGTATTTTTTGTTATTTATTATTAGTTTTTGGCTAATTTTAGGAATTCCCGGCAATATTGTCCTGGGGTTAATTTTATTATTATCTCAGTTTGTTTTAGCTATCTGGAATCTTTTCGATGCTTATCGTTGTGCGAAAAGCAAAAATTCTCCAGAATTTGAACTTATACGTAAAGAAAGTAAAGATCCGTGGTTAGCCACTTTTTTATCTCATCTATTTTTAGGCATTGGTTATTTCTATATCGGCAAATGGTTACTGGGCATATTAGCGATTATTTTAATTCTTCTCTGTGCCGGTGTTTCGTTATTTTTATTGCCAATAGTTTATGCAGTGATTTCCTATTTCACGTATGTATTTTCGCCTGTTCATCGAGAAAATTCCAAGAATATGGCATTAATACTGGCCATATTCATCGCCATATCTGGTTTTTTAGATATTGGTTGGATAATCAGAACATACGGAGTAGAAGCCCGTTGGACTCCTTCAGGTGCGATGGAACCTACTCTACATGGTACTCCAAATCAATGGGAGGCTGATAAAATTCTGGTTGATAAGTTTAGTTATCGTTTTCAAACACCGCAACGTGGCGATATTATTGTCTTTTGGCCTACAGATGAACTACTAAAAGAACAATATCAAGATGCTTTTATTAAGCGGATAGTTGGGCTACCTGGGGAAAAAGTAGAACTTAAGAATGGACAAGTTTATATTAATAATAAAGTCTTAGTAGAAGACAGATATCTTCCGGCTAATCAACGTACTTTAATGGATGTTTGTACAGTAGGGAAACAATATTTAGCAAAGCCAGTTACTATTCCACCTGAATCATATTTAGTACTGGGTGATAACCGTAATTATAGTTACGATAGTCGTTGTTGGGGTGTAGTATCTCGCCATTTAATTATCGGGAAAGCTTATAAAAGATTTTACCCTCTGAATCGAGTGGGGGCTATTAAGTAAATCGGAAGTTTTTTATCTATGAATTAACTTTTAACCAACTAAAAATATCTACTGCTTTTATCTGCCAATCACTTAACATATCAAGAACTAGTAAAATATCCGCATCATATTTCACTTCTGGCAATTTGTTCGGTTGAAATACCATGATTGATTTATCATTAGGGTCAATAAACCAACCTAATTTAGTCCCGTGGTTAATACAGAAAATAATTTTATTAATTACTCTGTTGGGTGATTGATCAGGTGATAAAATTTCAATAGTCCAATCTGGGTAGCTTTCAAATTTATTGGCAATTTCTCCGTTTTCATCGGTTGGGATACGTGACCATTCAAATACAGCAATGTCTGGAACTAAGGAACGTCCCTCAAAAGTGCAGCGTAACTCGGTTAAGGCTAAAGCTTTTTGTTGAGGTTCACCAACCTGATTAATATTAGTTGATAACCGAGTTTGCAGAATACTATGTTTTCCTTGGGGCATTGATTTTTGGTAGATGCGTCCGTCAATATATTCACTCGCTGGTTTAGTTTCTGGTAAGTTGAGAAATTCTTCTAGGGAAAGGTTGGAAGATATTTGAGTTGATAGCGACATCAGCAATTACTCCCTGTCTAATTCCAAACCATGATTAATCACAATAATTTTGCCAAAGCTAGGGTAAATCCTGGGACAACATCTTCACCATTTAAAATTGCTGTTGCTGGGTACTGGGTAATGGAACCATCACGACGATAAACGAAAGCTTGCTGATTTTGTCGGTCAATTAACCAGCCTAACTGCACACCATTGGCAATGTATTCTGCCATCTTCGCTTTGAGTTTTGGCAAGCTGTCATTTTTAGAACGAATTTCGATTACAAAGTCTGGTGCTAGGTTAATAAAGGCATCTTCTTGCTGATCCCAATTTTCTGGTAAGCGTCCTTTCGCAACGAAAGCAGCATCAGGTGATTTCACGGCTGTATTTGCTAATTTAAAACCTGTGCTTGGCCCAAACACTTCGCCTAAATCTTGACTTTCTACCCAAGCCAGCAAATAAGCAACCGCTTTCGCCTCTCTATTTCCCGAAATTCCCCCAGTTGGTGGCATAGTTTCTATTGTTCCATCAGCGTTACGTTCAAACCGCAGTTCTGGGTTTTGCGAACTCATCAGTATTAGTTCTTCATCAGTGACAGTGTACCAAGGCTGCACGGTTACTTTTTCGCTGTTCATTAAAGATGCTATGCCAAGCTGGGTGAACACTTCAATTTTAAGCTTTTCCTCTGTGAACTATTCGCCTGGAGCGGTTTGTAAAATAGGACTTACGCATCAAAACGAAAAATCAAGGGTTTTGGCAAGGGTGTAGGGGTTCAGGGGTATAGGGGACTGGCGTGGGCGGGTTTCCCGACTTGAGCCAAGTGGCGTGTGTACTGATTCAAAATCCTTACACCCCAAACCCTTTCACCCTTACACCCAATCTCCACAGATAATCTTTGTGCGTAAGCCCTGTAAAATGCCATAAAAATAAAAATTGAAGCACGAAGGAGAATTATTTCTCGACTTCATACTTCAAAATTTAATGTTTATTTACGCCAGACTGTAACTTGAATAACAGTCTTTTTTTGGCTAACGGAACATACTACTTACAGAGGTGTCTTCGTGAATCCGCCAGATGGTTTCTCCTAAAAGATTTGCCACGGAAAGCACTACTAATTGCGGAAAGCGTTTGTCTTCTGGAAGGGGTATCGTGTTTGTGACGATGACTTCTTCAAACAAGCCGCTTGATAACCGTTCAATTGCTGGGGGGGAGAAAACTGCATGAGTAGCACAGGCATATACCTGACGCGCTCCTTCTTCACGCAGCAATCTAGCGCCTTCGGCAATGGTGCCGCCTGTGTCGATCATGTCGTCTACCAACACGGCTGTTTTGCCTTTGACATCGCCGATGACGTTCAAGACTTCCGCTACATTATGGGCTTGACGGCGTTTATCAATAATGGCAAGAGGAGCATCATTGAGTTTTTTAGCAAATGCTCTCGCCCGTGCTACACCACCGACATCAGGAGAAACAACTACCAGGTCATGCAGTTGTTTGCTGGTCAGATAATCGAGTATGACTGGCGAACCGTAAACATGATCAAAGGGTATATCGAAGTAACCTTGAATTTGGGCGGCGTGTAAATCCATTGCCAGAACGCGGTCAGCACCTGCTTCGGTAATCAGGTTAGCAACCAGTTTGGCTGTGATTGACTCTCGTCCTGCGGTTTTGCGATCGGCGCGAGCGTAACCATAATATGGAAGAACTGCTGTTACCTGTCTGGCTGAAGCCCGACGACAGGCATCAATCATAATCAGTAATTCCATTAAGTGATCGTTAACTGGTTGACAAGATGGCTGGATTAAATAGACATCACAACCTCGGATTGATTCTTGGATTTGAACATAAAGTTCTCCATCCGCGAATCGTTTGCGAATCATCGGCCCCAAGTCCATCCCCAGGTAACGAGCGACTTCTTGAGACAGTTGTATATTGGCAGAGCCAGAAAATAGCCGCAGGCGATGGTTGTCGGTTAGTCCTGTTGCAGCTGGCTGCACCTTAAAAGCGGCAGAACTGAGCACAGCAGATCCTCGAAGTGCATTCATGGCGAGATTATCATTTAGGTAATTACCAGATTTAACCGGAATAGGCTAAATAAACATCTGTGAGCTTTATTTAAGCTTTCATACAAACTTTAAACATTTCTCAATAGAGCTACCATCAATCCATTTTTCAGTTTTTAGTGGTAAACAAACCATCGAATCCGTAACTGACATATAGTGTGTTAGTTAGCCCCTTAGTTGAGCTGTTCTCAACAACTCAAATTTCCTCTAGATTAGTCTGGCAGAGTAATAATTCTACCAACTGTATTGATTACTGAGACCAACTCTTTTCAGCTTAAGTGAAGTAGAACAGGAACTCAGACAGTAGAAATACCCAAAATTAAATTCTTCTGGGGTAGAAGAATATTTTATGATACCAGCTACAAAATTATAAACTGACAAACTCTATTTTTGGATTATAAATTGGACAAAAATTTTCAAATCTGGAAAATTAGCCGGGAAACTAAAAAAAACATGATTTTGCTTTTGGGGTGTTAGTCCGCAGCAGCATCAACTCCCATTGATGATTTCTCTGTTGCTATTTGGGCAATTTTTTCTGTGGTTTTGCTAATCTGAATGGGATTATTGCTTTTCTTAGGGTAGAATATCGCCGCAGGTATTTGTCGTGTAACTGACGTATGAAAATGAAAAATCCAAGGTGGGAGTGATGGGTTCGCAATTTGATGTGTATGAGGGTAAAAAATTTAGGGGTGGAAGGTGCAAAATCCTCAAACTCTGACACTATCCCTCAAAGCGAAATTTTGAGTCAATTTTATGTATTGTGTCCTCCAGACTCAGCTTTGTGAGGGCGGTCTTATTGGTTATGATTAAATTTGAATTTATTTATGCAACCCCCAATTTCAATTGGTACTGTCTTACAAAACCGTTATCGGATCATTCAAATCCTTGGACAAGGAGGATTTGGTAGAACTTATTTAGCCGAAGATCAGCGACGCTTTAATGAATTGTGTGCGATTAAAGAATTAATTCCGATCGCATCTGGGGCTGGTGCTTGGGAAAAAGCCCAAGAACTTTTTCAACGGGAAGCCACGATTTTATATCAGATTGAACACCCGCAAGTCCCGAAATTCCGGGAAAGATTTGAGCAAGACCACCGTTTATTTTTGGTGGAAGATTATGTGGCGGGGAAAACTTATCGCGCTTTATTAGCTGAGAAACAATCTGTAGGTCAAACTTTCAGCGAAGCAGATGTATTACAGTTGTTGCGATCGCTCTTGCCTGTATTAGACCACATTCATAGTCGTGGTATTATTCACCGTGATATTTCTCCTGAAAATATTATTTTCCGAGATAGCGATCGCTTGCCAGTACTAATTGATTTTGGTGTCGTCAAAGAAATTGCCACGCGCTTGCAAACTCCTGATACTAATATCAATGTTACGAGTGTGGGTAAATTGGGTTACTCGCCCAGCGAACAAATGCAAACCGGACGCGCCTATCCCAGCAGTGATTTATATGCGTTAGCGGTGACAGCGATAGTTTTATTAACTGGTAAAGAACCATCTGAGTTGTTTGATGAAACACAACTTAGTTGGACTTGGCAAAGATTTGTCAGGGTAAGTCCGCAGTTGGCTCAGGTGATTAATCGGATGTTACACCCTTTGCCTAGCGATCGCTATCAAAGTGCGGCTGAGGTAATTCAAGCATTACAATTTGTTGAACAATCAGGTGTAGCTACATCACCACAAGTAACAAATGTGCAAACAATTGCAGTTGGTCGTCGTCCCGATGCAATTCCACCACAGCCATCTAACCGACCAGACCCAGCAATTCCCCCTAGCCGTGCTAACTCGGTGTTAGATAACCCTTTAGCTTTGGGTGCAATTGGGAGTGCGGTAGTTATTTTAGCTGGTGTGGGTTCTTGGGCGCTGGTGAGTTCGATTCGTAGTCAGTCTAATGGACAACCAGAAACAACACCACCTGCACCCCAGACTTTTCCTTCACCTGTGATTTCTGGCGGTACACCATTCGGAACTGCTACACCCACTGATACGGAACCAAGCATTACTAGTAAGCGCCTGAGATTGGACGCATCAAACACCGCGACAGTTGAAAACTCGCTGAAAGCTGGTCAAGTTATGGAATATACCTTTTTTGGGCAAGCTGGGGCGAAGTTAACTACGGTACTAGAACAAGGCACAGGCATTACTTTGACTGTTTTAGCTCCGAATCGCCAAGTGCTTGATAGTAGCGCCCAACAAGTAAACTCTTATACAGGAATATTGCCAAAAAGCGGTAGATATGCTGTCCAGTTAACATTAGAGTCTGGAGTTAGTGAAAGTGATTATAATCTCAGGGTGGCGTTAGAAAATCCACTCCAACCAACACCAACAGCAAAACCAACACCAACCATAACGCCAACGTTTACACCAACACCAACAGCAACACCAACGCTAACACCAACATTTCCGCCAGCGTTTACACCAACACCCACCACTCCCACAGACAGTAACAATAACCCGCCTGTGGATGGTACACCTCAACCAACGCCTGAAGTACAAAATACTCCTTGAGAAAAGCAGGCAGAAGGCAGTGGTTCGGCTCCTTTCGACTGCGCTCAAGGCAAGTCGCTCACCAACCAGAGGCAGGAGGCAGGGGTGAAAAGTAGATATCTTTAACTCATTACTCATTACTCAGCACTCAGCACTCAGCACTCAGCACTTTTAAACTAGAAAGGAAGTTTCTCTGGTTGAGATTCCCTTGCAAAATTTCCTCATTTATAATGCTCTTGACTAGATTAGATATTTTGAAAGCAGATTGTTGAACACACTATTAATTACTGGAACTGACACTGAAGCTGGCAAAACTGTTTTAACGACAGCATTAGCCGCTTATTGGCAAAAATATTATCCGCAGCGTCACTGGGGAATTATGAAGCCAATACAATCGGGAATTGGCGATCGCGAGTGGTATCAAAATCTGTTTAAGCTAGAACAATCGCCAGAAGAAATTACGCCTTTGTATTTTCAAGCGCCTCTAGCACCACCCATCGCCGCCGCGAAAGAAAATCGCCCAGTTGATTTAGCTGTGGTGTGGAAAACATTATCTGAGTTGCGATCGCGCTATGAATTTTTGTTGGTAGAATCTGCTGGTGGGTTGGGTTCACCAGTCACTAACGAGTTGACGGTGGCTGATATTGCTGGCGAATGGCGTTTACCCACAGTCTTAGTCGTCCCTGTTAGATTAGGCGCAATATCTCAAGCAGTGGCGAATGTGGCTTTAGCTAGACAGTCACGGGTGAATCTCATAGGTATTGTACTGAACTGCATTCAACCGCGTACTGATGCAGAGATTACCGACTGGACACCAAAAGAAGTCATCGAATCATTTACGCACATTCCGGTTTTGGGTTGCTTACCTTATTTTGAGAACCCAACAGATTTAGATCAACTTGCCCAAGCGGCATCTAATTTAGATTTAGAAGCACTAAATCTTTAAGGAACTATTAAACTGAGAACATAGCCCAATCTCAGCCCTCTTCTAGCAGTTTGTTGTCAAAATGGTTTCCACATTCCCCAGTTCTTATTCTGTTGATTTATCCCGTGTGCGACTTTCTATTCGCACATTGCAACCACAATTAGTAGAGTGGCGGCGGCGACTACATCAACAACCAGAATTAGGCTTTCAAGAAAAACTGACGGCTGAGTTTGTCGCTAGTAAGTTGCAAGCCTGGGGAATTGAACATCAAACTGGTATTGCAAAAACTGGTATTGTCGCCACTATTAAAGGGACTAAACTCAGCACTCACACTTCGACTACTTCGGCTGCGCTCAGTACAAGTCCGCTCAGTGTAAAGCACTCAGCACTCAGCACTGAGAAAGTACTAGCAATTCGGGCAGATATGGATGCTTTGCCCATTCAAGAATTGAACGAAGTACCGTATAAATCGCAGCATGATGGCATTATGCACGCTTGTGGACATGATGGACATACAGCGATCGCATTAGGTACAGCATACTATCTCCAGCAGCATCGAGAAGACTTTGCAGGGACTGTAAAAATTATCTTCCAGCCAGCCGAAGAAGGGCCGGGAGGTGCAGAACCAATGATTGCGGCTGGGGTGCTGAAAAACCCTGATGTCGATGCCATTATTGGTTTACACCTGTGGAATAATCTACCCTTGGGGACTGTCGGCGTTCGTGCTGGTGCGTTGATGGCGGCGGTGGAATTATTCAACTGCACAATTTTAGGCAAAGGTGGACATGGTGCAATTCCCCATCAAACCGTTGATTCGATTGTCGTTGCAGCGCAGATTGTCAACGCCCTACAAACCATTGTCGCCCGGAATGTTAACCCCATCGATTCCGCAGTGGTGACTGTTGGCGCACTGCACGCAGGTACAGCACATAATGTCATTGCTGATACTGCAAATATGAAAGGCACAGTGCGCTATTTTAACCCCGCATTTGCAGGCTTTTTTAAACAACGCATCGAGCAAATCATAGCTGGAGTTTGTCAGAGTCATGGCGCAAACTATGACTTAGAATATTGGAGTTTGTATCCCCCAGTAATTAACGATGCGGGGATTGCAGAATTAGTGCGATCAATTGCCGAAGAAGTGGTAGAAACGCCTGTAGGAATTGTGCCAGAATGCCAAACAATGGGCGGCGAAGATATGTCTTTCTTCTTACAAGAAGTTCCCGGCTGTTACTTCTTCCTTGGTTCTGCTAACCCAGAAAAAGATTTAGCGTATCCCCATCATCATCCACGATTTGATTTTGATGAAACCGTCTTACCAATGGGTGTGGAAATATTCATCCGTTGCGTGGAGAAGTTTTTTAGTTGAAAATTTTTCTGTTGAAACCATATCCCGCCTAGAACTAAAGTTCCAGGCTAATAGCCAAAGTCCACTCAAGTGGACTAGATTTTTCATCGAGTCCTCTTTAGAGGACTTGCGCTATGAGACTCGGAATTGATTCCGAGGCTTTGTTTTGCATCTTTGTGTGAGCTTTTGATATTATCATCAGCAGCACAAAAATATTGATTATCTATGTCTGAAAACAATACAGACACTCTTAAAAACTGGTTGATAATTCTAGCATTTATATTCATCCTGACTTTAATGGGTGTTGTTTGGTTATTTTTATTTTCTGACTTTGCATTTTTTTATGATAAGGGTTTGGACACCTCTAATAGAATAGATTATGGAGCTAAAGTTCTAAAAACTATTGGAACGATATTCGGTGGATTGGCAATATTAATAAATGCTTACTATGCAGCCAAACGTTGGGAAGCTATGGACAAAAGTGCTATGGCTGCAAATGAAAGTGCCAAAGCTGCTTTAAAAAATGCCGAAGCTGCACAAGATAAACAAATTACAGAACGCTTTGCCAAAGCAATTGAACAGCTTGGAAGCGAAAAGATTGAAGTGCGGTTAGGTGCAATTTATACGTTAGAAAGAATTGCTAAAGATTCCGCAAAAGACCACTGGACAATAATGGAAGTTCTGACGGCTTTTGTAAGAGAGAATGCACCTAGAAAGCTAGAAGAGGAGAATACAGAGAATGCAAAGCAGTTAGTCAATTATTGGATGAATAATCAAAACACTGAAAATACACGACAAATACAAAAAATTCGCACGGATATTCAAGCTGCACTGACTATTATTGGAAAGCTTAACTGTGATAATGAGCAAGAAAATCAATGGCTTGATTTACGTAGTATTAATATCCGAGGAGCATACTTCCCCAAAGAGACTAAACTGCAAAGAGCATACCTTGAAGATGCTAACTTGCAAGAAATACTCCTTGAAGAAGCTTACCTGCAAGAGACAATTTTCATTGGAGCTAATCTGACAGGAGCAAAACTCAGTATGGCTGAACTAGAAAAGGCAAAACTCCATAAAGCTAACCTGCAAGGAGCAGACCTAATTCAAGCCAACTTGCAAGGAGCAGACCTGAATGGCGCTAATCTGCAAAAAGCAAACCTCATTAACGCCAAGCTGCAAGGAGCAGATTTAACAGGAGCAGATTTAAGAGGAGTTCAAAATCTAGAACAACGACAGATTGACTCAGCTTGGGGCGATCACACCACCAAATTACCAGATCATCTCAACTATCCCAAACATTGGCCAGAGAGCGGATTTCAGATCAATGGAATACAGTAGCAGCAGTGGGTAAAATAACTACGAATATCATTAAAAATGAAGAGATTTTATGTGTAACGTCTCTTCATTTTTCTACTAATTACCGTTGAGTTGTAAAAACTTCTGTAAAGCATTGCGTATTGATGGCTGCTGAAGATAGGCATTTGCAGCGTTCACCAAATTCTCCAGATTTTCAGTACTCACATCATCAATATCATCACTCAATGGCTTACCAGTTAGTTCTCGGTCTAGCTTAAATTGCAAGCGTAAAATTTGGTGATCTGGTACTACCTGTTCTGTAATGTACTGGTGAACACCGGATGACGCATCAAATAATATACCGATGATTGGTTGCGCCCATTGTAACAAACCCCAACCCTCGGCTTTTTCAAATGGGATGATGCGTGTGCGATCGCCTGTACCGATGGAAAGAATGGTAATATCTTCTAGTCTGTTGCCTAATCTTAAAGCTTCAGCTACAGCACAGGCTGATGGATTATTAGCCGCAACTCCACCATCAACCGCAGAGTAGATACATTTAATAGAATACTTTGCCGTATTATCTGGTACGGTTTCCCAAGGCGAATCTAACAAAGCTTCTCTTTTACCACCTTTATATTGTGTGATGGTGCGAGTTTGACCTTTGCCTAAACCATCCGTAATGGTAATTTGGGTATTGTTATAAATATTTTCTGTATAGGAAGCAGTACCATCTAGAAAAACACTACTTGGTTTAGCGTCTACCACTGGCCCTTTGATGATTCTATCTAATTTATGGGCAGGAAAATAAGTAGGAGCAGAAGCAGAAGAAACGCATATTTCCCATAAAGGAAAATTATCATAATCCTTATCTGGTCGCCAACTTTTAAATATTATTGGCTCTCTAGAAATGGTGTCATAAGACGTAATTAATAACTTTGGTTCGTTAACATCAAATAATCTTGTATCACCTAAGTTTTCTTTGAGGACTTGAATTAAACCACTATCAGAAAACTTAGGTGCAGATAAACCATATTTCAAGATGAGGGGAATCCTCTGGGAAGAAAAACGACTTGTATAAGGGAAAATTCTTGAGCTTTTTTGTTGATATAAATCAATGATAGTTTGACTTTTTTTACCTGTGGCGATCGCTGCTGCTAAAATTGACCCTGTAGAAGTGCCTGCAATTAAGTTAAAATACTCGTGTAAAGGTTTATTAATTTGCTGCTCGATAGCCTTCAACATCGTTGCAGACATAATTCCCCTAATACCGCCACCATCCAAGCTTAAAATCCGAAAAGGCATATTCCTCCGAATCTTTATTAGTATTGTTGGTCAGTTCAGTAAATCTAAACAAATTTGATATTAAAAATATAAATGATAAATGTTTGAAAAGTTATTTGCTTAACATTTAAAATCAAAAATTATTTTAGTTTAATTCTGTAAATCTCAATTCTTAATTTATTTCATCAAATAAAAATAGATGGCAAAAACTGAAAAACAAAAAATGTTAGCTGGTGAGTTATACATAGCAGAAGATCCAGAATTAGTCGCGGAGAATCGACGAGCCAGCCAGCTTTTACAAAGGTATAACAGTAGCATTCCTGAACAGCAGGAGCAAAGACAACAAATACTACAAGAACTATTCGCCAAGGTAGGAGAAAAAACTACCATTGTGCCACCATTTCACTGTGACTATGGCAGTAATATTTATGCTGGGGATAAATTATATATGAATTACGGCTGCGTAATTTTAGACTGCAATATAGTTGAAATTGGTAATAATGTTTTGTGTGCGCCCTACGTGCAGATTTATACTGCGTATCATCCCGTAGAACCAGAAATTCGGCTGACTGGTCAAGAACTAGCTGCACCAGTGAAAATCGGTAACAATGTCTGGATAGGTGGAAATGCGATTATTTGTCCAGGGGTCACAATTGGCGACAACACAACAATTGGTGCTGGTAGTGTAGTGGTGAAAGATATACCAGCAAATGTTGTTGCGGCTGGAAACCCCTGTCGAATTATTCGCTATTTATCGGATAATTAAGGAGGTGAAGAGCGATATTCTAGAATTTGTAGCCTCTCGCCAGCCAATAATGCCAATCTGCGATCGCTTGTTCAGTGCTATCATCTGCATCAATAGGCTTAATGTCTGATAATTTTGCCGAATAGACATCATCATCCTTACCCTTAAGGTCAGCTACTTCCACATACATATCTTTTAAACACTCATCATCAGGAGCCATTCCCAGCACCTCAACAGTTTTTTCCTCTATTGTCGAGGTTTTGCGGGATTTTTTCGCCCATCTAGCCATAAACGGACAATTCAAGGCTTCTTCTAAGTAATAATACCAACCCATTGCCCGATCTTCTTTGTCTTCCGCATCTACAATAATTTCTGTGGCGATGCGATGTTCTCTGGTTTCGTCGCGTTCAACACTAGACATAACAATAAAAAACTTACGTATATTGCACCTTGATATGGTATAACGTTTTAGTTATTGACTGTCAATTTTTTTGCTGCTGTCTCACCCAAGCACGAAATGAGCGAATCATAGGAATTTCTCCATTGTTCAAGCTTTCTTGCAAGAAACGGGGAATCTCTGTAGTTAAAGGAAGATTGAAAAAACTTGGTGATACATCACAAGGAATGTACGTACCTTCCTGTAAGCAATAAATTTGCATTACAGGTTCGTCATAACGCCAAACTTCTGGAACACCCAACGCTAAATAAATTGATAATCGATCAACAGAAGCACTGGTGTAGTCTACTTCAATTACTAAATCAGGTGGTGGGTCTTGAGTCAAGTCGAGATTTTGCTTTTGCCGCATCAATGGTTCATTTTGAATGTAAAATGCAGAATCTGGTTCTACGCCACGCAGTAAGTCTGGACGTTTACAAGTTGTAGAACCAATACTTTTGATATTCAGGTTGAGTTCTTCCGCTAAGGTAAAAACTAAGTGTTCTAGTAGCCTATTGTTATATTCATGAGGCATCAACGGTGTCATAATTTCTAGGGTTCCTTGATCATAGGTCAGTCGTGTGGTGCGATTATTACCCATTTCTGCCAACATAATTTCAAAAGTATGCCAACTAATATTTGGGAGAATCCCTCTTTGAGTACTGCTGACTTGTGTAGTTACCATAAAATTTATCCTCCGGTTTTCTCTAACGATATCAAGAAATTTCCTGAATAAAACAGGAGTCATATTAACAGGACTTACGCACCATAATTGTCTGTGGGGATTGGGTGTGGGGGTGTAAGGGATATCTTGTTTGATTAATTTGTTCTACTAATTGTGGAAAGTTTTTTTAAATTCATCAACAGCATTTGGGTCTTTTTTGGATGAGTTGGTCTTGGGACAATAAATACAAATAAAAATGGGCAAGGTTTTACACCCTACCCATTTCTAGAAATATCGTTTAGTAATTACAGTTGCGGTACATACTGTTGTTTTTCAGGAACATCAGTGTATTCAGCAACAATTTGGCGGAATTCTTCACCATCGATGGTTTCTTTTTCAATGAGTAAATCAACGATGCGGTCTGTTACAGTGCGATGTTCACGCATAATTTTCTTGGCGTGTTCATAGCATTGTTCAACGATCACCCGTACTTGAGCATCAATGCGAGAAGCGATCGCTTCGGAATATTCAGATCGGGTTGTCCAGTCACGACCGAGGAATACTTCGCCTTGTTGGCTTTCTAAGGAAAGTGGCCCTAAGTCAGACATCCCGAACCGAGTCACCATTTGACGCGCCATTCCGGTTACTTGCTGCAAGTCGCCACCAGCACCAGTTGTCACTTCCGCCGAACCAAAAATGACTTCTTCAGCCGCACGTCCACCCAAAGCACCAGTAATTCTGGCTTTGAGTTGAGAACGAGAAATTAAACCTTGTTCTTCATTGGGAGTAAACCAAGTTAAACCCTGTGCTTGTCCCCGTGGAATCAAAGTTACTTTTTGTACTGGGTCATGGTCTTTGAGTAAAGTACCCACCAAAGCATGACCAATTTCGTGGTAAGCAATTAAACGCTTACTCTTGCTGTCTACTAAGGGTGTACCTTCCATCCCTGCAACTACGCGGTCAACTGCATCGTCGATTTCGCGCAGGGTGATGGCTTCTTTACGTCTTCTGGCGGTGAGAATTGCGGCCTCGTTGAGTAAGTTAGCTAAATCTGCACCAGTAAAACCAGGAGTCCGGCGAGAGATTGCTTCTAGTGAAACGCTAGTGTCTAATTTCTTGTTACGTGCATGAACTTGTAGAATTTCCAAACGTCCTTTGATATCTGGCGCATCGACAGTTACTTGTCTGTCAAAACGTCCGGGACGTAACAAGGCTGCGTCTAATACGTCGGGACGGTTGGTAGCAGCGATAATAATAATCCCTGTGTTACCTTCAAAACCGTCCATTTCGGTCAGCAACTGGTTGAGGGTTTGTTCTCGTTCATCGTTACCGCCACCGATACCTGCACCCCGTTGTCTACCAACAGCGTCAATTTCATCGATGAAGATGATACAGGGAGCGTTATCTTTGGCTTTTTTAAACAAGTCGCGGACGCGAGAAGCACCGACACCGACGAACATTTCCACAAATTCCGAACCGGAAATGCTGAAGAATGGTACACCAGCTTCACCAGCGATCGCTTTTGCTAGTAATGTTTTACCTGTACCTGGAGGGCCGACTAACAACACACCTTTAGGAATGCGTGCGCCAACAGCAGTAAATCTTTCTGGTTGTTTGAGGAAGGTGACAACTTCTTGTAATTCTTCTTTGGCTTCTTCGATACCAGCCACATCGTCAAATTTCACACCTGTTTTGGCTTCCATTTGAAAACGCGCTCTAGATTTACCAAAGTTCATTGCTTGTCCAGGGCCACCAGGAAGATTGCTGGAGCGGCGGAACAAAAAGAACAAACCAGTAATCAATAAAATTGGGAAAACAAGATTGCCTAATAATCCCCAAATTGCGCCATCATTACGCATGGGGTGAGCATCAAAACTAATTTGTTTTTCTTTAAGCTTGCTAATTAACTCAGGGGCGCTAATTGGCAGGTCTACCCGCCATCTTTGAATGCGATTTTCGATATCTGGATCAATAGCTTCGACAATTGCCGTTCTACCGCCTTCATACAAATCTACGCTAGTGACGCGATCGGCATCCAAGTATTCTAGAAAACGGCCATAAGTCATGCGGGTATTGGCAGCATTCTTACCCATATCCGCAGGAGCATTCGCAAATGCTCCTTGCCAGAAGAAAAAGCCAATTACCAAAGCAGGCAATGTCCAGAGTACTAGGACTCTCCAAGAAAATTTCATCTTAATTTGCCTCTACCAATACGATTAATCATTTTTAGTTACTTTCTAGCTTGGCACTCATCGAGGGAATCATCTTCCGCAAGATATTGCCGCACTTGGTAACTAGATTTTGCAACGGATGTCTATAAATCCATTTTGTTTAATTTGATGTCTAGTCACACGTCACCATGAATATGTGACGCTGAAAAGATTCTTAATTAAATTTAACTTAATTTTAATACAGCTTGGATGATGACAGCAAAATTTAAGATGTAGATATTTGGAGTCTCGTGCTGCGATCGCACAGTTTTGACAGAATTCAGCCCAAGTGGCAGTAAAAGTTGTAGAGACGTTGTATACAACGTCTCTACAAGAGTTTTATCGAATGCAGTTTCTATATGACTTACGGCAAAGCCCCTACAGCCATTCTTCACAGACAGCCTTTGTAACTAAATGCTGTTCTCATAGAATTGGGATGATTTCTGAGAAAAACACTAATCCCTAGCCTCTAACCCCTAGTACAGTTCGGCATAAATAAACAGACTATCTAGAATTGCTAAAAGGCTTGTGTTATCACTATTCTTTCTTTTTCCTTTTGCCCTTCGGGTCGCCATTTGACGACAGTTGCCTCAAGTCGGGAGACCCGCCCACGGCACTGTCTCCTTTATGCCGGGAAACCCGTCCACCGCAATGGCTCACTTTTTACTTTTGCCTTGTTGTACTAGTGACTACTTCACTTCAGTAATGGTCAATGTATAAGGATAATACTGACCTTGGTTGTATGAACCTACCCAAACTTGATAATTTCCCGGTAGCCATTCACCACTCATCCCAGCATTTTTCCCTTCAAAATCGTCATTACACCAAGTACCACCAGGGCCTTTCACAATCAGGGTGACATCTTGAGGGCTTTGCACTTGGAGTCTGAGATAATCGAATCTGGTTTTGAGTTCTAAGGTATGGTCTGGTGCTGCATCAACAAATCCATCACAAGGCCCAGTAATTGTTTCTCTTCTCCCAGCAACTTTATTTCCCGAAATTGACCCGCCACTCATTCCCCGCACGGTAATAGGGTCTGGGGAAAAGGGATGGTTAAGGGTCACATCTCCAAATATTGTTGGTGCTTCTTGAGCATGAGTGATGGTATTAGTTGTGGATGCGACACAAAATGCCAACATTGCCAAAGATAATTGTATCCCTCTATTTAAAGATGTTTGCGACATTGCGATTACACAGGTTTCTCAGTGCTTAGAAAGACATGAATTTTACATCCTAAGTTCCCAAAGTGAGAGGAATTGACTAAGGGACTTGCAATTAAAAAAATATCCCATTATTTCAGAAGGGGGACAAGGAGGACAAGGGGGATAGAGGTTTTGTTGAGTAAACAAATGAGATTAATTTACTTTTTGGAATACTCTCAACTAATTCGTAATTCGTAAAGACTTAATTACGAATTACGAATTATGAATTAACGCCGTGTGCGACTTTCTCTCAAACCTAACCCCCAACCCCTTCCCTACCAGGGAAGGGGAGCAAGATTCAAAGCCTCTCTCCGTTTCGGGGAGAGGTTTGGAGAGGGGTTTCAAGAATAAGTCGCACATCGCGTGAATTACGAACTAATTGCTTGATTCAATCTTGCCTTGTCTAAACCAAGATGATTCAGCAGTAACCAAGATTGGATGAGGTCTGGGCCATGAACATCGCCGGTTAAAGCGACACGGAGCGATCGCATCACTAAGCCTTTCTTGACGTTTTGTTGTTTCACCACCTGTTTAATAATTTCTTGAGCAGTGGGTTCTGTGAATTCGGGTTGGTTTTCTAAGGCTGCAAGTATGGCACTCAAAACAGCAGAAGCACCTTCTTGTTGCAGTTGTTTACTGCCCTCTTCGGTCAATTCTACGGTGTCGCTGAAAAAGAGTTTGCTCATCTCTACAGCTTCTACCAAACGAGTCAGGCTAGGGCCGATTAAACCAACTAACTGCTCTAACCAAGGACGTTCTCGCCCCTCTAGGTTATATCCAGCCTCTTGCCAAACGGGTATGAGCAAATCTGTCAGCTTATCCACTGGTAGATTGTGGATATATTGACTGTTGAGCCAATCTAGTTTCGCCCAGTCAAATTTAGCCCCGGCTTTATTCACCCGTTCAAAGCTAAATTCTTTAGCAGCACCCTCTAGGGTGAAGATTTCTTGAGTAGAATCTGGTGGCGACCAACCCAGTAAAGTCATGTAATTGACCAAGGCCTCGGCGGTGAAACCCAATTTCTGAAAGTCGGAAATCGAAGTCACACCATCCCGCTTAGATAGCTTGCGCCCATCCATATTTAAAATTAGGGGTGAGTGGGCAAATACTGGGGCTGCTGCACCCAAAGCTTCATATAACAGAATTTGCTTGGCGGTGTTGGCTATGTGGTCTTCGCCGCGAATGACATGGGTAATTTGCATATCAATGTCATCAACTACGACCACAAAGTTGTACAGTGGTTGACCAATGCCATCTGCGGAAGCACGGGCGATTACCATATCACCACCAAGGTCACTCCCGCGCCACACCATTTTGTCTCGTACCAAGTCATTCCAGACAATTTCGCGGTCATCATCGATTTTGAACCGGATGACAAAGCTACGTCCCTCGGCTTGGAATGCGGCTTCTTGTTCTGGGGTGAGGTTACGATGACGGTTGTCGTAGCGGGGTGCTTCACCTTTGGCTTTTTGGGCTTCGCGCAACGCCTCTAATTCTTCTGGGGTGGTGTAGCAGCGATAAGCTAATCCTTGATCTAACAGTTTTTTGACTGCTGTTTTGTACAAATCTAGGCGCTGGGATTGGAAAAACGGGCCTTCGTCCCAGTTGAGTCCCAGCCAGCGTAATCCCGCTAAGATATTGTCTGTGTATTCGGGACGCGATCGCTCTAGGTCTGTGTCTTCAATACGTAAAATAAACTTACCCCCGTGGTGGTGGGCAAATAACCAGTTAAATACAGCAGTTCTGGCTGTACCAATATGTAAGTTGCCAGTTGGGCTTGGTGCAATACGGACTCTAACAGTCACAGTTAATTCTCTCTTTCACAAAGCATGATTAATTTAAAGCAAAATTCAGCATCAATATATAGTGGCGGAAAAAGACCCGCAACTAATTTTAGACTGCTTTATTGATTGCTAAATTTTCAATTTAGCGTGGTGTTTCACCACTGATAACACGCTGAGACTGAGCAAGTTTCGCTCTAGCGGTATAGGTTTATAGAATTATGACTTCATTTTGCCAAGAATCTAATGATGAGTTATCCTTTACATCAGTATTTAGAACTTTGGTTTTGAACGGGACTGACGGGGCTCGAACCCGCAACTTCCGCCGTGACAGGGCGGTGCTCTAACCAATTGAACTACAGTCCCTTAATTTGCAACTTTATTAGTATCGCTCTTTTTTCGAGCTTTGTCAAGTTACTTTTTTGCTTTGGCTTTTGGGGCGGCTGCATTTTCACTCAACGATTTCCTATTATAACGTTTAAAATAATTTTGGCAAGGGGTTGCTCGTTTAAGTTTTTAAGTTGAGGAAGCCGCCACCTGTAGTTGAGAAGATAGATGTTCTAGTATCTGAGATTGGATTTGCTTGTACTGCTGCTTGAGCAAATTCTTGCTTGTCTGGGCTTGATCAGAGTGTGGCAAGATTTTACTTTGTTCGAGCCACTGTGTTAATCTTTGGCGCTGGGTATTAGTGATGTGGGTGTTCAGCACTGTAACACAGCTATGGGGTAGTTCCAAGGTAAAGCAAATCAAGGAATAGCGCCTATATTCGATCAAAGCCGAAACCAGTTCTTGGTTTTGGGTATTCTGCATATCTAAATAGCAAGGTAGCCATTTCGGGCCGAGTTCGGAATCGTAAAGCAGCGTGATCCACAGCAGCATCGGGTAAGGCGTTGTGATGAATACAAAATGGTTGTAACGCTGACACAGAACTCGTTTTTTGATTTCTTGTTTAGGTAACATCAGCCACAAAGCTGCAAAATTCCCTTGGGGTGTGGGGAAAATTTGGGGAAAGACAATTTCTTGAATGGGTTTATTGGATGGCCAGACAAGTTTAGCCAAATTGGTTTTCAGGGTTGGAGGTAAATCAGCAGCAACATTTAAATGAGGATTGTATGTGGAAGTTAAAGGTGTGGGTAAATTCTGACAGCTTGATTTTTCTAGACTGTCTAAGACTTGTAGAATTTCTGCCATGTTTTGCGGGCGATCGCCTGGTTTTTTCGCCAAGCAAGCCATGATTAAATTGTTGAGTTGTGGGGGTAATTTGAGGTCGGGGCTGACAGAGGCGATCGCTCGTGGTGGTTCAAAGTTATGGGCTTTATACCAAGCACCAAATAAATCTGTTTCCGGCTGCCAAGGTTTAGCCCCTGTCAGCATTTCATACATTATCACACCCAAGCTATAAATATCGGAACGACTATCAATATCTACACCTTCTAATTGTTCAGGAGAACAATAGGGTAAAGTACCGTTAAAGCCTCTGTTAGTATTAACTGTATTTGTATAATTAATAAATTTAGCAATACCAAAATCGAGGATTTTGACTAATTTTCCTAAAATTGGGTCTGGCAGGACTAATATATTAGCTGGTTTAACATCTCGATGCACTAAGGCATAAACTTTGCCATCAATATTAATTCCTTGGTGGGCGCATTGTAAGCCTAAACAAATCTGACGTATCAAAATTAAAAACTTAGGTAATGGTATCGGTATTAAATCTTTTAAACTTTTACCATTGAGATATTCCATAACATAAAATGGCTTACCTTCCGCACTCACTCCATAATCATAAGCCCGCACAATATGAAGACTTTTTTGACTTAAAGCAGCACTCAACATTGCTTCTCGTGCAAAGTCTTGCTGCATTTTTTCACTACAAAATTTTTGAGTTAAAAACTTGACGGCAACAGGTGTTCCACCTAATAAAATATCATCGGCTAAAAAAACTTCACCCATACCACCACTGCCAATCAACTGTTTTAGCTGATAGCGATTGGCCAGCAATCCTGTAACCTGTGGAGAGATGAATGCACTGTGATTCACTTTTACAACCTCTAATATTGCCGCAATTAAATAATTAAAAATTTATTTCATATTTTTTAAGGCCTTGATAAAATTTGGCGAATTTTATCAAAGATTTGAGACAGCCAAGCTCTAAAACCTAGCTTGGCAATTTGTTGTCTTTCTACTAATTTTTGTAAAATTTCGGACTTTAACTTTTGGTATTCTGCTTTTAAAACTGTTTTAGCTTGTTCCGAGGCGATCGCTTCATTATATTTCTGCTCTAGTTCTAACCAATCTGTCAGTTGCTGTCTTTGTTTTGCTGTCAGAGTTAGTGTCATGACATTAGCACATTGAGTTGGTTCTTCCAGTGCAAAAAAAAGTAAGTGATAATAGCCTCTGTCAGCTAAAAGTTGAGCAATTTTTTGGCCTCTGTTATCTTTTAAATCTAAAAAATAAGATAGCCATTTTGTCAGGGAAGATTGAGCATTATATAACACTGTTACCCACAACAGCATCGGGTATAAGTTCATTTTGTCGATAAACTCTGTACTGTGATATTTATCACAAAAATTAACAATTTCTTGCTTGGGTAACATTGCCCAAAAAGTAGGAATTACCCCTTGGGTAGTATGTAGTAAATGGGGAAACCCGATTGAGGAAATTGGTTTATTTTTCGGCCATGTTTTTTGTAAACACTCTTTCTCTGAGATTGAAGTGACTGGAACTAAGTTTACGGGAGATTCCAATTTATCGCTATCAATTTCTAGGGCTATATCTCTCGCCACCTGTCGCTTAATTTTTTCTAGAACCACTAAAATTTGACTAATAGTTTGCGGACGTTCAGTTACTTCTTTAGCAAGACAAGTTAATAATAATTTTTTTAATGCTTTGGGAATTTTGACATCAGGGTTAATTTGTTCTGGTGTTGGTGGCGCTTGGAAACGATGAGCTTGATACCAACTGCCAAAAGTATT
The DNA here is from genome assembly GCF_014696905.1 of Nostoc sp. FACHB-190. Classification (NCBI taxonomy): domain Bacteria; kingdom Bacillati; phylum Cyanobacteriota; class Cyanophyceae; order Nostocales; family Nostocaceae; genus Nostoc; species Nostoc sp. FACHB-190. The sequence goes on from NZ_JACJQW010000009.1 coordinate 96,390, forward strand.
ACTATCTGTTTTAAATGGGTGTTTTCCTGTTAACATTTCAAACATTAAGACACCCAAACTGTAAATATCAGAGCGAACATCTAATAGTTTGCGCCCTTCCATGTGTTCTGGAGAACAATAAGGTAAACTCCCAATAAAAGAATCAGTCAGCGTCATACCGCTACGTTCTGTTAAAAATTTAGCAATGCCAAAATCAAGGATTTTCACTACCTCACCTTGTTGAGCATCATCAATAATGAAGATATTTTCTGGCTTAATATCTCGATGCACAATTGGATAAATTTCACCTTTTAGACTAATGCCTTGATGGGCGCACTGTAAGCCTAAGCAAATTTGCTGACAAATATCAATAAATTTTCCCAGGGTTAATGGTTGTACCTTCAAAATCTGCTTGAGATTTTTACCTTGAAGATATTCCATGACATAAAACGGCGTTTTATCATCCGTCATGCCATAGCTTAAGACTTGAACGATATTTTTACTTTTACGACCCAACTGAGCGCCAATAAAAATTTCTCTGGCAAAGCGTTGCGATATTTGCTGGTTTCCTAAACTTAGCATTAAAATTTTGACAGCGACTAAAAGACCACCTTTCGCTGCATCTTCTGCTAAATAAACTCTACCCATCCCGCCTTTGCCAATCAAATCCTTTATTAAATAGCGATTATTTAAAAACTTTCCAATATAAATATCGATGTCGGTTTTAGGCACTACCATATTTGGAAATGTCACGCTATAAAATTTGAAAATCAATATTGCTCAAGCTTTTATTGTAACCATTAATAAGTTTACTTACTTTAGAGAATCAATTATAAGTTATAAAACTCACTTTAAGAGGAAATAAAGGTTTAATAAAACACTAATTGATTGTTCTGCAAAATCGCTTAAACATTATGTAACATATTCATTAAGAAAATAAATGAGAAAATCCACTGAACCCAAGGATACTTGGAAGATATCTGGGTTCTAATAACAGTAAATCCACGGTTAAAAATAATCATCACTCCAAGTAGTTCCCAGGGAGTCTGAAGGCACATTTCCAGATAATCACCAACGGAAAAAACTTAGCATCCGACGGAACCATCTGAGAATAGGTGGTTCGATTTTAAGTTGAAAAGCTAAAAACTGAGTACGCTGTAGAGAATTAAAATTATTATCGCTGACTAGAATTAATGAACGTTGTCCATTAGGTAGCCAAGGGCCGAGTGTTAACCCTTCCAGATTGTCTAGAGCTACGTCTAGGGTTCGCAAATCGAACAAAAGTTTTTTCTTTACTGGATGAATATTTCTGGAGGTGCTAAGAAGGCTGTCAATATTGTGAATATCATCAGCATCAGCTAGAGAAACTTGAAATAAAAAAATCGCAAATCCTAACCCTGTAAAAGACCTTTCTAAACTTACAAAGTGTCCTTGATTATCTAAGGCGAGTAAATCTGGTAAGCCACTAGCAAACTTACCAGTTATATCTAGCAACGGTGCGACTGGCTCAGTTTGGTACAAAAATTCACTTTCTGGCTGCTGGGTGAAGAGATTATATTGCAAAATTCGGCAAGGTGTACCAATATTTGGTTTAGCCACTGAACCATCTTGAATTAAGGCATTTTCAGTTGCGGTGAATAAATACTGATGATTGGGGGTAATAGTCAGACTTTCAAAAGCTAAATTATTGCGAATACCTATTTTAGCTTTTTGATCTGGTAAGAATTTTTTGGGTATTTTGAGTGTTGTCATACTTCTACCAGAAGCTAAGGAAAACTCTTGTATAAAAGGGTTAATTGATTTTTCCCTATCTCCTTCAGAGGAGATAAAAACAGTATCTTGATTAGTTAAAGCAATTCCTTCGGTATCGGTGGTTCCAGGGAGAAAGTTTTTTCCATCTTGATTTAATAGCATTGTTACGCCGACAGGCACAACATCATCATTTTCTAGCAAACCTTTGCTCAAATCGATTTTAAAAGTATAGAAACGTGTGGGGGCTTTTTGCCCTCTATCGTCGGAAATAGCATAATAAAGGTCATTTTTGACATCGTAGGTAATGCCTGATAAACCACCGACTTCAGTTTTTTGAAAAGATAAATTTTTGGTTAATGTTGCTTCTCCAATAAAATCTACACTGCTGATTTCAACAGTATTGGAGGTGGAATTAATCATTAAAATTGTGACAATTAAAATCCCAATTCCTAAATAAATAATTTTGGGTAATTGCCAAATTTTTTTAACTATTTTCATGTTGATGACCTTACAAGAGCAGGCGATCGCAGATAGCCACTTAATTCACCCATAGTAAACGAGCAGGTGATTTTACTAACATAACAAGTGGGACTGAGTGAAAACTTTGGTGAGACTAATTAGGATTGAGTACCTGGTTGATGGTTTGGATCAGTTCCTGGGGTTGAAACGGTTTGCTGATGTAGGCGATCGCACCCATCTTTAGCCCCCAGTAGTGATCAGACATACCGGCATTGGAGGAACAGAAGATGACAGGCACTGCCTGAGTTTCAGGATTACGTTTGATTTTGCGGCAGACTTCATAACCATTCAACCGGGGCATAACTATATCAAGAATGATAATGTCTGGGCAATCAAATTGAATTTGCTCCAGAGCTTCTATGCCATCGCAGGCAGTCTTAACATCAAAGGCGTTTGCTTTCAGTAATTCTTCTAAGAGATGACGTTGAGTGTAGCTATCTTCGACAACCAGGACGGTACTCATTTGATTTACTCCATTCAATGAGTTCATCCTAAAAAAACTAGATGCAGAAAACATGAGACATCCGTCCCCATTTTAGCTAGGTCTAAAGTCCTAGTAACAAATAGGACAGCAGAATCTTGCGACTGAAAGAAGAAAAGGTTAGGGTTGAGGGAATCATCCGAATTGAAATTGGTAAGCTATTAAGCGTGCAGTTTAAATGACGATTAGCTAATAGCTTTCAAATCCAGGTATATTGTCCGGTTTATTTTTTCAGTCATTTTTCTTAACCCATGCCGCCCATTCGTGTGCTGATTGTTGATGACCAAACCCTAATCCGTCGGGCGTTGTCCTTATTGCTGGTCGAAGATCCCCGACTGGAATTGGTGGGGGAAGCGGAAAGCGCAGAAGTGGCGATCGCTCAGATGGAAATTCTGAAACCAGACGTAATTCTCATGGATATTGTCATGCCAGGAATGGGAGGCGTTGAAGCTACCAGAGTGATTTACCAACAATTTCCAGAGACAAAAATTTTAGTACTTAGCATTGATGATGATGATGAGAATATTGCTCAGGCAATGCGGTATGGAGCAGCAGGTTATCTGTTAAAAAACACCCCTGTAGAAGAATTGTCTCTGGCAATTCAGGCAGTTCACAAAGGCTATACCCAATTAGGGCCGGGTGTAGGACGAAAGTTAATTCAGCGTATACCCGATCCTGGGATTAATCTGGATGTCGAGTGGAAAAAACTCACCCGCCGCGAACAGGAAATTGTGCGCTTGATTGCTCAAGGGGCGAATAATCGTGAAATTGCAGAGGTGCTGTTTATTTCTGAAAAAACAGTCAAAAATCACATTACCAATATCTTGAGTCATTTGAATTTGCGCGATCGCCTCCAGATTGCTTTATTTGCCACATCAAATCCCACCTATATCACCAGCAAAGCCTGATATTAACATTCGACCAAAAGCAGACAAAACCACAACCATTAAAGGATGAGTGGGTTCACAACTATTTCATTTTGAAAAAAATTTACTAGCCAGTCTTTGACGCTGCGAGTTGCGTGACAGTCGTCTTCGTTGTAGCGTTGGATAATTTCTACGAAAGAGCGATCGCCTGCGAGATAATTTACCAATCAGTACTTGTACTACAACAGGATGGTTTATAGAACTGTAGCTGTTTGTTGTACAGATTGAAGAAAATGAATCACTTCTTTAATTACTGAAGTCTGGCGTAAAATTTCCAGATCATCATTTGTCAATTGCTGGGTAATCGAAGATTGGCTATAGTCTCTTTGAGACTGAGATAGAAGTTGTTTTAGAGCTTTATTGGGTTTAGAAGTTGCCAAACTTAGCATTTCTGGAGATGGTTCATGTCCTAGCAAGCGAGACAATAGACTTCTATCTTGGAAAAAGATAATTTCTATTGAGGGAACAGCCAGAATAACTTTAACTTGCGTATCAATAGCTACACTTTTCACTATCTCTTCAATACTGCTGAGACGTTCCTGAACCACCTCTGGAGCTACTGAATCCGCATCAGCGACAATAGCGATTGGTACTTGTCGGCGAACAACTAAAGAACGCGCCAGTGATTTAATCGCAGATAATCCACCAGCAGCAACAATTTCAATGTTATTCAGTAGTTCTTTTGGCAGAACACGTTGAAGTAATTCAACGTCGGAAGCTCCTTCGCAAACAATGTAAGCGATCATGGAATATCTCTCTCCCTAACGTCATAATCAAAAAAAATATCTTATTATTCAGAATGGTAACAAGGAGGATAAGTAAGACAAGGGGGATAGAGGTTTTGTTGAGTAAACAAATTTTTGGAATAGATTTACAAACTGACTTCTGATTCTTGAATTATGCTGCATTCATTCTGAAAAAAATTTACTAGCCAATCTTTGACGCTGCGAGTTGCGTGACAGTCGTCTTCGTTGTAGCGTTGGATAATTTCTAAGAAAGAGCGATCGCCTGTTTCTAACCATTGATCATACCAGTAGATACATTTAGCGCCACTGGCTTCTTTATCGCGCCATTCAAAGCCTAACCATCGCGCAATTACTTTCAGGGCATAACTTTCTACAGGTAAGGCCACACTTTGAATTAATTGTTCGTAGACATCTACAAATCTATTTAAAACAGGATTAACTAAAGATTTTGGTGTGTGATATAGCTTGGCGAATCTTTTAACTGTGTCAAATTCGTAAACACAAAAATGATAAATTGGGGCATCGGGATATTGCCAAACCAAGTTAATAAATTGTCGCCAAACTAATTCTTCATCTTCTGGATTTTCCGCTAAAAAAGAATGAAATTGTTGTGTATTATTTTGTCTATCAACAACTAAAACACCTAACAGGTAATCTAAATCTAAGTCGGGCTGGGCTTCAATATCAAAATACAGTTCTATAGGAGCAGTAAAGGTCAGTTCTGCTGGCGGTAAGGAACTTGGTAAAATTAACGGACGTTGTTCAATAACAGCTTGGGCTTGAATAGTTAACTTAGTTGCTACTACGCTATCAAACCCTGGTAAGTCTTCTAAGATAGCGGGATTTGTATTGGCTAAAGATTCTAGGGTGGTGAGGGAAAGGGCTTGGAGTTGGGCGTAACGTACGGGTGTGACTCCTGGTAATAAAGAAAGATGTTTTTGTGCTTGGGCGATCGCATAACATTGACTATGCCAGTGGCAAAGATTACACTTTTGCCGTGAAATAAACATCTCTGGCGGTTCTGGTGATTTGATTGCTGCAATGAACTCCTCTAGAATTTGCAACATCTGGGGTGTCCATTTCGCCAAATCTACGGGATAGCTAATGTCTTTGGTACGTAAGATTAACCAAGCTTTATCAGGGGTGACTCCCTGAATTGTGGCTAAGGCTTGGGCGTGAAATGCTGACACAACTTGATATTCTTGTTTGGGACGTTTACCGAGTTCCATATTTGCAGGAACATACATCCAATCACCAAAGCAAGACTCTCCTGACTGTTTTACCAGTAAATCTGGACGGCTGAGGAGTGTATAGTTTTCGCTGGCGGTTTCTACCCAGTCTTGATAATTGCTTAACAGTACTCCCTGATAAATATACTCAACACCACGCTGCATTAATTCTAATGTGGCGGCTTGGGCTGCTTCCCGATTTCCTTGTGGATATTGCGGTTTTTCATAGTCAAACCCTGCCAAAATCCCTTGATGATAGATAACTTTGTCTTGTTGCAATTTAGACAACAAGTCATTCGGTGCATCTCTCAGGCTTTTGTCAGCATTAATATCTAAAATTGGTCGGCGTTTACAGCGTTGGTATTGTAGTAAATGTTCAGCATTAATCAACATTAATTTAAGCTAACAATAATTGTGGCTTTTTGGGGTTGAGATCAAGGTTACAGGTTACAGTTTACAGAAATTATTCTGTTCACTTGTCGCTGTCCCCTACCCCAAGGGTTGAGAGTAAAAATATTGAGATTCGACACATGACTAGTGTTTCTGCTATCCAAACTGACTTGCATCACCATCGAGATCAATTTCCCGCTTTAGCTAATAAGCTTTATTTTAACTACGGTGGACAAGGGCCGTTACCCAAACAGGCAATTGCAGCCATAATTCAAACTGAAACTCATATTCAGCAGTTAGGCCCCTTTGGTAATGAAGTTGGACGCTGGATAGGTTCTTATATTCAAACTATCAAACAAGCGATCGCCACGGAACTCAACGCCCCCCCTGAAACTATCACTCTGACAGAAAATGTGACTGTGGGCTGTAATATTCCTTTGTGGGGACTTGATTGGCATCCAGGCGACCATCTGTTATTGTCAGACTGTGAACATCAAGGGGTAATTGCCGCAGCTAAAGAAATTGGGCGACGGTTTCATGTAGAAGTTACCACCTGTCCGTTAATGGCAACTTTAAATGCAGGTGATCCGGTGGCGGTTGTTGCCCAAAATTTACGCCCCAATACCCGCTTAGTAATTCTCAGCCACGTCCTTTGGAATACTGGCCAAGTTCTGCCCCTTGACAAGATTATAGAAGTATGCAGAGATAACCATTCTTTAATATTAGTAGATGCTGCTCAATCTGTGGGTTTATTGCCGTTAAATTTAACGCAATTGGGGGCAGATTTTTATGCGTTTACTGGGCATAAATGGTGGTGTGGCCCGGCGGGTGTGGGTGGGTTATATGTCAAACCAGAAGCCTTAGAAAAACTTGCGCCGACATTTATTGGTTGGCGTGGTGTGATTAAAGATAATCAAGGACAGCCGATAGATTTGTTTCATGATGGACGGAGATATGAAGTCGGGACATCGGCTTATTCATTTTATGCGGGATTGGTGGAGGCGATCGCCCTGCATCAAAAATGGGGTACAGCCGAGGAACGTTATCAACAAATTTGTCGTAACAGTGAATATCTCTGGCGTAAATTATCCGTCTTACCGCAAATTAAATGTCTGCGAACTTCCCCACCGGAAAGCGGTTTAGTTTCCTTTCAATTTGTCCAGCATGATTCTCAAACTAGTTTCAAACTAGTGCAGTTTTTGGAAAATAACAAGATATTTACCCGTACAATTGCTAAACCTGATTGTGTTCGCGCCACCGTTCACTACTTTACTTTAGAGTCAGAGATGGATGAGTTAGTCGAACAAATAGAGAAATTTAGTCAATAGTCAAACGACTAAATAATTAAGATTTCATACTTCATACTTCACACTTCATACTTTTCCATGAAACGCCCCATCTTATACGTAGCTATAACTAATCACGGTTTTGGTCATGCTACTCGCACAGCATCGGTAGCGGCAACTATTCAAAAGTTGTGTCCTGATGTACTTTTAATTATGGTGACGACCGCACCGCGTTGGTTGCTGGAGTCATATATCGAAGGTGATTTTATCCATCGTCCCCGCGCTTTTGATTTGGGTGTTATACAAGCTGATAGTTTGACAATGGATAAAGACGCAACTTTAGCAAAATTATTAGAAATTAAAAAGCAGCAAAATTCTTTAATTGCATCGGAAGTTAATTTTATCAGACAGAATCGGGTTGATTTAATTTTGGCTGATATTCCGTTTCTTGCGCCTTTGTTTGCCAAATCTGCAAGTATTCCTTGTTGGATGATGAGTAACTTTGGTTGGGATTTGATCTACAGAGATTGGGGTGGTGAGTTTGTGGCGATCGCAGATTGGATTAGTGAGTGTTATTCTAAGTGCGATCGCTTGTTTCGTTTACCCTTTCATGAATCAATGTCGGCTTTTGAAAATATCATCGATGTGGGTTTAACAGGTGGTTCACCACGTTATTCTGCCGATGAATTACGCGCTAATTGGGGCATAACTGCACCACAAGATAAAACTATTTTACTCACATTTGGCGGCTTAGGTTTACAACAAATACCTTACGCAAATTTGCAAAATTTCCCAGATTGGCAATTTATCACCTTTGATAAATCTGCACCAGATTCAACAAATTTAGTCAAAATTCATGATAATAAATATCGCCCTGTAGATTTTATGCCAATTTGTGGACGGATAGTTTCTAAACCGGGTTATGGTACTTTTTCTGAGGCGACAGGTTTAGAAGTTCCTTTAGTGACAATTCCCCGCGATGATTTTGCCGAAGCCAGTTATCTTTTAGAGGGAATTACTAATTACAACCATCATCAAATTGTCACCCCCGCAGAATTTTTTACAGGTGATTGGAATTTCCTCCATGAATTACCCCAACTACCACAGCAAAGCCAAAAAATTGCCAAGGATGGAAATGAAGCGATCGCTCAGGCTATTATCGAGCGAATAAGGTAGGTTTTTGATGGGACGAGGGGGACAAGGGGGAATTTTGACTGGTTTAGGTTCACAACCCTTACACCCATAAACCCTTACACCCTTAAATCTCTATACTGATTTACCCCCGGAATTAATGCTTGTGCGATAAGGATAGATATGGCGCATTTCAAAGCGACATTGTTCCCATAATGGTAATAATGCTTGTTTGGCTACATTTAATTGACCTTGCGAGTGATTAATTTTGCCATTTTCGATAATCCAAATAAATATTCGTGTAATTAAATCTGCTTCCCAACTAGGGATATATTTACAATTATTTATCTTAGCAACTTGGTTATCTAAACAATAAATAACATCTTTAAAATTCCAAATTTCTTGTCTGGATATCTCGGCTGAGGGATGTTTCCAGATTATTTTTTGTAAGTTCATTGTGATATAATCCAAGCCTGCGATCGCCGTATCGGTATTCCTCACTAAATCTGTGAATACTTGATAATATTGCTGTAAACAACCAGTGGCAATATTTACAATATATGCTTTTAACCATGCTTGGATATCCCGCAGATAAGGCAGAAAATCTTTCACATCATTTATTTCTTTAAATGCTGTATGTTGACTAGGGTAATTTAAGATATTTTTCTCTAAATCAAATTCTAAAATTTGAAATTTTTGCGAGTGATAACTCATCACTTGCGGAATATATTTTTCGATTAACCAAGTTTTTGTATACTTAGCTGTCCATGTGCCTCTTATTCCGATATCTTCTTGCCAAGAATTAAGGTTACTGTTTTCTAATGTGGCGATGTGACTATCGTTGATTTCGTACAATATATCAACTTGATTATTAGATAACGCCGAGTAAGCATTACTGAAACGCGGCACAATAAAAGCATGATCCCTAATTCCGCGACTGACGCGAATAGAGGTACTATCTTGGTCAAATACATGCCATTCTGATTTACCTTGAGCGTAATTAAATTTTTTAATAAAATTGTGCATAATTTTCCAGAGTTTTACATCTACAGAAAATAGATGAAAGCCTCTAATATCTGGAAATTCAACAAATTTAAAATCCCAGGTTTCTAAATAATTCTCAAATTCAATAATTTTATTTTGATACGCCTGAGAAACAGCATCCACACATAAACATAAATCTGCCGCTTCTAACTCAGATACAATGACTGTTGTTTGTCCTAGATGAGCCTCAAAAGTATCTGTATCTATTTGTTTTAAAAAATGACGACAACCCCATTCAGGCTTAGTGTAGAGTCCCGTCATTAATTGACCTAAAATTTGCTGATGGTTGAGGGAAATTTTCAACCCTCTCAGCATCACGCTACTAAATTGAATTACACAATCACCTTTGCCAAAAGCTTGTGGTAAATTGCACTCCATCAGCACTTTTGGTTTAACAACAGTTAAGTGATTACCTTTTTTTAGTAAACAAGGTTCAAACTCAGCCTTTTCTAAAATATGGCTAAATTCTTGATGTCGTCTTAAATATTTTTCTATGCTGCTAAATTCAGGAGATTTAAAATTATTGACTGTAGTTTTAGGAATTTTTCTAACTAAATCAAAATTAAGCTGATAATAAAGATTTTCAGCAACTTGACTATTTCTCAATGTATCAATTATCCCATCAAATATCAATTCTTCTCGATGGTAAGGAAAATATTTGAATATTTTGAGACTATATCCATTAGTAATGATGAAAAATATAGGTTTGAGATAAGTGCTGTAAAATTTAGCTTGGGTAATAGCTTCAGAAAAATATTGTGTATTTGGTGCTAAATAAATAATAATTATCAATGATGTGTCAGAATTTTGCTGAACTACATCATCGGTAGCAAAATAAATTTGAGAATTTTTGAGTTGTTTGGCTGGGTTTTCTGAATTATTACTGGTTAAGTTATACTTAGTCTGCCGATATGAATCTGGATAACCCAAATATTGAAACATCGGCAAAATAAACTTTTTTTCAACATCTCCTTCAGTTTGTAAAACACGAATATCAAATACTTGTATCCACCTAATAAATAATTGCAGCGAGTCAGGAATATACATTAGAGAATCCTGCGAATACTCTGTCAGTTGCCACAGAGATTTTAGATTTTGCCAAAAATATTAGATAAATTCTATGTGCGTTGATACAAAAAGGAAGTGGGGAGTGGGGAATAGGGAGTAGGAAAGAACTTAGCCCCGACGAATGGAATTTGTGGCCATAAAAACAAAGTCCGCACTTCGACCCTTCTCCTGCCGGAGACGCTACGCGAACGACAAGCTCAGTGAACACCTACGCGGACTTTCTAAAAACCCGCGCAGGCGAGTTTCGTTTGTATAGCCCCAGACTTCAGTCTGAGGGCTATGTGCCGATACCAATTCTATAAATGAGAAGTAGAGACATTGTATACAACGTCTCTACAACAAAATCAACTAGCATCTTCATTGAGAAGCGGGATTATTTGCTATGGTTTCCAAAAAAGTCAACCCTAAACTACAGCAGCGACTTTTTCTAACAATCCTTGAAATAAACTTAATCCATCACTATCACCAAGCATCTTATCAGATGCCCTTTCTGGGTGTGGCATCATCCCCAAAACATTGCCTTGGCGATTGCAAATCCCGGCAATCTTGTTGAGTGAACCATTGGGGTTCTCGCCTGCATAGCGGAATACCACCTGGCCATTGTCTTCTATTGCCGATAAAGTGGCTCTATCAGCATAAAAGCGCCCTTCTCCGTGGGCAATGGGTAGGGTGATGGTTTGTTTACTGGTGTAAGCTTGTGTCCAAGGAATATTTGTATTTTCGACTTTTAACGGGACGCGATCGCAAATAAAATGCAAATCCCGATTTCTCGTTAATGCCCCAGGTAACAGCTTGGCTTCAGTTAATACCTGAAACCCGTTACAAATACCGAGGACAAACTTACCCTTTTGCGCGTGTTCAATCACCTGCTGCATCACAGGCGAAAATCGAGCGATCGCACCACAGCGCAGATAATCACCATAACTAAAGCCTCCTGGGATGATAATTACATCCAAATCAGCTATGTCGGTGTCTTGATGCCAAACCATGCGCGTTGGTTGACCTAACAAGTCTCTGGTGACATAAGCCACATCGCGATCGCAATTAGACCCTGGAAAAACAATAACGCCGAATTTTGTCATTTGTTATGTGTCATTGGTCATTTGGATATGGACAAGTAAAAATTAAAAAGGCAAAAGTAAAAAGGCAGAAGATTTAGTCCTTTTTACTTTTACCTTTTACCTTTTACCTTCTAAAACACTCCCGTCTGCGTTTCGACCTCAATTAAGTCAAATCGATAGTTCTCAATTACAGGATTGGCTAACATTTGGTCACAAATGTTATCTAAGTCTCTCCGTGCTTTAGTCTCATCCTGAGAGATGATGGTAAGTTCTATGTACTTACCAATCCGCACGTTTTCAACTGTTTCGTATCCCATCTGCTTGAGACCAGATTGTACAGCCACACCAGCAGGGTCTAGGACTGAAGGACGAAGCGTTACATGAATTTTGGCTAAATACTTCCGTTGCACAGTTTTTTTGCTGAATGCTGCGATCGCTATACTATAACTTTCTGTTCCAACTGAGTGAAAATAAGATTGTGAAACAGTTAAAGTTAATTTATTAGATAGCCAGTATAACAGCTTCCACTACAGTGGCGAATATCCACAACTACTTATGAGAGCCATACGCACCCGCAGTCAAGAGCGGATTTTAAACCTACTGAAAAACGTCAAACAAGGCATTTCCGCCCAAGATATTTATATTGAATTGCGGAATCGCAATCAAAATATGGGTTTAGCCACAGTTTACCGTTCCTTGGAAGCTTTAAAACTTGAAGGTTTGGTGCAAGTGCGAACTTTAGCTAATGGTGAAGCCCTCTATAGCTTAGTACAGCAGGACAAACACCACCTCACCTGTCTGCAATGTGGTATGTCAATTCCTATTAATCAATGTCCAGTCCACGACCTGGAAGACCAATTACAAGTAAGCCACAAATTTAAAATTTTCTACCACACCTTAGAATTTTTCGGTTTGTGTGATCAGTGTCAGGTTAGTCAATAGTCATTTGTCCTTTGTCATTTGTTACTAATCTCTGACACTGTTCTCAGTTAACATAATAGCTGATGGGAAAAGTAACACCAATGACTATTGACCATTCACATCAGGTATTTCCTTACCCAGCCAAGCGTTAGAATCTACATTAGTGTCAGACACTATTGAGCGAATACCCTCAAAAGCCGCCGGAATTGTGCGGGGATCGATAAACATGACTTTGCTGCTATCGCTTTTACCAATAGTCGCGCCCATATCGAGATAACCCAACGCAAACAGAACTTCTAAAGCTTTACTCGCACTGGGTTGAGAATTAATTTTTTGGGCGATGATTTCGGCTGATTCCGCAATGGCTTGGGCTTTGAGAACTTGTTGTTGACGTTCGGCTTGGGCTTTCAGAACAATGGCTTTCTGTTCCGCCTCAGCCTGCAAAATTAATGATTTTTGCCGCGCTTCTGCATCGAGAATTTGGGCTTCTGCTTTACCTCTAGCACTATTAACTGCGGCTTCCCGTTCACCTTCAGAATTTAAAATTGCAGCCCGTCTGCGGCGTTCGGCGGACATTTGCAATTCCATTGATTCGCGTACTGCTTGGGAAGGAATAATATCTCGCAGTTCTACCCGTGTGACTTTCACTCCCCAAGGGTCGGTAGCAATATCTAAATCTCTCAATAAAATTTCATTAATTTGGGAACGGGCAGTAAAGGTTTCATCTAACTCTAGTTGTCCCATTTCTGAGCGAATTTGAGTTAGTACTAAGTTGGTCATTGCTGACTGAAGATTTTCAACTTTGTACCAAGCTTTTTCCATATCAACTATTCGCCAGTACACCACCGCATCTACTTCAATACCCACGTTGTCACGGGTAATACATTTTTGTGGCGGAATATCTAAAACCTTCTCGCGGATGGTTTGTTGGTAAACGATTTTATCTAAAAAAGGCACAACAAAATTCAGTCCTGGTTCGAGCTTTTTGTTATAGCTACCCAATCTTTCTACCAAAGCTTCATTACCTTGATTGACCACTTTTACAGAACCAGCCAAAGTAGAACCACCAAGGGCTAAAAAAATTAATAACAAAAACTGTTCCACTGTAAATCTCCTGGTTATTAAATCTCTTAGTTGTTAACCTTTATACTTCACACTTCATATTATGAATGCAACAAATTTTCTGGCATGACAATTAACGTAGTACCTTCTCTTCTGACTACGTAAACACGTTGATGGGGAGCGATATCAAGTTTGTCATCATCACATTTAGCCCGCCAAGAATTGCCTTCATATAGCACTCGTCCAGTTTTGCCTGCCGGAATTTCTGTTAAAGTTTCCGCTACAATGGCATCCTGAATTTTTGATTTGCGTCGTTGCGGTTGTAAATATCGCCGAGATAGTACTATTAAAATTGTGGACAGCAATAGCCAAATTGCTACTTGTAGCCATAAACTCAAACCAAATTGGGAAAGTAGCGCCACCGCAAAGGCACTAATACCCATCATGAAGGCGACAAAAGCCGACGGTAAAAACAGTTCTAATAAACACAAACCTGAGCCAGCTAGGAGCCAAATTAAAGTAGAACTTGGCATAGCGCCATCCTAGAAACTACATTTACGAAAAAGATTTCTAAGATTAGATTCACTGAGAAATCGGTGTTTTACAGAAAACTAAATTTGTCTTGTGAAAATTAATTGTGATTAACATCGATGACAAGATGTAGCCAGAGGTACACAAAACCAGTCTATTCTAGGCAGCAAGGCTTTGACATCTAAATGTAATCGAAGTTCACTAAAAAAGTGCTGAGTTGAAAGTGCTGAGTGCTGAGTTAAATCAGAGTAGCATTACTGAAGAGTTGAGTGGTGGAGCGATCGCACCTTATAAATTCTGAATATTTACCTGATAAAATCAGGTGGAGCTTTTGAATTAGGTCACAAGCCTTGTTAGCAGCATTACTTTATGGCCAGGAAGATTTACGGTTAGAGCAAGTAGCTGACCCCACACCAGCAGCCGGTGAAGTCGTGATTCAAGTGGGTGCAGCGACAACTTGCGGTACAGATTTGAAAGTTTGGCGGCGTGGTGGTCATGCCAAGATGTTGAAACCACCAACGCTATTTGGTCATGAAGCCGCAGGGACAATTGTTGCGGTGGGCGCAGGTGTGGGTAATTGGCGAGTGGGCGATCGCGTTGTGGCCAATAACTCTGCACCTTGCATGGAATGTTTTTTTTGTCAACGCCAAGAGTATTCTTTATGCCCGAATTTAACTTGGAATAATGGCACATTTGCCGAATACTTAAAAATTCCTGCACCCATTGTCCAGCATAATTTATTGCACCTGCCCGATGAATTACCTTTTGCATTGGCGGCGATGACTGAACCATTAGCTTGTGTATTGCATGGTGTCGCTCGTTCCCATATCAAACCCAAAGATAAAGTAGTGATTTTGGGAGATGGAGCGATTGGCTTGATGTTTGTCGCGGCATTAGCTGAGACTGTTGAAGTATTACTCTGGGGAGGAAGTGACCAAAGGCTAGAAATCGGTCAAAAGCTTGGTGCAGCACAAACATTTAACTATCATCAAATTTCTGATATTCCGGGTGTGGTGAAAGAACTTACCCAAGGCTGGGGCGCAGATGTAGTGATTGAAGCTACTGGTGTACCTAGTGTATGGGAAACTGCGATCGCCTGCGCTCGTCCTGGCGCAACAGTCAACTTATTCGGTGGCTGTCCACGAGATACAACAATTACAGTCAATACAGAACAATTACATTACAGCGAACTTACATTAAAAGGCGTATTTCACAACACACCGAAATATGTGCGATCGGCACTTGCAATGATAGCCAGTCAAAAACTACCTTTAGAATTACTCATCAGTGAAAGCCGACCTTTAAAAGATTTAGAACAAGTCTTTCACGACATGAAAGCGCGTCAAGTAATTAAAGTTGCAATGGTTTGTAACCAGAATAGAATTTTTCTATGATTGACCATAAAAATGAGTAGGGAAGCCACCTAAAGCAATGGCTCCCCTACACTCAGTATTACAAAAGTTTTACCGCGTCCAAGGTGTTATTCTGACAGTTTTACTGTGGAATTAAAAACTTAGCGACGGTTTGCACATCTTTGTCACCGCGTCCAGAACAGTTAATGATAATTCTGGGACTGCCGTTAAGTTGGGGACAGAGAGTGTCGAGATAGGCGATCGCATGAGAAGTTTCCAAAGCTGGGATAATCCCTTCTAAGCGGGACAGTTTTTGAAATGCTGCCAAAGCTTCTGCATCTGTCACACTGTAATATTCTGCCCGATTCGTATCTTTTAAATAACTGTGTTCTGGCCCTACACCGGGATAATCTAACCCCGCGCTAATTGAGTGCGCCTCGGTGACTTGTCCATCTTCATCTTGCAGTAGATAGCTCATCGCTCCGTGTAGTACACCAACTCGACCTTTTGTCAAGGTGGCGGCGTGTTTTTCTGTATTCACACCTTCACCAGCAGCTTCTACCCCAATTAACCGCACAGATGGTTCATTGACAAACTCATAAAACAGCCCCATTGCATTGGAACCACCACCCACACAAGCCAAGAGAATATCCGGTAAACCGCCCCACTTTTCTAAAGCTTGGGCGCGAGTTTCTTGACCAATCACCGCGTGAAAATCTCGCACCATCATCGGGTAAGGATGCGGCCCAGCTACGGAACCAAGAATGTAGTGAGTTGTTTCAACGTTTGTCACCCAATCCCGAATCGCTTCCGAAGTCGCATCCTTGAGCGTACCTGTACCAGCTTCCACCGGACGGACTTCTGCTCCCATCAACCGCATTCTAAACACGTTCAAAGCTTGGCGTTCCATATCATGAACACCCATGTAAATCACGCATTCCAAGCCAAATCGGGCGCAAACTGTGGCTGTTGCAACACCATGTTGTCCAGCACCAGTTTCAGCAATAATTCGCTGCTTACCCATACGCTGGGCTAATAATACTTGACCCAAAGCGTTATTAATTTTGTGTGCGCCAGTGTGATTTAAATCTTCCCGCTTTAAATAAATCTGCGCCCCTGTACCATCAGGTCGGGCATAATGAGCAGTCAGCCGTTCGGCAAAATACAATGGTGTAGCGCGTCCCACATAATCCCGCAGCAGTTGTTGGAGTTCTGCTTGAAACTCTGGGTCATGACGATATTGCTGATAAGCTGTTTCCAATTCAGCTAAAGCAGGCATCAGGGTTTCCGGGACGTACTTACCGCCAAAGCGTCCAAAGCGTCCTTGTGTATCGGGAACCTGAGTAGTTGTGGAAGAATTTGGAGAGAGGGGAGTAATAGTCACGGAATTATCTTGATGACAAGTAAAGACTTCATTAATTATAAGGAGTCTGGGGTGGATAAGTAGCTCAGTGTTAAAAGATTATCGCTATGGCACAGCAGAAGGCAGTGGTTCGGCTTCGCGGTAATCGAGCGAAGTCGAGATTCACCGACCAGGCAGGAGGCAGGAGGGTTATAGCTTTGTTTACCTTTTTTAACTCAGTTTTGTTTTTTCCAACCGATAATACTAATTTGTAATTCGTAATTCAAAACCAATTCTCTATTCAAGATACCTTTGCTTTGAAAACGCTAAATTGCGAACCACTGTTAAACTCGCCTTACCTGACACCATAATGGATGTAGTAGAACTGAATCACTACCGCAATTTTGTATGTCTGCTTCAAAATCAAACTCTGATAAAAAGATTGTCTATCAAGAATTCGGGAACGATAACTCCGCCGCCACCGAACGACCAATTCAGGAACTCCCCCCGCAACAACAAAACTTGAGAATCCAAGCCACACGCACCGGACGCAAGGGTAAAACGGTAACGGTGATTACTGGGTTTCAAGCCAAACCGGAAACTTTAGCAGATTTAGTTAAGCAGTTAAAAACCCAATGCGGTACAGGTGGGACAGTCAAAGATAACACCATCGAAATTCAAGGCGAACACAAGCAGAAAATTTTAGAGATTGTTACCAAATTAGGTTACAAAGCCAAACTCAGTGGCGGCTAAGGATTCAAGTACTAGTAGGTTGGGTGAAGGCGCACGACATATATTGACAAAAATACGGTAAGGGAATTGCATGAAAATAAAGTACCAGTAAACCGAGTTTCGACTCCGCTCAACTCTCGATCTTTGAGGGTTGAGCGAAGTCGAAACCCGGCTGGTTGGGACACTATTAACCCGCAGATCCCTAAGTCTATATTGCACCGTAACCCAACATCAAATTAGAATACTTTGCCAACATAATTCAGTCGATAAAATAAACGCAGTATTCTGATTTTTATATCATTTGTTGGGTTCCACTTTTACTGCTGCGATCGCTTTTAATGAAAAGAACGCATTAAAATATTAACTCTCATCCTCTTCTAGCGCCTTTTGTATGGCTTTCCTGCAAAATTCTGGCGGATCATCTTTGGCTTTTACTGCTTCCTTCATCTCCTTAGTGACACGAAAGCTGATTTGTTCAGATAAATCTCTACTCTCTGGATTATCGAAATTTTCTGGTTTACCTTTTGACTTAGGCATTTATGTAGAAATATAAATAAGGCTTGAAGTCGATGGTTTCATCGGTTTAGGATTTTTAATCGGTAGTGTTACCAAGCTGGAAACTAGTTCACTACCGAACCACTTTTGTAAATGGCAATTTCTATTTTATGTTTACGCGAACAGAATTAGAACTGTTGACGCTGGCTCAACTGAAAATTTTGTGTAACCGATACGGTTTACGTTCCACTGGTAGCGGTGCTTATAAAGATAACTACATTACTACCCTGATGGCGTTTCCGCTATTGGCTATCCAACAAATGGAAAATAATAAAGGCTTGAGGATACCATCATTTGCAAACTACGAAAATCTGAGTGCAACGCTAGATGAGATGAATGAACCCACAACAGAGCAGATAGCTCTTATTAGAATCTCAATGGAAGGTAGAAGGATGCAAATACCGCAGAGATATCAGCAGGAAAAACTGCTGCATCGCTATCATGCTAAAAATCATCTAGAACAAGTCATCACTCTTCTGGGAATGCAATAATCAAGCAAGTAGGTTGGGGAACTACCTTTAGTGTCTAAGTTCTACCTAACCTACGAGAAATGACTATCAATGAAGACTTGTTGATAGCGATCGCACTGATGTTCACCGAACTGTAGGATAAGATTACTAATAAATTAACAGGCAAGAGGCAGATAATGTCAGTCGTGAAAGTTGAAGTACAATTATCTTCCGAAGAGTTGCTCAAAGCAGTTGAGCAATTAAACTTGTCTGAGTTAGAACAATTTGTAGCGCAAGTGATTGTTTTACAGGCACAACGTAAAGCTACTAAACTGCCACAAGCAGAAGCGGAATTATTACTCAAAATTAATCAAGGCATTCCTGTAAACCTTCACAGAGATTACCAAGAATTGATTGCTAAACGAGATGATGAAATTCTCTCTGAAGATGAGTATCAAAAATTATTGCAGTTAACTGAGGAAATCGAAAAAATCCAAGCACAGCGTCTAGAAAATTTAGCAGAATTAGCAAGTTTGCGTGGCATTTCTCTAAATACTTTAATGGAAAATTTAGGCATTCACGCAACAAACCATGTCTGAAAATCGAGAAGGAGTTGTGAATTTACGTCGAGTATTATACGCAATGGGCGAACATCCTCCAGAATGTTAATGATTGATAACGATTTTGAGTATATGTTCAGTCTCTTGTGCGTCTCCACAGCACTTGCTAGAACGCAGAAACAGCCCCGTGGGTAGCATCAGATGGACAATATTCTGGCAATGCTATCTTTGAGGAGTATAAATATAGTCTGACAGGAGGCTTATATGGACTTAATTAGGCTTGTAGCGGCGGTTTTTCTACCCCCTTTGGGAGTATTTTTACAAGTAGGTTTGGGCAAAGATTTTTGGATTAATATCCTTTTGACGTTTCTGGGGTATATTCCGGGGATTGTACATGCGGTTTGGATAATCGCCAAGAAATAATCGCGATCGCTTGATGATCACCCATTATCGATAGTACGTAAGCAATAGTGGTTTTCATCAAGCATTGTGACAATTTTGGCAAAACCTGAACTTTGTGCCTCAGTGTATTGAGAAAATATTCATTGTTCAGGTAATAATACTACTTCCCCAAGACGTGAAGACCGATCTAGTTAGTTGCGCTCTGCTTCCTACAATAACCATATAAGAATTTGTTTTCTCTGCGCCTCATCTTTGGAGTGGTTATTCAAAAAGCCTATGCAACCTACTAACCCTAACCAATTTACCGAAAAAGCCTGGGAAGCGATCGCCCACACGCCAGATATTGCTAAACAATATCACCAACAACAAATCGAAAGCGAACACCTGCTCAAAGCACTGCTAGAACAAGAAGGTTTAGCCAGCAGTATTTTAACCAAAGCGGGTGCGAATTTGCAAAAAGTCCGCGATCGCACCGATCAATTTCTCCAGCGTCAGCCAAGGGTGTCTGGTACAAGTAGTTCTGTGTTCTTGGGACGCAGTTTAGACACCTTGTTAGACCGGGCGGAGAACTATCGCAAAGATTTTAAAGACGAATATATTTCTATTGAACACTTATTGCTTGGTTATGCCAAAGATGACCGCTTTGGCAAAAGTCTACTCCAAGAATTCGGGTTAGACGAAGGCAAGCTGAAAAATATTATTAAACAAATTCGTGGGAGCCAGAAAGTGACCGACCAAAATCCAGAAGGTAAATACGAAGCACTGGAAAAATATGGACGTGACCTCACCGAAGCCGCCCGCAAAGGTCAACTCGATCCGGTGATTGGTCGGGATGACGAGATTCGCCGTACCGTCCAGATTCTCTCCCGCCGTACCAAAAATAACCCGGTGTTGATTGGGGAACCTGGGGTTGGTAAAACTGCGATCGCGGAAGGACTCGCCCAACGCATCGTGGCTGGTGATGTTCCCCAATCCCTCAAAGACCGCAAACTCATCGCTTTAGATATGGGTGCTTTGATTGCGGGGGCAAAATTCCGGGGCGAATTTGAAGAACGCCTGAAAGCAGTTTTAAAAGAAGTTACCGAATCTGGCGGAAATATAGTTCTATTTATTGATGAAATTCATACTGTTGTCGGTGCTGGTGCTACCCAAGGGGCGATGGATGCGGGTAACTTGTTAAAACCGATGTTGGCGCGGGGCGAATTGCGTTGTATTGGGGCGACAACTTTAGATGAGTATCGCAAATATATCGAAAAAGATGCCGCTTTAGAAAGACGCTTCCAACAAGTTTATGTTGATCAGCCCAGCGTTGAAGATACGATTTCGATTTTGCGCGGCTTGCGGGAACGCTATGAAAACCACCACGGGGTGAAGATTTCTGATAGTGCTTTAGTTGCTGCGTCTACATTATCGAGTCGGTATATTAGCGATCGCTTTTTACCAGATAAAGCCATTGACTTAGTAGACGAAGCCGCCGCCCGGTTGAAAATGGAAATTACTTCCAAACCGGAAGAACTTGACGAAATCGATCGCAAAATTCTTCAATTAGAAATGGAGAAACTATCTCTGCAAAAAGAAAGCGATGCGGCTTCCCGTGAACGGTTGGGAAGACTCGAAAAAGAAATTGCTGATTTCAAAGAAGAACAAAGAACCCTCAGCACTCAATGGCAGTCTGAAAAAGATATTATCAACAAAATTCAGTCTGTTAAAAAAGACATTGAACGGGTAAACTTAGAAATTCAGCAAGCGGAAAGAGACTACGACCTCAACCGCGCGGCAGAATTAAAATATGGGCAATTAACTGATTTACACCGCAAACTTGAACTAGCTGAAAGTGAATTAGCCAACGCCCAAAGAAGTGGTAAATCTCTGCTGCGGGAAGAAGTTACCGAATCTGATATTGCGGAAGTTATTTCTAAATGGACAGGAATCCCAATTAGTAAATTGGTGGAATCCGAGAAAGAAAAACTGCTGCATTTAGAAGATGAATTACATCATCGAGTCGTGGGACAAGCGGAAGCCGTGACAGCAGTCGCCGATGCAATTCAGCGATCGCGTGCTGGACTTGCTGACCCCAATCGCCCCATCGCCAGCTTTGTTTTCCTCGGCCCCACAGGTGTGGGTAAAACTGAGTTAGCCAAAGCCTTAGCGGCGTATATGTTCGACACCGAAGATGCACTGGTGCGAATTGATATGTCTGAGTACATGGAAAAACACGCCGTGTCTCGGTTAATTGGTGCGCCTCCGGGATATGTAGGTTATGAAGAAGGCGGACAACTCACCGAAGCAATTCGCCGTCGTCCTTACGCCGTGATTTTGTTTGACGAAATTGAAAAAGCCCACCCCGATGTATTTAATATTTTCCTGCAAATTTTAGATGATGGGCGCGTCACCGATGCTCAAGGTCATACTGTGGACTTCAAGAACTCAATTATCATTATGACCAGTAACATTGGTTCACAATTCATTCTTGATATTGCTGGAGATAACTCCCGTTACGACGAAATGCGTCATCGGGTAATGGAAGCAATGCGGAACAGCTTCCGTCCAGAATTTCTCAACCGGATTGATGAGTTGATTATCTTCCACAGTTTAGATAAGAAAGAACTGCGCCATATTGTCCAATTGCAAGTGGGAAGATTAAGAGACAGGTTGAGCGATCGCAAAATATCTCTCAAACTCTCCGATCATGCGCTGGATTTCTTAGCAGAAGTCGGTTACGATCCTGTATTTGGCGCACGTCCACTCAAACGGGCGATTCAGCGCGAGTTAGAAACCCAAATCGCCAAAGCCTTACTTCGCAGCGAATTCCACGACGGCGACACCATATTTGTCGATGTGCAGAATGAACGCTTGGCGTTTAGTCGCTTACCTGTGGAAGTATTTAGCAGCTAATTTGTAAATATTTCGCGCAAAGGCGCAAAGGCATAAAGGGGTGTCTTTGCGTTTTTTTATGGGTTGTTATCAGTTGACAATTGTCAATTATTTCATTCAGGCTACAGTGTACACACAAATCTGGGTTGAGTGCATCGTCCCGCCTCGGAATTAATTCCGAGTCTCACAGCGCAAGTCCTCTAAAGAGGACTCAACAAGAAACTCATTCCAGTCCACTTGAGTGGACTTTGGCTATCAGCCTGGAACTTTAGTTCTAGGCGGGATGCGTTTCATACTGCCTATTTTCGACTTGTGTGTACACGGTAGCACTTCTGGGGAGAGGTAACTGTCAACTGTTCATTATTGAACTGGTTCTGTATATTTGCAGAAAACGTTGATGCCGATTTTGAGGATATATAAGACTACAATTGTGGCGATCGCGGCATCAATCGGAATACCATGAACAGCCGCCACAGTGACTAACGAGCCAATAATACTATTAAGTAAAGCAGCACTACCAGGGTTTTTCGTATATTCTTTAATTTTGCCTTGTAAACCTTCATCGCCGCATATTTCCGCGCGGATTTCATTCAGGGTTAATTGTAAGAGAGATTTATTTTTACCGAAAGCTGTTTTACCAAATTGCTCTTGCCAAAGTTCATCAAAACTAGCTTCTAAATCACCGTTATTTTGTTGTAGAGTCGTGAGTGCTTTTTGTGCTTGCTCGTCTGCGATAATTTGTTGCAATTCTTGAAGTTCGGTAGGAGATAATTGTGTAGTCATATCATGCCTCATCGTCATGCTTTTCTAAAGATGCGATCGCTGTTCCTTGAGAATGATGATTTTTTTGGTTTCTCACATAAGAAACAGCCTTTTCTAACTGCTTACTACCTAATGACAATACACCATATCCGCGCTGCCAACTGAAAAGTACTGAATTATTTGATATATGATGATTTTGATTTAAAAAATGAGTGCTACTACCTTTAATATTTTTGACGAAATCAGCTATAGATACACTAGGCGGTATTGAAGCTATTAAATGGATATGGTCTTCTATGCCGCCAATCGCATGAATAATACTATTAAGAAAATCTGCTTTTCCAATAATGTAATTATAAAGTTCAGTTTCTTTATCAGGCGTAATCAGAGGTTGGCGTTCTTTTGTTGCCCAGACGAGATGATAATAAAGCCGCCAGAAAGCCATGATATTTTTGAATATAAAAAGGAATTTATTGATTATATTTTTTTATTAGTAAATCTGCCAAGTCCGCCTGGGAATAAATTCCCAGGCTCATAGCAAAAGTCCGTTGAAACGGACTGATAATTTATATAATTTTGATTGACATCTTCATCAGTTGTCTTCAGACAACTTACGCTATAAGCCTAGGGTTTATAACCCTAGGCGGGTATGGTCGATAGTGTATTCTGTATTTGTTATGAGTAAATTTGCCAAGCCAGCCGAGGAATTAATTCCCCGGCTCATAGCAAAAGTCCGTTGAAACGGACTGATAATTTATATAAATTTTGATTGACATCTTCATCAGTTGTCTTCAGACAACTTACGCTATGAGCCTGGGGTTTATAACCCTAGGCGGGTATGGTCGATAGTGTATTCTGTATTTGTTATTGGTAAATTTGCCAAGCCAGCCGAGGAATTAATTCCCCGGCTCATAGTAAAAGTCCGTTGAAACGGACTGATAATTTATATAAATTAATTTTACTGACATATTCATCAGTTGTTTTCAGACAACTTACCCTATGAGCCTGGGGTTTATAACCCTAGGCGGGTATGGTTTGTACACAGCGTAATGTCTACGACAAACCGCACAGCGTCTACCCACTTACCAATCACTGCTGTTTGTTATCAAAGTCACGATGTTGATTCAAAACATTACAACGTTGGTGCAAAACATTACAACATTCATTCAAAACGTTACAACGTTGGTGCATAACATTACAATATTCATTCAAAATGTTACAACGTTGATTCAGAACATTACAACATTCATTCAAAACATAACAACGTTGATTCAAAACATTACAACATTTGTGGCAAATGCTTATATCTTCGTCACTAATACTTAAACAAAACTTATGAGTAAATCACCCTAAATTTTATAAAATGTTAACAACGCAAAAACCAACCCAGATAGCAAATGTTAACCAACTATATTCAAGCAGCTTTGCACCAGGCTACTTATGAACTTTTAGAAGATGGCACTTTTTATGCAGAAATACCAGGCCTGCAAGGATTGTATGCCAATGCTACCACACTTGAAACTTGCCGAGACGAGTTAAAAGAAGCTTTGGAAGAATGGATTGTCTTAGGTTTACAGTTAGGGCATAGTTTACCCGTGATAGATGGAATTTCTCTTTCTATTAATAAGGATGTGGCTTAATACCTACTCTTGGTGCAATTAGTCGGCGGGATTTGATTTATTACCTGAAACAACTTGGTTTTGAAGGGCCATATTCAGGTAAAAAACATCAATTTATGATTAAGGACGAACTGAAATTAATCATTCCTAATCCCCATGAAGGAGACATCAGTAAAAGTTTAGTGGCAAAAATATTAAAACAGGCACAAATTAGTAAAGATGAATGGGAAGCACTCTAAAAAATATCGAGCTTGTTACCATCTACATCGATTTTATCTTTGAGTTTGTCAGCTTGTATAGTGTTTTTCAGTTTCCATACTCAGCAAGAAAAAGAGGTTACTGATAACTGATAACTGATAACTGATAACTGTTACAGCCTATCTCGCGCTTGCCAAATTGCCTCACGCACCTCACCCGCGCACTTTTCACCCGTCGCCTCGCGCCAAATAGCTTGAAACTGACTTTCGCCTAATTGCTGTAGCATACGGGCTAAATCATTGATACAATAACCAATCCAATCTTTATTATGCTCTAAGTCAATGGCTAAAGCATGAATGTAAATTTGCAAAGCCTGAGAGTAATTTTCTTGAGCTTCTAAAACCCTTCCCCACTTACCCAATGTTGCTGAAGCCCAATACCAATCGCGGAACTGTTCAAAAACTTTATAGGCTTTTTGATAATAGTTAATTGCCAGATCAAACTGCCGTTGCTCTTGGGCTACTATGCCCAGGTGGTGATATTCTCTAGCAGCACTGTACAAATCTCCAGCATTTTCTTTTATCTTCAGCACCTTGTTGTAGTAATCAACAGCCACCTCAAACTGCCGTTGCTCTTGGGCTACCATGCCCAGTTGGTGATAGTCACTAGCAGCACTGTACAAATCTCCAGCATCTTCTTTTATCTTCAGCGCCTTGATGTAGTAATTAACAGCCACATCAAACTGCCGTTGCTCTTGGGCTACTATGCCCAGGTGGTGATAGTTACTAGCAGCACTGTACAAATCCCCAGCATCTTTATGTATCTTTAGTGCCTTGTTATAGTAATCAACAGCCACCTCAAACTGCCGTTGCTCTTCGGCTACTACGCCCAGGTTGTGATATTCTCTAGCAGCACTGTACAAATCCCCTGCATCTTCATGTATCTTCAGCGCCTTGTTGTAGTAATCAACAGCCAGATCAAACTGCCGTTGCTCTTGGGCTACTATGCCCAGGTGGTGATATTCTCTAGCAGCACTGTACAAATCTCCAGTATATTCATGTATCTTTAGTGCCTTGTTGTAGTAATCAACAGCCAGATCAAACTGCCGTTGGTGTTGGGCTACTATCCCCAGTTGGTGATAAACAACAGCAATCTTGGCATTCACTGAAAAGTCATTTATAGCTATCAATTCATCTAAAATTTCTTGATAAACTTTTCTAGCTTCTCCCAAACTAGCACTTTGCAGTGCTTCGTTAGCTTCATTAACCCGCAGATACATCCAGAAATCAAAAGCATCTTTACCCTTTGCTTTTGCATCTGCCAAGTGAATGCCAATTTGCTTCAGCGCCCTTTGTCCTAGTGACCTAAGTTCGGGTTTGCGCCCTAAACGCTGATACACTTCTCCCAAGGCTTGCAGAATCCATTGTGCATAAGCCCATTTCTGTTGTTGTTCGGCAAGGCGTAAGTTTTGCAAGAGATTTGGTTCTTCGACTCGCAGCACAAAAGTTGCTACTTCTGCCTTGCTAATGAGTTTATTATGGTAGTAATTTGCCAAATCAGCATAGAAAATCAGCAACTTTTTTTCCAGTTCGTTAATCACCTCCTGCGAAGCTATTTTGTTTAACTGCTGGCGCAAATACCAAGGTAATGCAGGGTGAATTTTGTAGAGAGTCTCACAGAACATATATTCCACAATACCTGCGGCGGCTGCTTCATTAAGCAGCTTCAACCAATCAGCTTTTTGCAAGTTCTCTCCAAACACCGCCCGATAAATTTGTCCATAATAACTATCAGGACTTTCTGAAAAATCATGCAGCCAATCAGCATCAGCCCGATCGCAAAACAACGCCAAAAATGGTAAATGTTGGCGTGTACTTTCCGACAGCTTGGCAAAAGAATAATCCAACGACACAGTAAGAGATTTTTCTCTCCCTTCTTCCTCTTGTCCCCTAAAAGTATCTAACCCCAGCCGCAACGCCTCAATTAACTGAGTTGGTGTCTGCGTCTTTAAATGCGGTAACACCACCCGCAAAGATAAGGGATGTCCACCCAGCAATTTCAATAACTCTAAATACTCGGCTGGTAAGTCCTTTCTCCCCACACCTACCGTTTGCAAAATCTTGGCGGCTAACTCTTGGGCATCGGCTTGAGATAAC
The DNA here is from genome assembly GCF_014696905.1 of Nostoc sp. FACHB-190. NCBI lineage: Bacteria > Bacillati > Cyanobacteriota > Cyanophyceae > Nostocales > Nostocaceae > Nostoc > Nostoc sp. FACHB-190. The sequence continues at coordinate 123,517 of NZ_JACJQW010000009.1, forward strand.
CCCTGCAAATTGATTAAACTATACCCACAATCAAGCCAAGGTTCTGCGCGGCGACTGGTAATTAATACCCAAGATTTACCGCCTTGTAATTCCTTGAGAAATTGTTTGAGATTGTTTCTTTCTTCTGCACTCAGTAAAGGTTCATTCCCTGTCGGGAAACCATTCACAGGTTCAAAGTTATCCCAAATCAACAAACAAGGCTGAGATTGCAAATATTTTAATACTGCTCGTTGTTGTTGCGCTGCGTCATACTGGGAAAACTTATCACCCCAAACGACTCTTCCGACTTCGTTTATCACCCGACTCAGTGACGCGCCAGACTCGAAGGATGTAAAAAATATCTGCTTACGCCCTTGAGTTTCATCTAACCATTGGGAAAACCCTGTGGTTAGCTCAGTTTTACCTACACCTCCCATACCTTGCAACAGCACGATATTATTTTGGCGAAATGCTCGCTCTAACCGTAAAATGTCGTAGTCTCGCCCAATAAAACCGTAGCGTCCCTGTTCTGGAAACCCGAATAAATTGCTGATGGGTTCTGCCAAAAAGTCATCAATATCAGTAAAGTCTTCTGTTTGATGATTGACTTTTGTAAACGGTGTGTAGGTTTCCTGCTGGTACAACACCGGAACCATCCAGTCAGCCAAGGGTAAATCACCTTTAGGACTGGGACGCAGACGTTGATTTATGACTTGTCGCCGTGCTGCGGCTACGGCATTGGATACATCGGTTCCCGTGACTAGTTGCTGATAAAATCTGCCGATGAAATGTTTGGCTGCTTCGGCTTGCACGTTATAAGCCATTGCAACTACGCCCTTTGTCCCCAAAGATACCAAGCGCGTCGCCACAGAAGAAAAACTACCATCTCCTTCCTGTGCTGATTTACAAGCATTCAACACAAAAATCGGCACACGACAATCATTTAAACTTTGGGCAATTTGGGCAGCAGTAATAATTTGGGGTGAACCATCGGTATTTTCAAACACCAATACTCCCTGCCCCTTGCTACCATAGGAATGTTGAAATCCGGTGCTGTTTTCGTCAAAGTCCCCATGTCCATCAAAATGGACGATATGGTAAAAACCTTTATGAGCATTTAGTTCTTGCTCGAATGTCTCAAAGCTTGGTGGACGCAGCACTTTCAGGTTGACATATTTTTGAATTGGTTTTAGGGCTTCAAGTAGAGGACGGGCGATAGTTTTTAAAGCGACATCTTTTTCGCCATAAGGACGAGAAACTAGCAGTAAAATATTTAACTTATCTTGGGGTAATTCTTGGAGAGGCGATCGCACTGCATAACCGTTGAGACTGCGATACATTCCCCTTAAAGAGGGTGCAAGAAATTGATAATCAGGGGTATACAGCAACTCCCAAGGCAAATTTAGCACTTTGGGGTCATCAGAAGAAATATTAATTTCGCATTTATCTAGACCTTCCCTTGTAGCTTCTTGAAAAAAATCCCAAGCTTTAGTGGTGCGGGGAAACACTAACTCAAATAACTGCTGTCCCCACGCTTGAAACTTTTGCTCGATTTTCTGGGCTTGCTCAGGGAAAATACCGTAAGGAAAAGGTAAATACTCTTCTAAATACCAACGTAATTCGGTTAACGTCTGTTCATTAAATGGATGCTCAAAGGTAACTGGAGATGCTGAACGTGGCGCAGATTGTTCTCGTTGCCAAGAAAGTTGGATTTTGTCCTCTTGATGAGTAATCCGCAACCAATTCTGCGCCATAACTACCTCTACCACTGGTTAGTTAATCTGATGGTAACTTAACTCAGTAATTCACGTAGAGTTCGGTTGATTACGTAAAATCCATACTATATTTGATAGTCTGTTGCCAAGCTTTCCTGGCATCTTGGAATTTTATGATACTGCGCTGCGATCGCCTCTCAATCACCTGCTACTTCATTTCGCTGCACGATAGTTAGCATCTAACCAACAGCGAGGTAAGCTTTCCCCAGAAGGAAAAACGAGACTTTCTTTGGTAAAAGTATCAATATCTTGTTCTTCTTGACCTTCTTGGTCTTTTCCATGCACGATATTAACATTCGGGTCAATTAATTCTTGAATATCAGTAATTTTGACTAAATCGCTCGTATCTTTGATTTGTAGCAACATATAATTTATCTCCAAAAATATTTATCGAAAATAGGCAGTATGAAACACATCTCGCCTTGAACTAAAGTTCCAGGCTGATAGCTAAAGTCCACACTTTGTGGACTGGAAGTTATTTTTAGTTGAGTCATCTGAAGATGACTCGATGCTCTGAGACTCGGAATTTATTCCGAGGCGGGACAGATGCACTACACGAATATTTGTGTTTACACCGTAGCATTTCTATGAATCAGAACTCATTGTTTCATTCAATGTTTAAGTCCTCTCCTTTTAAGGCTACGGTGTACACACAAGTCGAAAATAGGCAGTATGAAACGCATCCCGCCTTGAACTAAAGTTCCAGGCTAATAGCCAAAGTCCACTCAAGTGGACTATAAGATATTTTTAGGTGAGTCATCTTCAGATGACTTGCGCTATGAGACTCGGAATTTATTCCGAGGCGGGACAGATTCACTACACGATTTATAGGCATTCATATCTCTCACCTCCTAAGAATAGGGGTGTTAAAAGAGTAATTTATGGAATAATTAAAATCCCAAAATTAGAATTCTCGTTGATATTTTTCTAAAATATCCACCAGATTGACCTGACATTGCAGGGGTAGCAAATCAATTAGTGCTAGTTCTCTTCTCCCACCGCCTATCTTGACTGATATGGATTCTAATACTTTAGTTACGCGGTCTTCGTTGACATTATTAGAAGTGATTAAAGGATATAACTGTTCAGCGACAACGGTGTGCAGTTTGGCATCTGATAAATAAAGATGCCATTTGGCAATATCTATATAGACATTTTCGCCAATTTCCGATGCTAGGGCTTCTAGTAATTCTGCGGTGTTAGTCTTAGCCATAAAAATCACCCTATATTAAGAAAGAGCTAACGCTCTCAACCTATATATTATTATCGCTCAATTAATCAAGCTAACTCTACCCCCACAGGTTACATAAACCCTAACATTACCTGTACATCTTCAGGTGGATTTAGGCGGTGTGGAAGAATAGTTGGCGATCGCCGCGATATAAACTAAGTGTACCAACAACACTACTGCCCAACCTGCGGTTAAAAACGGCAACCACTCCCATTTAGCGGCTTTCAGGTTATGGAAGAACCAAAGACCAGAATTAATTGTCGCAGCTACAGCAACATGGACAGCAAAATTCATCCGGTCATCTATTCTACGAAATTCAGGATCACTGCGATCGGGTTTGCGAGGCCAACGAGGAGGCATAAATATTTATTACAACTTTGAATACACTTGATTATTTTAATGTGTCAGGATGCAAAGCTGTTAAATCTTTGTGACCTCAACTACAGCGACTTTAACTGAAAGAACTTGTGTAAGCAGACTCTATAGTTTTTAACAACTCTGGAATGTCATAAGGTTTAGCAATAAAATGAGCAATTCCCAAAGAAGAGGCTAATTCGTCGAGATAACCATGTGCTGTGGCTAAAACAACCGCTATTTTTATCTCTTGCGCCTGAATTTGCTGATATACTTCAATCCCGGAGAGCTTTGGCATTCTGTTATCTAAAATTAATAAATCTGGTTGCTCCTTAATCACTGTTTCTAAGGCTTCTTCACCATTTCTCGCTTCTTTTACCTCCCAACCTTCCTCTTCTAACAAAAAACTCAGCATCGCTCGACTATCATCATCATCATCGGCAATGAGGATTTTGCGCTTATCTGTATTGTTACTGTTCATCTTTGATTTTTGTGATTGGTAGATAAAAAATCTGGGAGGTTGGTGTTGATGGAGAGAGATTCAAGCCTGAATTAACAATGAAACTGACTTGAGCTATTTCAGTGTGAGGAATTACTTTAACTACTACTTTTACTATTCCACCTTTACCAGCACAATCAAAAGCTTGCCAAAAATAACGTAGCAATTGGCGTAAAAGGCTTCTAGGATCAGCCACTACGGTGATTGGTTCATACCAGTCAGTAATTATTTGCACCTGACGAATTACAGCTTCCGTTGAGAGAAGATCCACTAAATCAGATATATTAGCAGTCAAGCACACAGGTTGGAATGTGCCAATCTCAAAGGATGCTAAATTGCGCCAGATTTCTGCACGACGGCGAAATATTTGAATTGATTGTTCAGCTTGACGCAGTAATTGTATCGCGTAGTCTAACCGATTAACTGCTACCATCCGCGAAATAACTTCCATTTTTAAGCGTGCAGCCTGATGTGCTTGGATGATATCTTGACGTAATTCTTCGAGTGGTTGATATTCGTTGGGGTTAGACTCTAGAACTCGCCGCACATCTTTTTCTAAGTGAGCAATTAATAATTCTGCTTCAATACCATGAGAAGCACATAGCAATATTTCTTTTAAGCGTTGTCTAGCATCTGCACGCCGGAGAGAGATACTCAAAACTCCGATAATTTCTTGTTTGTCATCCCGTAGCGGAATTCCCTGACAAGTGAACGGATGAAACCCCTCAATAAAATGTTCAGCACTAATAATTTCTATATAATCTGCTTCTGCTAATGGCGTACCAATACCATTAGCACCAGCTACAGCTTCCGATAGCAAAGAACCAGGCCCCGGAAAAGGTTCTGGCCCTTGTACAGTTTGTTTATCACCTACAACATCCAACACGATCGCTTCACTGTTGCCTAACATCACTGCATGACGATCAGTCCCCGCCGCCTGTGAAAGCATCCGAATATAAGGTGCAGCAACTTGAATTAAAGTTTGCTTTTGTTCTATTAAACGCTCTGTATCCAGGATTGAGAGTTTTTCAGCTTGGAGAGCCTGAGAGTTTGCGCCTTGGAGGTGCGATCGCTCCCAAGCACGATAAATATTCGAGCGCAACATCCGAGCCGGAATCGCACCCGTCGATTTGTATAAGCGTCGAGCTTCTAATACATCAACTTCTGAAGGGGACATAAAATCAACATCCCTTAGCTGATTAATTTCAGCTTGATACTTTCATCTTAAGTTGTTATAGCAACTTTTTTTGGATAACTCGCAAATTCTCCTGCTAACCTCAAAATAGAAGTAAACTTATGTAACGCAAAACCTTAATTTTTTATTTATCATTGAGCTTTTCTGATTGTGGTTTCTTCTCAAAAATAATCAACTTCGTAGCCAATAAAATTTATATCAAAATTGCCATATTACAACGTTAATTACAAATACGATAAATATCTTATCCTCTCAATATCAAATCCCATCAGCAATACATCAACCATTTGAGTGACATCTAAATTTATCTGTGTCAGCAATGATTATCCTATTTGATAGAGGAAGCCAATATCGTCAGTGGTAAATATGGTAATAACCATAAAAGGTAGGTGGCAAAAATGGCTAAAGCAAACCCAGTAGAAATTCAAAAACACTTAAAAGGAATAGATTATCCTGCTAGTAAGCAAGAATTAGTTCAACACGCTCAAAAGCAAGGCGCAGATCGTAAAGTTCTATCATTATTAGAGCAATTGCCAGATAATAAAGAGTTTGAAAATCCCACCGATGTCAATAAAGCCATAGGTGAGATTGAATAAACTAGTCTAAAATTATTTGTGCGAGATTTTATTTTGGCTGTCATTAGTGATTTATTTTTTGTAATTACAAATGACCAAAGATAATAGGACTTACGCAACTGGCATATTTTTTCTGTAGGGTGTGTGACGCAACGAGAAGATTTGAACGTAGTCATAATATTTATAGCGTCACGCACCAACCACAAATTGTGACACTTACGTAAGTCCTGGATAAATAACTAATGACAGCCACAACGCAAAACTTCTCTAATTTACAGTTCTGATGCAGAATAATCTCCCGATTTCCCACCCGTTTTACTAACTAAATAAATTGATTCAATTTGAATCGACTTTTCCAAAGCTTTCGCCATATCGTATAAAGTCAACGCCGCAACAGACACAGCCGTTAAAGCCTCCATCTCCACACCAGTTTCCGCTTTGGTTTTAACCGTAGCTTGGATGTGATAACCGGGTAACTGAGAATCGGGGGTAATTTCCACAGTCACCTTCTGTAATGGCAGGGGATGGCACAAGGGAATTAAATTTGATGTTTGTTTGGCAGCCATAATCCCAGCTATCCGCGCCGTGGCTAACACATCACCTTTAGGCGTATTACCCTCTTGAATAGCATTGAACGTTTCCGTCTGCATCCGCACCCTCCCAGCAGCAACAGCTTGGCGTACTGTAGACGCTTTGCCAGAAACATCTACCATCTGCGCTTGTCCTTGGGAATCCAGATGACTTAACTCGGCAGAAAAATTTTTTTCAGAATTGTCTTGCATAGTTGGGGAATATGGTGCTACTATATTTTTCTGGTAGGGGCGTGTAGCTCAGTGGACTAGAGCACGTGGCTACGGACCACGGTGTCGGGGGTTCGAATCCCTCCTCGCCCGTTAAATAAAGCAAAAGTAAAAAAGCAAAAGGCAAAAAGATTATATTCTATTGCCTTTTGCTTTTTCAATTCATAATCTCTGTCATCTGAGAGATATAGTGTATCCGCACAATCATGGAATAATATCAATACTAAAGATTGATGTTTTCAATGGTGTATTAAATGTAAATTACTCTTGCCCAATTTTAAAAATTATTGTGTGAATAAATCTAAAGTTGTGATATGATTTGCCGTGTTTAGCCAATTTTACAATTTTTTTGATTACAAAAAAAACTTAAACTCTATGCAGGGTAAACAAAATACTTTGAATACTCAATATCCTACTAACCAAACCTATCAATGATATCAACCAAAGATGTCAAGATTAGATTACGTGGTAGTTTGATTTATTTATATATGTATTTTTGAAATTATATAGTTACTATTTTAAGAGGCATAGTGTGAAACAGTTTCTTTTGATCACGGATCTGGACTATACACTTGTAGGCGATGACGAGGCAATGGCACAACTAAATCAGCAGCTAGATTTCCATCGTCAGCAATATGGTACTAAAGTTGTTTATTCCACTGGTCGCTCACCTTTTCTTTATCAACAACTAGCATCAGAAAAGAAACTATTAGAGCCAGATATACTTGTTTGTTCTGTGGGGACAGAAATTTATATAAATGGTAGTCAAGACCCTGATTCTACATGGGCTGACAAACTTTCTCAAGCTTGGGATAGAAATTTAGTAAAAACAATATCTGCAACTTTTACTGAATTACAACCTCAAGCAGAAAGTGAACAAAGAGATTTTAAAGTTAGCTATTTCTTAGATGAAAAAATAGCTGGACAAGTCTTACCAGAGTTAGAACGTGCTTTGTTAGAACAGGGATTAGATATTCAAGTTATTTATAGCGGTGGACAAGATGTAGATATTTTGCCACGTCATGCAAATAAAGGTATGGCAATGACATTTGTACGGCAACATTTAGAAATAGATGTAACCAAAACTGTTGCATGTGGAGATTCTGGTAACGATATTGCTTTGTTTGCTCACAGGGAGGAGAAAGGTATCATTGTCGGTAATGCAAGACCAGAATTGCTAGATTGGCACAATGCTAACCCAAACCCAAATCGTTATTTAGCAACAGCAAAGTTTGCTAATGCTATTACGGAAGGATTGCAGCATTTTGGGTTTTTGGAATGATTAACTGAGTAAGATACAGAAAAAATATAATTAACCGCAGATGGACGCAGCGAAAAGTTTGCGCGTCCGGGTTTCCCGGCGCAAAACTTTTCAAGACAGATAAACGCGGAAAAATCTGTGTTATCTTCATGTCGAAAGAACTATAAATTTGGTTGAATAAACATTGATATATGAATTTTAGTTTTTTACATATTTATAGAGAGGCAAAATTTCACCTCTCTACAAATTCAATCTTGCCAACGACTGAATATTTAACTCACGTCAACATTATTCAAAGAAAAGGCATCTTCACCATTTCCGATCGCAAAGCGTAAGGAACCAGTAAGACTTTTATTAGATAAGGTGAGAAAAATTAGTAGTGCTAAAAAAGTGAGTACTGCACTATAAGCAAACATATTACGGTAGCCGAAAAACTCACTGAGATAGCCAAATATAGGCGCAGCGATCGCAATACCTAAGTCAAATCCAGCCATACAAATCGCAAAAACTTGACCTCGTTCTTGGGGTAGTGAACGGTCTGCCATCATCGTGACAATCATTGAAATCATCGTACCACCACCGCAACCTTCAGCGATCGCAGAGATTAAAAAAGCATTGGTACTATTAGCTTGCCATAGTAATGCACAAGCCAAGGTATAAGCCGCAATCCCAAAGGTAATGAACAAACCTCGACCGAAGCGATCGCTGGCTTTACCGGCAAACACCCTGATTGTAAAACTAGAAATGGCAGCAACTGTGAAAAACCAGCCGCCATTAAAATTTACCTCAGTAGATTTAATAAATAACGACACAAAGACATGCACCGCACCAACAGAACTACCCACCAGTAACATCACCAACGCCGGAATTCTCACCCTGGGACTCACCAAGATTTGCCAAAAATTACTATTTTGGCGTTCTGATTGTGGTTGTGTGTTGACGGGTGGATTGATGACTTGTGATGCACACAATAGTCCAATTACAGCAACTACGGCGGTAAACAAAAATAAAGGTGAGTAGCCAAAACTCGCTTGTAAATATCCTCCCAGTGCTGGCCCAATGGCTAAACCAACGGGTGCTGTTAAACTCATATAACCAATAATTTCACCACGAATAGCCACAGGTGCTAAATCAGCCACCAAAGCACTGAAACCAGTGGTAAATGCGGCAATGCTAATTCCATGAAAAACCCGCAGGAAGAATAATATAGGAATGGACGTAAATACTAAATAACCAAAAGGTGCGATCGCAGCTACGGTGAGTCCAATCAATAAAACCAGTTTACGCCCACGCTGGTCGGCGAGTTTTCCCAGCATTGGACGAAACAGCAACAACCCAATGGCAAAGCCACCCATAACTATGCCAATTTCTTGCTTACTACCACCCACATCTTGAATATATAAGGGTAGCGTCGGTAAAAAAGCAGCAGTGCTTGACCAGAATAACAAACCTGCCGCAAACAAAATCAGCAGGTTTCGCCGGAGTTCGGCATTAAATGTATTAAAAGCTTTCAAGGGAGATGCAAAGAACACTAACTATCATTGTTCTAATATTTTTACGTGAGTTAAAATTTTTTGCCACTATCTCCCACACCCCATCATCATGCTTGAAAATTACCAACCGCCTTCATCAACGGTTTATGGGTGATAACTAATACTGATACCATTTAACTTTAAAAATGATACAGATATGCAAGCAGCGCCTCGACTTCGCTCGGCGAACAGAAATAGAGGTGAACAACCGATGATTTATAATCAATCAGAGTTTGATTTGCGTTGTGAGTGGGGCGCACAAGGAATTGCTCAACTTGCTCCTATTAGTGATGTCGTTGTTATAGTTGATGTGCTTTCTTTTTCTACCTGTGTAGAGATTGCTACTCACAACGGAGCGATAATTTTTCCATATATATTTGGTGATGAATCAGCTCAAGATTATGCAAATTCGATACAGGCTGAATTAGCAACTCACAGACAACAAGAGTCTAGAAATAAATATTCTCTCTCGCCAGTATCATTGATGAACATCCCATCTGGTACTCGGCTAGTTTTGCCTTCACTTAATGGTTCGACTCTGACTTTGCTAACTGGAAGTACACCTACTTTGGCGGGTTGTTTGCGAAATTGCGAAGCTGTAGCGCGGTTTGCCCAAAAATATGGAAGTAAAATTGCTGTGATTCCATCTGGTGAGCGATGGCAGGAAGATGGTAGCCTCAGACCAGCTGTTGAAGATTTGATTGGTGCTGGGGCTATTTTGAGCTATTTAGATGGCAGTTTATCACCAGAAGCGGCGATCGCTCTCCAGTCATTTCAAGCTGTTCGCCAAGATTTACTGAGTTACCTACAAAAATGTAGTTCTGGTAAGGAGTTAATTGCTAAAGATTTCGCCTCTGATGTTGAATTAGCCGCAGCTTTTAACATCAGCAGTTGCGTACCTTTATTTACTGATAAAGTCTATAGAAAACAGTTAATTTAGGCAATTAAATGCAAAATAGCACCATTCTCAACCGTAGGGTGGGCAATGCTTACAACTTAAAAATCAAGGTTTGAGCAAGTTTTTAGCATTGCCTACCTTACCTTAATCGCAATAACCCAACTGCTACAAGATGTGGATAAAAACGCTTATCTTAAAAGTTTTCCTCCTGACTTGAAAGTGCTGAGTGCTGAGTAAAAATGCTATTTCCACTTTCATGCTTGGCTATGAAACTTGTTTCATCGGGACTACCTTCTGCCTCCGGTTGGTGAATCTCGACTTCGCTCGATTACCGCGAAGCCGAACCACTGCCTCCTATTTACAAGTCACATTGATGAGTTTGGCAATATTTTGCACTATCAATCTCGTTTTGCAATTGATTTAATTTAATAATTTGAAAAGCTGAACCGCCTTGCACCTCAGCCAGAATATAAGCATATTTTTGACCTCTATAATAATGGTCTCGACCAACTTTAGTAACACGGCGAGATTGGCTAAAGTCATTAGCAATATTCGCGTTATAAATGCTTTGAATTAACTTCACTGCCTTGGGATTTTTGCTGGTGAATTTAATACTAGAGTCGCCGCTAATGGTGATTCCTTCTTTGGTGACTATGCCATTCTCTGCCGGAACATCAACATAGAAATATAAATTACCTTTATTACCTGAATAACCATGTGCTTCGCTACTATAGGTAAGTCTTGGTAATTGAGTTTTAGTTTTTGCCCATTTAATTACAGTGTTAATGTTTTGTCCTGGCAGTGCATTAGCAGGTGTAGTCGCCAATATAACCGCTAAAGATGACAAGGCTGCTAAGGTGATGAAGTTAAATTTATTACTGTTTTTCATAGTTCTTCCCTGTAGTAATGCTGGTTGCTACAGCATAGCCGATGATCATTTCGGGGTCATCTTGCAGGAAGAAACTGAGAGAGTGTTAATTTTTGTGGACAAAAGCCAAAATCAAGCGATCGCACTTGTCAACCAACACTCAAAATTGTTTTAGCTCTATACGATTCAGAAACCCCTGTTGCGAGGGCTAATTCATCTTCCATATCGAAATTATGGTTGGTAATACCCTGACAAAACTTGATGGAAGTGAGAAATGCCATATTCAATGTCTGCAAGCTGAAGCACACCATAAGCTTGGGAATGAACACTTGCTTGGAGCGATCGCACTACCCTAAAGTCTTCATTTAACACCCGTTCAAATTCAGTCCGAAATTTCTCAATCTGGTAAGGAAATTCTTCAATCTGTGCTTTTGTTTGATAAATAAAAACCTCAAACTTAGTTCTTGTGGGAGATAAAGGAGTCAGTTTAAAAACTGAAACTTTGTCTTTTGCCGTATTGACCATCATATTAGGAAAGATAAAGCCCTGATATGATTGTCCTTTTGGCTCTCCTGAAAAAGCAGGGTGATTTTTGACAAATTCATCATCTGTGAAAGGAACAAATATTTGATAGTGTCTGCCAGTTGGAGTATAAATAATATTCTTGGGGTCAAAACACTTTAAACTTTGGGCATGAACAACAGACAAATGATAGCATTCTAAATAATTCTCAATGGGAAATTTCCAGTTAGCTGGCTCTTCATAAAACCAGTGATCAACCTGTTGAAGTTCCTCCCAAGAATGCTTATACTGATTTAAATAATCTGAAAATCCAGCCAAATAACTGACTAACGATTCCCCTTGTGATTCTGGGTGAACAAAGATAAAGCCGCCCCATATCTCGACGCGTCCTTTGGCTAGATAGACAGCTGACGGATCTAAATTGGGAAAACATTCAGCACGAGGCAAACCTTTGAGATTCCCTTCATAATTGAAGTTCCAACCATGATAAGGGCAACGCACCCGTTGACAATTACCTTGTCCTTCCAACATCCGCGCTCCTCGATGCGGACAAACATTGTGCATCGTTCGCAATTTGCCATGATTATCTCTAATTACGAACATAGGCTGATCTCCAACTTGGCAAGTGAGATAATCCCCAGGATTTGCTAAATCAGATTCACGTCCTACAAACTGCCAAGTTTTACGCCAGATAGTTTGCTGCTCATAAGCAAAAATTTGCTCACTAAAGTAGTAATTACCAGGTAGTCCAACTTTTGCTTGATGACTACTAGTAGTTTCATCAACCAATGAAGGATGGGAGAAGATATTCATCATGTTCAGTTATATTTAAATTAATATTTTTGAGCGATCGCAGGGCTGAAATCAACCTCAAATACAATTGCCTCTTGTGCTAACTCCTGCCACCAAACCTCCATTGCATCTATCATTTGCCGAAACCCTGTTGTAAACTCTTCAAATTGTTCGGGTCGTATATATTCTGCTACGGATGTTCGTAAACCAGCTTCATGTTCAAGTTCCCATTCGTTTAAATGCTTGCTAAAGAAATAGTGCAAATTTGTGGGCATAGGATCTTCCAACAAGCATTCTACCAGTTGCATAATCAAAGTTAATTCAGGAATTGCAGTTGCTTCGATCGCATAAGTTGCCCCAAGTACGTAGAGTAGTTGTTGCTCAAATATCAATTGCACAGTTGTCAGTAGTTTGGATGTAGCGATTGAGGGCATAGTGTTTTTCACAGGAACACCCAGCCCTTCTTCTAGTCCTTCTGCTAAAAGCCTGTAATGAGAAACTCCTTGGGTAGTGCTACCCATTTCCTCAGCTATATTTTCTGTGAGTTCCTCAACTACACTATTCCACCCTGCTGTAAGTGCTTTCTGTCTTGCTAACTCTGTGAAACTCACCAATTCTTTTGGAAAAATAGAATATTGCTGTATCACATAAACAATTTGAGCAAAGCTCCTCTCATTCACTATTCGGAAAACAGGATTTTCCGTAATGCTAAATGCTAAATAATCCTGAGAAATAAGTTGATTAAGATGCTTCGTTAAGTGATGAAAATCTATCAAATGGTTAGTCATTACTACAGATTTTTTAAATAACATTTAAGCCTTAATTTTGCCAATATTTGACGTGTATCTAACATTATTGTCTGACTATAATAGCTTTTTGAAAATTATGTTTCCTGAGTGAATGCGCTGAGGTTTTATAAAATATCAAATAGATTTAAACTAGTGTTTTTATCAAACAAATATAAAGAATTAATATTTTATTTATTTTGATTATATTTTTTATTAAAAAATAGATTGTATAGCAATATATTGAAAATATGTAAATAGAGATATTTCCTATTAATTAATAAAGTTTTTATAAAATAACATTTTATTTTGATAGTCTGAAGTTGCTCATGGGTAATCTAGGTTAAGCAAATAACTTCTCTTACCAAGATTTACAACTCATGAAAATACATCGATCTAGCAAAGTCCGCGCATTTTCGTTACAGCTTGTTCTGATCGTTCCTTTCGTGTTGCAAGTTTTTGGTATTGTGGGGTTAGTTGGATATCTGTCATATAAAAACGGCGAAAAAGCGGTCAACAATCTAGCCGATAAATTGATGGAGCGAACTAGTAGTGAGGTAAATCAACATTTAGATGCTTACCTGTCAATCCCCCATAGAGTTATTCAATTAAATGCAGAAGCAATTCGTATGGGATTGCTTGATGTGCGCGATCGCCTTAAAGTTGGCAAGTATTTCTGGCATGAAATGCAAGCCTATGACCTAACCTTTATCAGCTTAAACCTAGCCACTGGCGAAGGGGCTGGTGCTGGTCGTTACGATGGTAAGACTGTGACAATCGATGATAATGCCATCAAAACACCAGACCGACCAAAAAATACGAAAACTTACTTAACGGACAAAGATGGTAATCCCACCCAAGTGATGACGACCAGTACATGGGATACCCTCAATGAACCTGCGTATACTGAACCGGTAAAAGCGGGAAAACCTATCTGGGTTCGCATTTATACTTACTATGACCCCGCATATCCTCCATATATTGTGGCATCAGCAGGCCGTCCGGTTTATGATGCTGGTAAAAAACTGATTGGTGTTGTGGGGGCTGAAATCCACCTGTTGAAACTCAGCGAATTTTTGCAAAAACTGGATATTAGTCGTTTTGGAGAAGTTTTTATTATTGAGCGTGATGGTATGTTAGTCGCCAATTCTGCTCAAGAAAAACCTTTTACCGTAGAGAATAACCAAATTAAGCGCCTCAAAGCAATCGACAGCCCTAATCCTATGGTCAAGGGCATCGCCAAGCAACTTCAGCAGCAGATTCCCGATTTCCACTCGATTACCAATACCCAAAAACTGACAGTCAATGTTCAAGGAGAATATTTGAATCTCCATATTGTGCCTTGGCATGATGAATATGGTTTGGACTGGTTGGTGGTAGTTGGTATTCCCGAAAAAACTTACATGGCACAAATCAATGCCAACACCCAATCTAGCATTCTGCTGTGTTTTGGGGCCTTAATATTAACAACGACGATTGGCATATTTACTTCGCGCTGGATTGCCAGTCCAATTTTGCGTTTGAATCAAACTACCCAAGCAATAGCATTCGGTGATTTACAACAGAAACTCCAACAGGGCAATATCCATGAACTCAATATCCTTGCTGACTCGTTTAATTATATGGCAGGGCAACTGCGCGAATCCTTTATTGCTTTAGAAAATAGTAATGCCGAACTAGAAGAGCGAGTGGAAGCACGGACTTTTGAACTTCAAACAGCCTTGAGTGAATTGCAGCGTACCCAAGCACAAATAGTTCAAAGTGAAAAAATGTCTAGCCTGGGCCAATTGGTAGCAGGCATCGCCCATGAAATCAATAACCCGGTCAACTTTATTCACGCTAATCTCGCTCACCTAGATGAATATACTCAAAACTTGTTGCAGATGATTTATCTTTGCCAAGAACGCCATTCTAGCAATGACCCAGAAATTCAAGCATTAGCAAAGGAAATGGATCTAGAATTTCTCATCGAAGATTTACACAAAATTTTGTCTTCGATGAAAGTTGGGACTGAGAGGATTCGGAGCATTGTACTGTCTCTGCGGAATTTTTCGCGGATGGATGAGGCGGAATTTAAAACAGTTGATATTCATGAAGGCATCGAAAGTACGCTATTAATTTTGCAACACCGCCTCAAAGACAAACCAGACCGCCCAGGAATTGAAGTTATTCGAGATTATGGCAACTTGCCCCAGGTAGAATGCTATCCTGGTCAACTCAATCAAGTATTGATGAATATTCTGGTAAATGCAGTGGATGCCCTTGATGAGGTAGATATCAAGCGCACTTATCAACAGATACAAGAAAATCCTAGCCAAATTAATATCCGCACTTCAGTCGTTGACTCCAAATTGCTAGAAATTGCGATCGCTGATAATGCCCAAGGAATGCCAGAATCTATTCAAAAGAGGATATTCGATCCATTTTTCACCACCAAACCTGTAGGCAAAGGAACAGGTATGGGTATGGCAATCAGCTACCAAATCATTACAGAAAAGCATAGTGGGAAATTACAATGTTTTTCCACCTTTGGGGAAGGCAGTAAATTTGTAATTCAATTGCCTATCCGGCAACTAGTTCCTCAAACGAAGCTGACTGAATTAAGCTAAAAGCAAACATTTGTATATTTTTGTCGGAGCTAAAGAAAATCTCAGTTGCGACTCCAGTAAAATGTTTTTGTAAAGTTTTTAACTTTCAGATACAAAACTTAGATTTTGTCTCATGTCGCAGGAAGTATTTATTCTTAGTTTTGCTTAAACAAGGCTACAGAATCTACATACTTCTTAATAAATTACCAGGAAAAACGCAAAACGTTCTAATCTAAAAGCTGACTGGGTTAATTTTACTGGCAGTTTTGAAGGCGGTACTCTGAAGGCATAAACACATCAATGTGTCAAGCCTCAAAGCGACCCAGACTTAACACATAAACGATTATGATGGGAGTTTTACAAATCCGATGAGTGTTAAGGCGAGTGGTGGAAGCTCAGTTGCGCGTCCGCAACTATATCAAACCCTAGCTGTAGCAACCATTTCTCAAGCGGAACAGCAAGACCGCTTTTTAGGAACTGGTGAATTAAATGAACTGGCAAGCTATTTTGCATCTGGTGCAAAACGTTTAGAAATTGCCCAGATTCTCACAGAAAATTCCGAGATTATCGTATCTCGTGCAGCTAACCGGATATTTGTCGGTGGTTCGCCAATGGCTTTCTTAGAAAAGCCCCAAGAACCAGAATTAGTGACTGCTGGCGCTGCTGTTGGCGCTGGTGATATCACAGAAGGCATGAAACTGGGAACAGTCACCTACGTTGAAAGCCGTGGTGGGTTCTTAGAAAACTTGCGTTCTATCTTCAATACTTCTCCTGGTGGCCCAACACCTCCAGGGTTCAGACCAATAAACGTTTCTCGTTACGGCCCAAGCAACATGGCCAAGAGCTTGCGGGACTTGTCCTGGTTCTTGCGCTATGCTACTTATGCGATCGTAGCTGGCGACCCCAACATTATTGCTGTAAACACCAGGGGTCTGCGGGAAATTATTGAAAATGCTTGTTCTGGTGAAGCAACTATTGTGGCTTTGCAGGAAATTAAGTCAGCATCCCTGTCTTACTTCCGCAAAGATGCTGAGGCTACAGAAATTGTGTCTCAGTACATGGATGTGTTGCTGACAGAATTTAAAGCACCCACACCTTCGACCAAAGTACGTCAACGTCCTTCTGGCGACCAACAAGGTTTACAACTGCCGCAAATTTATTTTAATGCCGCAGAACGCCGTCCCAAGTATGTGATGAAGCCTGGGTTATCAGCTACCGAAAAAAATGAGGTAGTCAAAGCAGCATATCGGCAAATTTTTGAGCGCGATATTACCCGTGCTTACAGCTTGTCGATTTCTGATTTGGAATCCAAGGTGAAAAATGGCGACATCTCCATGAAAGAGTTTGTCCGCCGTTTGGCAAAATCTCCGCTTTACCAAAAACAGTTTTATCAGCCTTTTATTAACAGCCGCGTCATTGAACTTGCTTTCCGTCACATTTTGGGACGGGGGCCAAGTAGCCGGGAAGAAGTCCAAAAATACTTCTCTATCATTTCTAATGGTGGTCTGGCTAAATTAGTGGATGCGCTGGTAGATTCTGACGAATACGCTGATTACTTTGGTGAAGAGACAGTACCCTACATTCGCGGTTTGGGTCAAGAAGCCCAAGAATGTCGGAACTGGGGGCCGCAGCAAGACCTGTTTAACTACAGTGCGCCTTTCCGCAAAGTACCACAGTTCATTACCACATTCGCAGCTTACGAACAACCATTACCAGATCAACACCCTTATGGTTCTGGTAACGACCCATTAGAAATTCAATTTGGGGCGATTTTCCCGAAAGAAACTCGCAACCCCAGCACCCGTCCAGCGCCATTTGGTAAAGATACAAGACGGATCTTGATTCACCAAGGGCCGGGAATTAATAACCAACTGAGTAACCCAAGAGCGCGAGGTGTAGCGCCTGGTAGCCTGGGGCCAAAAGTATTCAAGCTGGATCAACTTCCTGGCACTATTGGTAAGAAAGCCGCCAAGGGTGCAAGTGTTAAGTTCTCTGAAAGCTCCACCCAGGCAGTAATTAGAGCAATTTACTTGCAAGTTATCGGTCGTGATGTTTACGAAGGTCAACGGCTGAAAGTCCAAGAAATTAAGCTGGAAAACGGCGATATTTCTGTACGGGAATTTGTCAGAGCTTTGGCTAAGTCTGACTTGTTCCGTGGTTTGTACTGGACACCGTTGTATGTTTGTAAAGCGATCGAATACATCCACCGTCGCTTGTTAGGTCGTCCGACCTACGGTCGCCAAGAAAATAATAAATACTTTGACCTTGCTTCTAAGAAAGGTTTTTACGCTGTTGTTGATGCCATCTTAGATAGCGTGGAGTACAGCGAAGCCTTTGGAGAAGATACAGTTCCTTACGAACGCTATCTAACTCCGGCTGGTGTGTCATTGCGACAACTGCGTGTTGGTACTATCCGCGAGGATGTGGTCGCCACCAAAGTTGATAAGCAAGAAACACCCCGCTTTGTGGAATTGGGTGCTGTGAGCCAAAATCGCACAGAACCAGATATTCAGTTCCGGATTAATCAAGGTGTTAGCAAGCAACGGGAACAAACAAAAGTCTTCAAGCTGGTAGCAAATACATCTGATAAAGTTGCAGTGCAAACTTTAATTAGTGCTGCTTACCGCCAGATTTTTGAGCGCGACATTGCACCTTACATCGCTAAAAACGAATTCACCAGCCTAGAAAGTAAGCTGGGTAACGGTGAAATCACCGTGAAAGAATTTATTGAAGGTTTGGGTTACTCTAACCTCTACCTGAAGGAGTTCTACACACCTTATCCCAACACTAAAGTAATTGAGTTGGGAACCAAGCACTTCTTAGGACGTGCGCCTGTTGACCAAGCAGAAATCCGCAAGTATAACCAGATTTTGGCTACCCAAGGTCTGAAGGCGTTTATTGCTGCGTTGTTAAATAGTGCCGAGTATCGCCAAGTATTTGGAGAAGATACAGTTCCTTACCGTCGCTTCCCGACTTTACCTGCGGCTAACTTCCCCAACACCGAGAAGCTTTACAACCAACTCACTAAACAAAACGATGATGTGGTTGTGCCTAGCTTTAAGCCAGTCAAAGCAAGGATGGAGTCTGCCAAGACACCAATTTTGGCAAAAGCGATCGCAGATTTGGCAGCCCAAGCACGGCAAATCGACAAGACCAAGCCGTTGTTTATCGAGTTGGGTCGTTCTTACAACGATGGTCGCGGTCAATCTGTCGAAGTGGGTGTGGGTACCAGCCGCCGTAAGCCTGCACGGATTTTCCGCTTAACAGATGGTAGTAGCCAAACCGAAAGACAGCTAGTAATTAACGCTGCTTACTGTCAGGTATTGGATGTGTTTAGCGGTCAAGTTCCTGATTATTACCGTCGTAGCGAACTCGACAGCAGACTGCGGAATGGTGAAATCTCAGTGCGCGAGTTTGTCCGCGAACTCGCCAGCTCCGAAATCTATCGCAAACGCTTCTATACCCCTTATCCCAACACCAAGGTGATTGAATACCTATTCCGTCATCTGTTGGGTCGCGCACCAGCTACTCAAGGCGAAATCCGTCAATATAACAAACTATTGGCTGATAGCGGTTTGAGAGCAGCTGTAGAAGCAATTATAGATAGCCCAGAATACGCCCGCTACTTTGGTGAAGATGTGGTTCCATACCCACGCTTCCCATCTCTACCTGCTGGTAACTACCTCGGTAGTGTTCAGGCTGCTGCTGACCTGGTGAAACAATCTTGGTCTAGCTTGTCTCCGGCTGTATTAACTGGTCGTCCAAGCGATCGCTAATACTTAGTCAATAGTCCAGGTTCAATAGTCAAGAGGTTAACACTCTTGACTATTGACTCATGGCTATAAACTATTGACACTTTACCTTTAGCAACACTCCTCTCAGATTGTGTGTTCAGGTGTAAATCTGAAAAGGAATATTACAAAATATTAAGAGCAGTCATAAATGCTCAACAGAATGCCGGAGAATATTTTGCGGAAGGTAGCTGAGTTTTACAGCTCGTGTAGTTGAAATTAACACCAGCAAACTCGTAAAGTATTAGCTACAGCAGCGACTCAACTGTTGTATCTAAAAAACAACGAGAGAACGTAGCTACCATTCAACCGAAATTAAAATCGCACCAGTTTCATATCCTGGTTTCATTAGTACTGGAGGAATCCATTAATGAGTATCGTCACGAAGTCCATCGTGAATGCTGATGCAGAAGCTCGCTACCTCAGCCCTGGCGAATTAGATCGCATCAAGGCTTTTGTTTCTGGTGGCGCACAACGCCTCCGCATCGCTCAAGTTTTAACCGACAACCGTGAGCGTCTAGTTAAGCAAGCTGGCGACAGCTTGTTCCAAAAGCGTCCTGATGTTGTATCTCCTGGTGGTAACGCTTACGGTCAAGAATTGACAGCTACCTGCTTACGCGACCTAGACTACTACCTACGCCTCATCACCTACGGAATCGTTGCTGGTGACGTTACACCCATCGAAGAAATCGGTATCATCGGCGTTCGTGAAATGTACAAGTCTTTAGGTACTCCTATTGATGCTGTTTCCGCAGGTGTTGCTGCACTGAAAAATGCTGCTTCTACCCTGTTGTCTGCTGAAGACGCTTCTGAAGCTGGCTCTTACTTTGACTACGTAGTAGGTTCATTGGCGTAGGGTAAAGCTTTTTCCCTGCTGACACAAACTGTTGCAATACGGTTGAAAATAAGGAATTAACAAAATGGCTCAAGACGCAATTACCGCTGTCATTAACTCTGCGGACGTTCAAGGTAAATACCTCGATACAGGTGCTTTAGAAAAGTTAAAAGCCTACTTTGCAACTGGTGAACTGCGCGTTCGTGCAGCTACCACCATCAGCGCAAACGCAGCTGCGATCGTTAAAGAAGCTGTTGCTAAATCTCTGTTGTACTCTGATATCACCCGTCCCGGTGGTAACATGTACACCACCCGTCGTTACGCTGCTTGTATCCGTGACTTGGATTACTACCTCCGCTACGCTACCTACGCTATGTTAGCTGGCGATCCTTCCATCCTGGATGAGCGTGTATTAAACGGCTTGAAAGAAACCTACAACTCCTTGGGTGTACCCGTAGGCGCTACTGTACAAGCTATCCAAGCAATCAAAGAAGTAACCGCCAGCTTAGTCGGCCCCGACGCTGGTAAAGAAATGGGCGTTTACTTAGACTACATCTCCTCTGGCTTGAGCTAAGAGCTAGTTGGCATCTAAGTCATTAGGTGCAGCTTTATTAAGGTCTGGAAATCAACTGTGAGTGCTAGAACGTCTTGTCGCTTATTGCAATTGCATAGATTATGATGAGTGTTAGTGGTCTAGTATTGATGTTTGATTTCCAGCCTTGGAAAGATTAATTAAAGATTTGTCTAAAAAATATACTCCCGCTTCATTTTGAGATAAAAAAAGTTTTCACACTCACCACAGGAGATTCATAACATGGCGCGGTTGTTTAAAATTACTGCTTGCGTTCCAAGCCAAACCCGGATTCGTACTCAACGCGAACTACAAAATACCTATTTCACCAAATTGGTTCCTTACGAAAATTGGTTCCGCGAACAGCAACGGATTCAAAAAATGGGTGGCAAAATCGTTAAAGTGGAACTGGCAACTGGCAAGCAAGGTACCAACGCTGGGCTGTCCTAATTCATCTATACAAATAGAACTTTATTGTAGGGAGTTCCCAAGAGGTCAAAAAAGACCTCTTTTTTTATCGATATTTTGGGTCTAAAACCCAGTTCCAGCTTCTGGAACTGGAACTAATACCATTTCACTTTAAAAATGATACAGACATGAAAGCAGCGCCTCGACTTCGCTCGGCGACCGGAATCAGAGTTGCAGAGGAAGTGATTTGTATCAGTAATTTCGTGAATTGGTATAATACCATTTTGGATTTTAGATTTTAGATTTTGGATTGGGTAGGGGTTGATTGGTAAGCTTTTGAGCCATCCATTTGTCGCAATCATTTTTTAATTTGGTGTAATCTATCTAAAAAAACAAAAAAATAAGGTTTTAGTAAAGGGTGCAGGGGTGAAAGGGTATAAGGGTGTAAGTATTCAAAACCCTTACACCCAATCCCCACAGACAATTGTGGTGTGTAAGTCCTGTTTAGGCAGACACTCTGCTCGTGCAGAAATTGGTCAAGATGTTGATAAATCATTGAAGATTACTACATATCATCCAGAAGTCAGAATTGAGAATCATCAGTTCTGACTTTTGAATTTTTACAGAACTTCTGCGCTAAAATATTGCCAAAATACTGGGTGTGACAAACTGGCGATCGCAGTTTATCCAGGAGTGAGGGATAGAAAGGTATTTTTGGATTACCTAAAACCTAAAATTACAAATTAATTATGTTTTCTCCGATTCCTTGCCATTTACCTCGTGTCACCATTGTTGGTGCTGGTAGAGTTGGTAGTACTCTCGCCCAACGTATTGCTGAGAAGAATTTAGCAGATGTGGTGTTACTCGATATTATTGAGGGTATGCCACAAGGTTTGGCACTGGATTTAATGGAAGCTAGAGGAATAGAACTGCATAACCGTCAGATTATCGGGACGAATAATTATGCTGATACGGCTAATTCTGAAATTGTGGTGATTACGGCTGGGTTACCGCGCAAACCGGGAATGAGTCGGGATGATTTACTGAGAACTAATGCCAAGATTGTCGTAGAAGCGGCAAAAAATGCGATCGCACATTCGCCCAATGCAATTTTTATTATCGTCACCAACCCTTTAGACGTGATGACTTATTTAGCTTGGCAAGCCACAGGTTTACCACGCGATCGCATTATGGGTATGGCTGGCGTGTTAGACTCAGCCCGCTTTGAAACTTTCATCGCTTTAGAATTGGGTGTTTTACCTGCGGATGTGAAGGCGATGGTATTAGGTAGCCACGGCGATTTAATGGTTCCATTGTCTCGTTATGCCACCGTTAACGGCATTCCCATTACAGAATTATTAGACGCAGCTACCATTGAAAGTTTAATAGCAAGAACCCGCAATGGTGGTGCAGAAATTGTTGAATTAATTCAAACAGGTGGCGCATTTTTCGCCCCTGCATCGGCGACAAGTATGATGGTTGAGTCAATCTTATTAAATCAATCGCGGCTATTGCCAATTGCGGTTTATTTAGAAGGCGAATATGGTTTAAAAGATGTAGTAATTGGTGTGCCTTGTCGCTTAGGCTGCGGTGGAATTGAAAGTATTTTAGAATTAAGTTTAAGTGAAAGTGAAATAGCAGCGTTGCATAATTCTGCTAAATCTGTGCGGAAAAATATCGAGCGATCGCAAGAAATTTTAGCAGTGAAGTGATAATTGAGTTTCTTCCATGATTACAGTTTAATAAATGTAATTTGATTGACATATATCCACCCGTCTCTATATTCATAGTGGCGTTTTTTATATTAGCTATTTTTCTGGAATATTCAGCAATTACGCGGTTATTTTTAACTGCTTAAATACATTAAAAATATAAAAGCATCAAATTTTAACAAGAACAAATCCACCTGATGAGCCTAGACTTCATACAATCTTGAACTTAGTTGATATTACTTTTTTATTTTTGAATTAGGAGATGAACCTATGCAGGAATTTGGTTTAACGCTCGAACAAACAAGGATTATGTTTAGTTATCAATATCACTTGGTATTAGCAGATATTGAATATGAGACGGATTATAATATCAAGTCATTAAAACGGCAATGGTTATCTCAGTGGAAGGAGTCTACAGAGCTTTTTTTGAAAAGTCAAATTAATGGAGAAAAGGATTTTGATTTTCATTTGATTACAAATTTTGACTTACTTACAACAAGTGCCAAAAATAATTTTAGTAACAAACAAAATTTATATGTGATGTTGTTAGAAGTCATTCTCTTTAAACCATATTATCCACTTGGCAATAGTAATGATGAAAAATTTAAGAATTTAAAAATAGCTGATGAAGATAAGCTTACGAATAAGTTAAAGTATTTTGCGAGAACATTAGATGTAGACTCATCCTTAGTTACACGTTTTAAATCTAACTATAACGAAGCGATTAAAGAAATTAAGGGTGGTTGGAATCCTTGGTTTATAGGTGTAATTGGGGCTGTTGCTCTAGCAATATTAGCAGCATTTTTTACACCAGCAATAGCAGCTTTACTAGCACCTATACTAGTGCCTGGTCTATCTGGTGCAGCAGCAGTATCAGCAGTTTTAGCTGCACTTGGAGGTGGTGCAATAGCAGCAGGTGGCTTAGGAATGGCTGGAGGTTTTGCAGTTATTGTAGGTGGTGGTGCAATTCTTGGTGCTAGTGCTGGTGTGGGTGTTGGTGCCTTATTTTCTCAATCTCCAGATGCTGCTCTGACACAAGCTGCAAAACTAGAAGTAGTCATGAAAGAGATTTTGCATACCCAACAAGATATTCGTAAAGCCCAAGAAATTATCAAAGAGCAAAGGCAAGCAATTCGTTCTCTTGAGGATCAACTTGACAAGCTGCTTTTGGATAAAGAAAAAAATAGTAAAAAGATAGACAATTTAAAACAAGCTATTGATTATTTGAAAAAGGCTTTAGAAAGAAATCAAGATTTATTAGTATCATATACTAAACTTACCAATGAGTATGTTATTAGCCCAATTTGCTCTAAATGTTTTCATTTAAATAAGAATTTTGAAGTAGGTAAACCAAGAAGTTGTAAAGCATTCACAAGAATACCAGATGAAATTTGGAAAGGTGATAATGACCATCAAAGACCTTATCCGAGTGATAAAGGAATTATATTTAAGAGTATCGATGAGCAATGATTTTTAATGTCATCCTATTTAGGAATTGAATTATATGTCATCTGTATTTGATTTTAATGATGAGCTAAAAACATCTGCTCAAGAATTGACAGATGCTCATTTGAAGATTAAAAAAATTCATCACATTTATGATAAAGAGTCAGATGAATTGATGCACCTGAAGGATGAAATTATTCAGATTGCAGAAAGCACAGGCATTAATTTAAAAGGAATAATTGAAACTACCGCAGAGGAATTGACTACTACATCCAGGTTCCAATGGGATGATGATTTTTTCTTAAGCTATAATCCTCTGCTTGTTGACGCTAGGGTAAAAGAAGAGATTTATAGAAACCCAGAGATTCTCCCTCCATTATCCAATTTGGATTATGCAATAGTTGGTATAGCTGGTTTAGTTGCTACTCTTCTTGATTTTTTAGTTGTAAAAATACCCAATGATATCAACTATTTAGGAAGATATCAGCAAGACGGAAGCAGTTTTACAAAATGGTTAAAAACATTAGGAATTAATCAGGAAGGAAGACTAAATCAATTTCTTCAGTGGTGTGAAGATAATTGCAAAGTGTCTTATGACCAGAGTATTAATCCTAATATTCGAGGATTTAACCCCAGAAGTCATAGGTTATTGAGTCTTGGTCATGATCCATTATTTGGGCTTATATTTGGAACATTAGATATTCTTAATGGTAGTATGACTGCCTTTGATATCAACGGTAAACTACACATTGTAAAGACATTTGATCTACCTTTACAAGATAAAGTATTTGCTCCTTTAATTTGGTTGGGTCATATCATTTCTGATATGTGTACTAAGATGGGAGTTCCTATTCCTGGATGGGCATTTCTTCAAATCATGCAATTTGGTTCTTATAGTTCAAATACAAAAAATATTGCAGATATATCAAGGTGGATGTATTTAAATGGTTATGACTTAAGACACTTTCTTACAATGTCTAGTCCTGTAGCTGTTATTGAAATAATCATTAGAGGTTATTACTATCTTTCTTCTTTATATAGGCCAGAGCAAATACAACATCATTTACATAGCTCAATTGCAAATAAAGAGATTTATCAAATAAAATCTAACCTGAAACTGAATAAAATGCTGTTTTTAGCACATGCAATTTCATCTAGCGGAAACGCACTAAAGCTATTCACATATTCTGGTAATCCTCTAGCAATTAATTTACCTCAATGGATATTTCTTGTAAAAGAGAGCGTAAGTATTTTACAAGTAGCTAATAGAGATACAACTGTAGAAAAAATCATTCGTAATCGAGATAGTATTAATGCCTGCTGGAACGAAATTAAAAACATTAATATTTAATTTTGTCCAAAACTACCCTGAATCATATTCTGCCAGTAGTTCCAGTTTCATTTAGGCAAAACATAAAGTGTATAGCTTGGGGATGCTGCTGACGTGATTTTTGACTAGCCATTTCTTTATCAATATCAATGAAGTAATCACCACTATTTGGTTCAATTGCAATGTACCAACCGTAATGTTCTTTAATCAACTCAGGACGGACTCGCTCAAAAATTGCTCGACAATGCTGATAAAATGCTTCATCTTCTGCTTTGCGTCTAGCTAATTCTTCAGGTGATAAAGTTCGTTCGGGAAATATTCGGCCTCGGCGTGCAGGTTGTTTTGCGGTTGATTCAGCCATATTAATACGATGATGTATTCATTTTCTATTATAAAAAAGTAAGGGCGATCGCCTCTACTTTCTTCTCAACCCCAAGTAATATTAAAACTCTGCGTTCTCTGCGCCTCTGTGGTGCAAAAAAATAGGCAGTGATAATCAATACCACCGCCTAAAATCAACACCAGTTTAATCTATCGTCACGACATTAGTTATTACTTGCGTCCATATTCATCAGCCGGATCGCCAAAAGGGTCTGCACTAGTTGGACTAATATTGCTGTACTCATCAGGCGTGTCGCTAGAGGGTTCTTGATTAGCTGGACTTAAGCCTTCATAAATTTGGTCTTCTGGCTCAATATAATCATCTTCGCTATCTGGACGCACATTACTTTTATCTGTCTCTTGGTCAAACTCATTATTATTTGAGCCTGTGAAAAACTCTTTCGCTCTTTGAAAAAAGCCGTTTACCATAATAATGACTCTCCTATATTTTTTACTAAATAGATTTGTTAACTTGCTTATTAAAAGCTCATAGTAAAAATTATCAAGGAATCTTTGCAGTATTTACTCCTGCCTTTGAGAGAAATAGCACTCACTCTCTAGAAATATGTTCATGATTTACGCACAAAGATTATCTGTGGAGATTGGGTGGGGTTTGGGGTGTAAGGATTTTGAATCAGTACACCCCTATACCCCTGTACCTCTACACCCTCACCAAAACCCTTGATTTTTCGTTTTGATGCGTAAGTCCTAATGTTTTTATGGCAGATGACAGAGTTATAGTATACCTGTATATGAATTTACCTTAAAATAATTAATTATCTCTGCGTATTTAAGTTCTGTTCATAGGCTAAAAAATTACATTGCTTGCTATTAATCGGATTTACCCGCCTAGAGGGTCTTTTAAGAAATAGTGTAGGGATATCAGGGTTTGACACGTCTATATTCTTCGATAAAGACGGAATTTTGGGTTTTTTTAGGTTATTAGGGATGGAGGGGAGAGCGATCGCCTGTCCCCAAAAAATTGTAGTATCCGTAAATATGAAGTTAACTTGTTCTAAAATTTACAAAAAATTTATACTTAGCTACTGTGTAACTTCATTTACAAAAATTAGTTTGGTTAGTACTGTCGATAAACTCAACTTATACTTATTACACTGGTAATTATCCCTAACAATTATTAAAACTAAAACCAATAACATTATGTATTATCAACTCTGGAATTTATTCTTGAGCGAGGATAAGTATTTCTATTGGAAGGAGAAGGTCAAATTACTGCCAAGATTTGACCATTTTACATGGCAGAAAATTATTGATTTTTTATCACTAGTAGAGCAGAATTTTTTTCTCAGTACTCAACTAGAAAAAATCGATAGTATTGAAGAGTTTCTGATATTGGCTAAAGAAAATGGGTACAAATTGACTCAAGAAGCAGTTGCATGGTTTGTAATTACCAGAAAACAAATTTGGGATTTGTTGGATACTGCACAGAAAATCCCATCTTTAAAAGAACAATTACTAGCTGCTAAAAATCCACAACAGTTTATTAAAATAGCTACCGAGCATCGGTTTCATTTTTCTATTGAAGAATTAGCATGGCTATTAACTGAAGTGAAATGTTCGCCAGAATTAGTATCTCTCAATAATAGTGTGGGAGAAATTTTCACAGCTTCAAATTACGGCAGAATTGAAATCGGATATTGGATTTGGTTAGCCGAAGATTGGGGAATAGTACCACCATTCTGTCATGTGCATAAATCTGATAATCTTGTCAGTGAAAATATCCTCAATCCATTTTTCCTAGATCGCTGCTTTTTACCTAAGAGCTACTTTACTCAAAGGTTGATGAGTGTGGTGTGAGGAAAGGGGCGAGGGAGTAGAGGCTAGAGGTTAGGAATTTGTACTTTTTGATTCAGCACTTTTGAAGTAAGTAATGAGTAATAAGTAGTGAGTAATAAGTAAATTTCCGACTCATCACTCATTACTCATTATTTGCTATACAATTAAGCATCCTGATCGTTGAAGGTATGACTTCAAATCAGGATGCTTGATTGTTGTTGAGTGAGAAATTTTACAACAAATTAGCTAATAGAAGCTTTTAAACTGTTTGGTTGAGCAAAATCGCCTTGCAACACTACGCCCCGTTGATTGGCGTGTAAGTGACGCAGAATTTTGTAAATTGCTTCTACTTCTTCTTTAGCACCCACTTTTTCGGCAATTTCTGACAAGGAAAGGGGTGTTTTTTCACTTTGTAAAACAGTAACTACTTTAGTTTGCAAATCCAGAATAGCGGCGGCGGCTTTTTTACCTGCTTCTACTCCTGGTTGGTGATAAGCGTTAATGTTTACTAAGTTGCCATAAAAACCAACGGCACGGTCATACAAGGCAATTAAAGCGCCGACTGTGCGGGCATTAACTTGAGGAATCGTTATAGTAATAGAATCGCGCTGATTTTCATAAAGGGCTTTGCGTGTTCCTTGGAGGAAACCAGCCAGATAATCGCCAGATGTCACGCCAGGATCGATTTCTGGGGATTGACCTTGACGGTCTTCTAAAACTTCAATCAAAGTAGCAAAGAAGTTTGGTACACCATCACGCAATTGTTGGACGTAAGCATGTTGGTCTGTGGAACCTTTGTTACCGTAAACGGCAATACCTTGATGGACAATATTACCGTCTAAGTCTTTTTCTTTACCCAAAGATTCCATTACTAGCTGCTGTAAATAGCGGCTGAACAGTGCCAAGCTGTCTTTGTAAGGCAGAACAACCATGTCTTTTTCGCCTTTACCATTGCCAGCGTAGTACCAAGACAATGCTAATAACGCGGCTGGATTCTTTTTGATATCAGCAACGCGGGTAGCATCATCCATTTCTTTAGCACCGTCAAGGATGGCACGTATATCGATGCCTTGCAGTGCGGCTGGGACTAAACCCACTGTAGACATTTCGGAGGTACGACCGCCTACCCAGTCATACATGGGGAATGTGGCTAACCAACCTTCAGACTGGGCAACTTTATCTAAGTTACTGCCAGGACTGGTAATGGCTACAGCATATTGAGCAAAATCGAGATTGTGGCCAGCGTAGGCTTTTTTAACTTCAATCATGCCGTTGCGGGGTTCTGGTGTACCGCCTGATTTGGAGATGACCAAAACTAAGGTGCTGGCAAGGTTGTTGCGTAATTGGTTAAGAACGCGGTCAATACCTGCGGGGTCGGTATTGTCAATAAAGTGAATTTTGAGGGGAGGAAAGTCGGCGGCGAGGGCTTCGGCGACAAATTCGGGGCCGAGGGCAGAACCACCAATACCAATGGAGATGATATCAGTGAAACGATTAGCTTTGGGCGGATGAATTGCGCCGGTTTGGATTTTTTCGGCGAAGGCTTCAATTTGTTCGAGTGTTTGGACAATTTCTTGGGTGAGTTCTGGCGTGGGTGCTAAATCAGGGTTTCGCAGCCAGTAATGTCCAACCATACGGTTTTCATCGGGATTGGCGATCGCACCCTTTTCTAATTCCGCCATATCAGCAAATGCTTTGTCAAATTTCGGACGCAATGACTCCACGAAGGCATCATCAAAACCCATCCGGCTTACATCTACATATAGTCCCAATCCCTCGTGGAAATATAACCAATCTTGGTATCTTTGCCAAAGTGCTATCGCATCCATAGGGAAATCTCAGGTAAGTTGTTTTTCCATGACAAGTTTAATGTAAGCTCAGGTGCATCCCTGCCTAGCCTTATACAGTTTTAAGTGTTGAGCCAATGCTCTGCCCTAAACATCTGGCATAGGTATGACTCGCAGAAACTTGACAATTTCTCCCCGAATCTCAATCCCAATTAAATAATCATCCAAGGTAAAACGGTGAAAAATGCCTTCATGGTCTAGCTGTCGCAGTTCAGGAAGACCATGCAACTGCCACTTTTCTCCAAATTCAAAAAACACAAAATCGTACACTCGCTGATAAGCAGCAGGTTCTAAACTCTTCAGATCCATTAAAAAAGACCTGGCATAGCGCATTTCCACACTCACTAGGCATCACCTCTTTTGAGGGTATAAGGGGATAGGGGTGTAGGGGTTTAGGGGAATAAGATGTTAGCTAGGGACTAATCTCTGGCCTCTAATCCCTTTTTTATCACTGCATCAGTAAAACATTAAAATTTGTATCGCTTCTTCCTGAGTCAAAATATCCCAAGGTTGCTGCGATCGCTTGACTTTTTGTATGGCTTTGAGCATATAAAAGTCACAATGTAAAGCGTGAACACTCTCCCAGACGCTTTGGAGTTCTTCGTCACTCAATTGTTCGATTAAATGATGGATTCTTATACGCAGCAAGTTCATATATCAATAAACTATGTTCCAAAAGTCAAGGCTATTGTTCCCAAAAATTGGCAATGGTGAACGGGAAGAGGTAGTATCTTGAGACAGTAATCAGTAGACAGTGATCAGTAATCAGTGGAAAAGTGTTTACCTTTCCCTGTCTACTGTTCAGCGTTTACTGTTAACTGTTAACTGTTAACTGTTAACTGTTATGGTTGATTATTTAATTTTTTTGGCGATTTCGACGGCAATTTTTGCCCTGTTTGGTTTGGGGCTGAATTTACAGTGGGGCTTTACGGGGTTGATTAACTTTGGTCATATTGCTTTTATGACCTTGGGAGCTTACACAACAGTATTGTTAAGTTTAAAAGGCGTTCCTTTAATCATATCGGCTGTGATTGGTGCGATCGTAGCGGCTTTGTTGGGCTTAATTATTGGTTTTGCGACTCTGCGCCTGCGGGAAGATTATCTGTCGATTGTCACTATTGGTACAGGGGAACTGATTCGCTTGGTGGTGAATAACCAAGAGTTACCTGTGGGTGATACTTGGGTATCTGGGGCGTTTGGGGTGCAGAGTTATGTTATCCCATTCTCGACAGCACCTAATTTAGTAGTTCGTTTGATGATGATTGGGTTGCTGACTTTATTGGCGGCTATAACTTTTTTCACATTGTGGCGATGGATTCGCACAGCCCAAAGATTATTGGTGGCGGATACTGCTAAAAAAACCAGCAGTAAGCAGGAATTAGCATCGCGTTTAGGTGTGGGGATTGTTTTGGGTTTGTTGACAGCCGCAATTTATATTTCTGGTGTGATTGGTTTGTATAACTACAACCCCAAAGCAGGTTTGATGTTGTTGTCGCTGTTGGTGTTGGCGTTTGTTTTTTGGCGGTTAGAAATTTTATTGCGATCGCCTTGGGGTCGAGTTTTAAAAGCAATCCGCGAAGATGAAGAAATCCCCAAGGCTTTGGGTAAAAATGTTTTTTGGTATAAAATTCAATCTTTGATGTTAGGTGGTGCGATCGCAGGTGTGGCGGGCGCGTTCTTTGCTTGGCAGTTAAGCGCCATTTATCCTGATAACTTCCAGCCCCAACTCACTTTCGACGCTTGGATTATGGTAATTTTAGGCGGTTCTGGGAATAACATCGGCACAATCTTAGGTGCAGTTATTTACTTTGCCTACGATTCCATTACCAGAGAAGTTCTACCCAGAATCATTCCCTTAGATGAAGCGCGGCTGGGTGCATTTCGGATTATGGTCATTGGTTTAATTTTAATGGTGCTAATGATTTGGCGACCTCAAGGTATTTTAGGGAAAAAGGAGGAACTCACCCTTGGTCAATAACCAATCACCGCCACTTCCCCTATTAGCAGCCTCTGGACTTTGCAAAAGCTTTGGCGGTATCAAAGCAGTGAATGAGGCACAAATTGAAGTTCTCAAAGGTAGCATTACTGGGTTGATTGGCCCCAATGGTGCGGGTAAAACTACTTTATTCAATTTACTTTCTAACTTTATCCGCCCAGATAAAGGAAGAGTAATTTTTGATGGTGAACAAATTCAGCAGTTGCAACCATACCAAATCGCCCAGCAAGGACTAGTGCGGACTTTCCAAGTAGCGCGGACTCTCTCGCGGCTGTCGGTGTTAGAAAATATGCTACTGGCAGCGCAAAAACAAACAGGCGAAAGTTTTTGGCAAGTGCAACTCCAACCCCACGTAGTCGCTAAAGAAGAAAAGGAATGGCAAGAGAGGGCAATGGTTTTG
Source organism: Nostoc sp. FACHB-190 (assembly GCF_014696905.1). Classification (NCBI taxonomy): domain Bacteria; kingdom Bacillati; phylum Cyanobacteriota; class Cyanophyceae; order Nostocales; family Nostocaceae; genus Nostoc; species Nostoc sp. FACHB-190. Next base: position 155,685 of record NZ_JACJQW010000009.1, read on the forward strand.
TTAGAGTCTGTGGGGTTGGCGCATAAAGCCCAAGACTATGCGGGGGGTTTGTCTGGTGGACAACGCAAGCTATTAGAAATGGGGAGGGCGTTGATGACGAATCCCAAGTTAATTTTGTTGGATGAACCAGCCGCCGGGGTGAATCCCAGGTTAATTGATGATATATGCGATCGCATTGTTAACTGGAACCGCCAAGAAGGTTTGACATTTTTAATTATTGAACACAATATGGACGTGATTATGTCCTTGTGCGATCGGGTTTGGGTATTGGCTGAAGGGCAGAATTTAGCGGATGGAACTCCCACCGAAATTCAATCCAACCCCCAAGTTTTAGAAGCTTATTTGGGTAAATAGTTTTTAGTTCAGTTAAGAGAATAGTAGGTTGGGTGGAGCGATAGCGGAACCCAACAAAGTATGTGTGAATGTTGGGTTCCGTTCCTCCACCCAACCTACACAAGTCTAAGTTTTTGCCTTAACTGAACTGTATTGTTTTATAGCCGCGAATTCCATTCGTCGGGGCTAGATGCAAGATATGTATAGATATAGCAGTCCTAAATCATTTGTAAATTTTCTATATCTTTTTCTTCTTTCTTACCTTTGCGTCCTTTGCACGGCAGTCGCTTCAAGCCGGGAAACCCGTCCAACGCGCTGCCTCGTTCTTTGCGGTTCGTTTCCATATCTATTAGGACTTACGCAAGAACCCTCTCGAACTCTTATAACTTCGTGTCCTTTGCGCCCTTTGCGGTTCGTTTTTTCATAATTTTGCGTAAGTCCTGTCTATGTTTTTCACGACTTATTTAGGATTGCTATATATACTTGTATTATATTTTTATTTTAACTCAAAATCATGATTCAAATAGCAGGATATGACATTTTAGACAAAATCCATGAAGGTACAGCTACAGTTGTTTATCGAGGTAGAAAAAAACGACAACAGCAGCCAGTAATTATTAAACTGTTCAAGTCTGAATATCCTACATTAGAAGAAATTACGCGCTTACGCCATGAATATAGAATCCTCAAAGATTTTGTAAGTGAGCGAGTTGTGAAAGCTTACAAATTAGAAAAATATCAAAATGCTTTTGCGCTGATTTTAGAAGATTTTGGTGGTCAATCTTTAAGTCAAATTCTGATATCTAAACAATTAACAGTTACAGAGTGTTTACAAATAGCGATCGCTTTAGCAGAAACATTAATTGATTTAGAGAAAGCGGCAATTATTCATAAAGATATTAAGCCCAGTAATATTATTATCAATGTAGCAAGTGAACAGGTAAAATTAACTGACTTTGGTTTATCTTCCCGACTATTTTTAGAAAAGCCGACTATCGGCAACCCTAACTTATTAGAAGGTACTTTAGCCTATATCGCACCGGAACAAACAGGGAGAATGAATCGCTCGATTGACTATCGTAGCGATTTTTATTCTTTGGGTGTGACTTTATATGAAATGCTGACAGGTAAATTACCATTTACCTGTCATGATCCACTAGAGTTAGTTCATTGTCACATTGCCAAAAAACCCATCCCACCCAAGCAATATCAGCACATTCCGCAGGCTGTGTCGGATATTGTGATGAAACTGTTAGCGAAAAACGCTGAGGATAGATATCAAAGTCCAGAGGGGTTGAAATTTGATTTAGAAACTTGTCTTAGACAGTTGCAAGCAGGTGGAGACATTAAAGATTTTACACCTGGTCAGCGCGATCGCGGTAATCAACTGTTAATTCCGCAAAAGCTTTATGGTAGAGAAACAGAAGTTAGCACATTGATGGATGCTTTCGAGCGAGTTAGCCAAGGCGCAACAGAAATGATGCTAGTTTCTGGTTATTCGGGTATTGGGAAAACATCGATTGTCAATGAAGTTCACAAACCAATTGTTGCAGCCAGAGGGTATTTTATTGCAGGTAAATTTGACCAGTTTAAACAAGATATTCCTTATGCAGCTTTCATTCAAGCTTTTCAAGAATTAATTCGTCAACTCTTAACAGAAAATGAACGGCAAATAGAGATTTGGCAACAGAAGTTATTAGCGGCTTTTGGTGCTAATGGTAAAGTGCTGATTGATGTGATTCCCGAAGTCGCATTAATTGTTGGTTCACAACCAGATGTCCCTAAATTGGGTACCATTGAATCTCAAAATCGATTTAACCGCGTTTTTCAACAATTTGTCAATGTTTTCTGTCAACCAGAACATCCATTAGTCATTTTTTTAGATGATTTACAATGGGCAGATTCTGCATCATTAAAATTACTTAAGCTGTTGATGACAGATGACAGTAGCCGATATTTATTCTTAATCGGCGCGTACCGCGATAACGAAGTTAGCCCGACTCATAAATTTATTCAAACGCTACAAAAAATCCGGCAAAAAAATACTGTGGTGCATACTATCACGGTAAAACCTCTGTTGCTGACTCATATCCAACAACTGATAGAAGATACATTAAATCAAGGGAGCATAACTAACAAAATTGAGTTATTAGCCGAATTAGTTTTTCATAAAACTCAAGGTAATCCATTTTTCTTAACTCAATTACTCAAAAGTTTATATAGTGAAAATCTCTTGGTATATCATGTAGCTACAGACAGTTGGCATTGGGATATTCAGGAAATTCAAACAGTAGGCATTACTGACTATAATATTGTCGAATTAATTGCCAGAAATATTCGTAAATTACCATTAGAAACACAGAAACTGTTGCAGTTGGCAGCTTGTATTGGTAATCAATTTAATTTAAAAGTTTTATCAGCAGTCCATGACAATTCAGAGATTATCACCGCTAATCATTTATGGAGTGCTTTGCAAGCAGGTTTGATTCTGCCCTTATCTTCCAATTATAAAATTCCTTTGGTCTTTGAAGAGAAAGAATCAAATCTCCTGAAATTGAGCAATACGAAAATTAATTATAAATTCTTACATGACCGAGTGCAACAGGCTGCTTATTCTCTAATTCCTGAAACCAAAAGAAAAACTACTCATTTAAGAATTGGGAAACTACTCCTTAAAAATACTTCACCAGAAACCCAAAAAGATAATATATTTGCCCTAGTCAATCAATTGAATTTTGGCATTGATTTACTACAAACACAAATCGAAAAAGATGAATTAGCGCAACTAAATCTCCTAGCTGGACAAAAAGCAAAAGCCGCTACAGCCTATGAAGCGGCTGTGAAATACTTAAATATTGGTCTACAACTGCTAAGTCCTGATAGTTGGACAAGTCAATATACCTTAACTTGGAATTTTTATCTAGAAACAGCAGAGGCAGAATACATCAATATTAATTTAGAGCAAGCCTTATTTTTATGCAATCAAGCCATCAAAAAAATTAGTCATCTTCTTGATGGGGTGAAATTTTATCAACTAAAAATTAAAATTTATTTAGCTAAAAATCAAGTAGATATTGTTTTAGATATTGGTCAGCAACTTTTAGAAATGCTGGGTGTTACTTTAGTAAAATCATCACCAGCAATTGATATTGAGCAGTTATCTCACCTGTCACTGATGACTGATAAATATAAATTAGCAGCAATGGAAATTTTAATGTTGCTTTGGCCTCCTGCTTGTTTTGCCGAAAGCAGCATCACAATTCCCATTCTGCACACAATGATTGAGCTTTCGATACAATACGGCAATTCTCCACCATGTATATTTGCTTATGCCGCCTATGGTCAATTGATGGCTTGGTCAGTGCCGGATATTAATTTAGGCTATCAGATGGGACAGTTAGCTCTGCAACTCTTAGATCAATTAAACGCTAAAAAATATAAATCTCAATCTTTGTTAACAGTTGCAATTAGTTTGACTCATCATAAAGAGCATATTCAAGCAACTATCAATCCGATATATGAAGCAATTGAAAGTGGTTTAGAAGTGGGAGATATTGAATATGCTTGCCATGCGGCTAACTTTTATTGTTGTCATATCTTTTTTGCTGCACAACATTTAGATACTGTTGCCCAAACTCAAAATGAATATATAGAGTTTGTCAGTAAATTTGAACAAAAACATCAACTAGGACTCATTAAAACCTGCGCTCAGACAGTAGACAATTTACGCAATTCATCTGTGGACAAAACGCAATTAACTGGTGAAATTTTAGATGAAGAGGAATTTATTAATTCTGTTAAATCTACTAAAAATACTTTGCCATTATTTGATGTTTATGCTTATAAAGTATGGCTATGTTATTTATTTGAAAAATATGACGAGTGTTTAGAGTTTGTAGAATTGACATTCCAATATAGTCTATTCATGCAAACAAGTGTGTTATTTAGATATCATAACTGGTTTTATTCTTTAGCATTATTAGCCAAATATCCTCATAATTTATTGGATAAAACACATGAAAAAGAAACATACATTAATCAAGTAGATAAAAATCAGGGAATCATGAAATATTGGGCGGAACATGCCCCGATGAATCATCTACATAAATATCAATTAGTCGAGGCAGAAAAAGCTAGGGTATTGGGAAAAACATTGTCGGCAATGGAACTTTATGATTTAGCTATTGCAGGTGCTACACATAATGGATATCTTCAAGATGAAGCTCTGGCTTATGAATTAGCCGCTAAGTTTTATTTAGGGTTAGGCAGACAAGAAATTGCCCGGACTTATATGACAAAAGCCCACTATAGTTATATCTGCTGGGGTGCAATTGCTAAGGTTAAAGATTTAGAAGCAAAATATTCACAGATACTCTTTGTTTCCCAAAAAAAATTAACATCAGCTAAAAATCATATTTCTACTTCTTCTACTACTAGTAGTAGTTCACAATTATTAGATGCTACAACAATTATTAAAGCTTCTCAAACACTTGCTAGTGAAATTATTTTAGAAAATTTACTAGAAAAGTTAATGAATATTGTAATTGAGAATGCTGGCGCTCAAACTGGGTTTTTGATTTTAAAGCAGCAAGAAAAGCTATTAATTCAAGCAAAGGGTGTTGTAGATAATTCTAAGGTAGTAGTTTATGAATCTTTGCTGGCAGAAACGAGTCAACAATTACCTCATTCTTTAATTAATTATGTAGTGAGAACTCAAGAGGATGTGATTTTAACTGATGCAGTTCATGAGGGAATATTTACTACAGATACTTATATACTGCAAAACCAACCAAAATCTGTATTATGCACACCAATTCTGCATCAAGGTGAGCTTTTTGGTTTATTGTATTTGGAAAATAATTTGGCTGTTGGTGCTTTCACTGCCGAAAGATTAGAAGTATTGAAAATTTTATCTTCTCAAGCGGCAATTTCGATTCAAAATGCTCAACTTTATCAAAATCTCAAGCAAGAAATTCAAGAGCGTCAACAAGCAGAAGAAGCGTTACGGGAGAGTGAGAAAAAGTTAACCCAGATTTTGGAAGCTGTTCCAGTGGGTATATTTGTAGTTGATCCCCAAGGAGAGGCTGATTATGCAAATCAAACTGCACGAAAAATTTTAGCTGTTGATCAATCTCCAACTACAGAATTAACTGAGATATATCAAGCTTATCTCCAAGGTACAGCCAAACATTATCCGACGGAGACGCAGCCAATTATCAGAGCTTTACATGGTGAAAGTATTGTGATTGATGATCTGAAATTGGAGCAGGGGAATAAAGTTGTTCCTTTGGAGGTGTTAGCAACGCCAATTTTTGATAAGAAAGGTGAAATTATTTATGCGATCGCAGCTTTTCAAGATATCACACAACGCCAGCAGGCAGAAGCCGAGCGAGCTAAATTCACCCAAGAACTGGCTCAGAAAAATACAGCTTTGCAACAAGCCACAGAACAATTAGCAGAGTCTAACCGTAACTTAGAAGCTAAAGTGCAGGAGCGAACTAAGGAGTTAAGTCAAACTTTAGATATTCTCAAAGCTACTCAAGCTGAATTAGTCATTGAAAATGCTTTATTAAGGAGTACAGAACAAACTCTTACTTATGAATATCAAGTAGGCGGAAGTTTACCCATAGATGCGCCCACTTATGTTGTCCGCCAAGCTGATAGACATCTTTACAAAGCTTTGAAACAAGGAGAGTTTTGTTATATTTTCAATGCTCGACAGATGGGTAAATCTAGCTTGCGAGTCCAAATTATGAAAAGGCTACAAGCAGAAAATTTTGCTTGTGCGGCTATGGATATTTCCGAAATTGGAAATCAGCAGCTAACTTTAGAGCAGTGGTATGCAGGTTTTGTCTATATGTTAGCCAGTAGTTTAAATATTTTAGCTCAGGTGAATATTCGTAGTTGGTGGCGGGAACATGAATTGTTATCACCAGTGCAGCATTTGAGTAAGTTTATTGATGAAATAGTATTGGAGAATATTCAACAAAACATAGTGATTTTCATCGATGAAATTGACAGTCTGCTCAATTTGAATTTTGCGATCGATGACTTCTTTATTCTATTGCGAAGTTTTTATAATAAACGAGCTGATTTGCCAAGATATCAACGCCTGACTTTTGTGTTGCTGGGAGTAGCACATCCTTCGCAATTAATTCTGGATAAGAAGCGCACCCCCTTTAATATTGGTCAAGCTATTCAATTAAGTGGCTTTCAATTACATGAAGCGCAACCATTACTACAAGGATTAACAGAACGAGTGGGTAATGCTCAGAATGTCCTAAAGGAAGTTTTAGCTTGGACGGGTGGACAACCGTTTCTGACGCAAAAACTCTGTAAACTCATTCGTAATTCTTCAACCAGTATTCCCCAAGGTAGTGAAGCTAGTTGGATAGAAAACTTAGTCCAAACACAAGTGATTGAGAATTGGGAGGCTCAAGACGAACCTGAGCATTTAAAAACTATCCGCGATCGCCTGCTTAATATTGAATCACAAACTGTTACCCGATTAACCCTATATCGAGAAATTTGGCATCAAGGAACAATTGTTGCAGTTGATAGCCTAGAAGAAAGAGAACTGCTTTTATCAGGTTTAGTAGTCAAGCAGCAAGGAAACCTGCGAATTCATAACCGGATTTATCAATTTGTCTTTAATGCTGATTGGATAGAGCAAATGTTATGTAAATATACTATCTAACATCAGCTATTTTCAGAAGTACGTTTTCTACCAAAGCTGAACCAATAAAGCCATCACACTGAACAACAATATTTTCATGGAATGTTTCTACTTGAAATCCACTAATTTGATCCCAAAAAATCTTTATCCAGGCATTTGGGTCATTTCCCAGTTGGTAAATCACATAGCCTTCTGTACCTGACATCGCCAATACTTGAACTACTTGTTTTGCTGGGATATCTTTTGGTGGACTAGACTTATGATTTGGGTAACATTGTTCCGCATAATGATATTCTTGCAGTTTTAATGGTAAATCACAACGGTTATTAATTGTGCAGTATAACTGTAATGATTTAGTAATTCTGTGATTTTTATTTTTGTTAGATGTTGCTGCTGTATATTTGTTACAATGCCCAACTTTATTGATTTTCCAATAACAACCACTTTGATGACGACCTTTGCCAAAAGAAAATACTCTTTCTTTTTGTTCTTCATCAGTAGTGAGGCTAGTTTCTCCTTTTAAATAACCATATTCATCGTCATCATTTTTCCATTGAGTTTGTAATCTTAAATAATCTCCATCTACTACTTCTCGCCGTTCAGCTAAATTCAGCTGATCAACTTTCCATTTAGCACTAACTACTTGAGGATTATTTTGATTGGCAGAAGTTAAACCCTCACCTGGAAAGTATATTTCATCTTTGCCTGATTTAGCATCTAAATAAAGGTTCGAGGCTTGGTTTTGCAGGACAACTAAATCATTATTTTTTACTGGTTGATTAAAATCTTCTTGCTTAGTTGCAAGAATCTTCCATCTATATTTTTGTAAGTGATTACCACTGAGATATTGCAACTCAGATTCAGTCTTAGTATATTGAACTTTATCTGTATGACAGAGATAGTGAGGCTGACCTTCAGATGTAATACTCATTTCAATTTCATCACCATATCGGATGACGGATTGTGATGGATTATGACCATTATTGATGATGTATTTATCTATTTCGTTTTTGAGATATATTTGTTTTTGTTCAATATTTTTATCTTCAGGAAAATATTCTTTTGTTAATAAATTATAGATGGGTAATAATTCTAATTTAATTGGTACAGGAGCAGTTTTTACAGATTTAACCCAATCATAAAAATTTTGAGATTGCGTCCTACTACTATAATTTATTTGCTCATCTTGATTTTCAATTTGATTACGAAAAAATTGATTTAAATTTGAGGCGGTTGCAATCAAATTTCCAGCTTTTAAAATCTCAAAAGTAGATTGGGCTTCATTTTTGATATTGATATGATTCCCAACCATTGAGATGTAGTCTTCTTTTGCAAAAATTAATTTATGATATGCTTGTCCACCATAAAAAACTGTATGGGCATAGTGGGTACCAAACTCTTTAATTAGTAAAGATGATTTATGATAAATATCTGCTACTATTTTCTGAAAATAGCTGTTTAATTTTTGAGTTTTAGCGTTATCAATCTGAAGCCTATAATTATTGATACTTACTTTAGTGTAAATTAAAATATTATCGTTATATTCTGTTTCTTGAATGATATTTTCATAGGTACTACTGCGGCTATAAGCAAATAATTCTCCTATGGAATCATTAATATTAAAGTTGATATTTTGGTGTAAGAAAGATTGAATATCATAAGCAGAAAAGATTACTGTTGTTGTAGCATCTAATAAGCCACTATTTTCGGAAATATGCAAAACTTCCGAGGACTTGATTCCACTACCGTCTAGGATTGGAACAGTAGCTTCTAAATCGAATACCATTCTCAAACCTGAATTATCAACTAAATGTAATGGGTCAACTTCTAAAATATTGTAGCCTCTACTAATTACATCCCAATTATTCAGAGGACTGATATTATTTGTCGTTAGTTCTTGGAGTTGCATATTTAAGTTCTTAGCCCTCATCAATAAGAGATAGGTAATTTATGGCGACATTAGAAATTATTTTTGATATTTGCAATAACTAGTTGTTAGCTATCTTTGCTTAATCTCTTAAATCAACTACTTTTAAGAGAATATTTTCTACTGAACCAGAGCCGATAAAACCATCGGTCTGAACTATGATGTCTTCATGAGATGTTTCTACTTTAAATTTGTTGTTTGAGCCAGTCAGCCAAGGTACATCCCAATAGATTTTTATCCAGGAATTTGGGTCATTTCCCAATTGGTAAATTACATATCCTTCTGTGCCTGACGAAGAAGCTATACGACCAGATGAAGCAAATGCTTTAATAACTTGTTTTGCTGGTACATCTTTTGGTTGATTCGTTTCTTCTGGATACCATCTTCCTGAACGATGATAAGTTTCTTTCAGCTTTAAAGGTACATCACAACGACTGTTAATTATACAGTGAAACTGTAGTGAACTAGCCATGATATACATTTGTTATTTTATTGTATGTTTCTGATTAAAAGCGCAAAAAATGTAAGAATGCAGTATTCTGAATCATTGATTCTGGTTTCTGAACTCTTACAAAAAATTAATACCAGGATAAGTCAATTGAATGATTAGTAATTATTTATGCAAAAACCACTTAATCAAACTATATATTAATTACAGTACCGAGCATAATTAATGAGGTTTTTTAAATTCATGCTTGTTTCACTAAAGTAAAATTAGTTTAACAGCGTGGTTTTATGAAGACAATCGCAGTTTAGGCTCTTAAGGAAGAAGTTAATCTCTATTAATGGCTAATTTGCCAAAGCTAACACCAAACTGAGATTCAGGGTTTTGACAAGTCAACTTTGACAAGATCCAAATCTGTTAAGTGCGGATAGACTCTTATCTTCGGGAGTCCTTAGCGACTTCCTAAATTTCTGACACTGGATTATAACTTGAGATTGACAAAAAAACGAGGAGTGTATCAAGGTTAATACAAAAAATAAGCGATCGCACCCTCATCAATTCTCGGAATTATGCCTGGGAATTTGTCAGTCAAGCAAAATAGCGGCTTCAGCACTACAATCAGATTGTCATTGAGGAACCTTTTAAGCGTGCTAGGCATCCTGACAGTTATTTTATCTGCTTTTGTTTTAGCGTTTCACAACGTGACTGTGCGAGTTTTATTCTCAGAACATCTCGTACTCGGCTTATTTTTACTTGGTGGATACGTTAAACCAGACTTGCCAAATTCATTTTTGCTGATGTTTATGCGGATGCTGCTAGTGGTTCCACTGATGGCAATTGTAGCGTTCAAGTTATATCCATCGGCATTGAAAGAATTACAAGATGCCTTTAAATATCATCGTACTGATATTTTGCGCCAAGCCTTTGGCTGTGGAGTATTAATGTTTGTGTATATTGCCTTACTCTACATTGCGATTGGTTTGATTCCGACGGGAATTGCTATTACTTTGTTTTTTTCTTATCCTGTGTTTACTGCTCTTTTGGCTTGGAAATTTTTTGGCGATCGCCCGACAAGTTTTCGTTGGCTGGTGATGGGTATTATTTTAGTAGGTAGTGTTCTAACTATTCCGCCATCTTCTAATAGTTATAGTAGTTCTGCTATTACTTTAGGAATTCTCACCAGTGTGGGTGCTGGAATTGTTTACGCTTTCTATGGTGTTATCGCCCAAAAATGTTTAGAAAAATTTCATCCAGTTCCCTTCACTTGGATTAGTTTTGCTTCTACTTTAGTGCTTTCTGGTCTTAGCTTACTGTTTTGGCCTATTTCTAGTAGTCAACTTGATTGGACACCAATGTGGATTGGTAGTATTTTTTCGGGTATCGTCAGTTTTGCTGGACATACTTTGAATAATTTGGGTATTCGGATGATTAGTGCTACAAAAGCTGCGATGATTGGTGCTAGTAGTCCAGCTTTGACAGCATTAGTCGCATGGGCAACAATTAGCGAAACTTTAACTGTAATTCAGAGTTTAGGAATTGGTGTGGTGACATTAGGAATTGCGTTACTAAGTGCAGAAAAACATAGTGCATCATGAGTTTTGCACCTCTGAAATATATCCTCAATAAAGAAAAAATATGCTTGCTAATACTATTTTATTTGATTTAGACGGAACATTGACAGACCCGAAGTTAGGAATTACTAGTTGTATTCAGTTTGCCTTATCTGAACTTGGTTATCAACCACCACAAGCTGATGAATTAAATTGGTGTATTGGCCCGCCAATAAAAGATAGTTTTTCTCAGTTATTACAGACCTCAGATGAGACAATACTTACACAAGCAATTACTTTGTATCGTAGTCGGTTTTCCACAATTGGGTTATTTGAAAATACTCTGTATCCGCAGACTATAGAAACTCTGAAGGCAATTCGCTTGGCTGGTTATCAAACTTTTGTGGCGACTTCTAAACCTAATATTTATGCAACGCGCATTATTGAATATTTTGGTTTATCGACATTATTTGAGCAGGTTTATGGTAGTGAACTGGATGGAACGCGGAGTGTAAAATCTGATTTAATTCACTATATTTTGGTTCAGGAAAATCTGTTGCCTGAGAGTACAATTATGGTGGGTGATCGCAAACATGATATCATCGGAGCTAAGGTTAATAATTTAACCACCATTGGCGTTACTTATGGCTATGGAACTGAGCAAGAATTAAAAAATCATGGTGCAGACTTTATTGTTCATTCACCAGATGAAATTGCTAAATTACTGATACAGCGTTTTTCGGTTGAGTGTAGTACAAGTTGATAGGGGCTAGAGGAATCCGCTTTGATTGTTGAAATTATCTGTAAAGGCAGGGAGTAGGGAGTGGGGAGTAGGGAGTAGAAAAGAGCATTTTGTAGGTGTACTGATTTTTTTCAGAAATCAAATATGAGTCCTATAGGGGCTATAGCAATCCTAAATGATACATGAGAGTTCAATAAGCCTCAAATGCTTATAAAACAAGGATTTTTGTCTACGTATTTTCTCACAATTGGGGTAGGATTGCTATAGATTAATTTAGCTCATTGGGGTGAAAATTGTTGATAGTAAAAAAATAGTTTCATCAAACTCTTAAGATGTTGACAAAGCTATCAATAAACAAATAATTAATAAACCCAGTAATAATAGCCAAGTTTGATTGCGTTTTATCCAACTTTGAAAAGTTGTAGAAAAACCGTTGTCTTGACGCTGTTGTTCTTGCTGTAATTGGTATTCGGACAGATTTTGATAAAGGGTACAGTCTTTGGCGTAGGGACGCTGGGGAAAGTTGCAAGTGTCGTCAGCGTGATAGGTGCAGCTATCACACAAATATTCGTCCCCGGTAGCGCGATGTAAGGGAATACCGGGATGACCAAAAGCTTTAAGTGTTGTTCGGCAATAAGGACAGGTAATAGCCTGACTCTCAACGAGTTGATGGCAACGAGGACAAGATACAGTAGCCACAACTTAACCACAAATAAGTAAACACCCTGATTTTAGCGAAAGTTTAGTTTATCGGGACAAACAGACGACAGGAAAACTGCCTTGTTACTTTTGCCTTTTAACTTTTTACTTTTGCCTTGTAGTACTATCCCAAAAATAATTTATATGCTAAGTTCTGGCTTTCATCCCAATACTGATAACCAAGAGTATCGAGAAAGGCTTGCCATTCTTGCATTTCGTGGGGTGGTACTTGCATCCCGACGACAATGCGCCCATAGTCTGCGCCGTTGTTGCGATAGTGGAACATACTGATATTCCAGTTGGGACTCATAGAACCAACAAATTTCATCAATGCACCGGGACGTTCGGGAAACTCAAACCGATACAGTAATTCATTGTGGGCGAGGGGCGAATGTCCGCCTACCATGTGGCGTAAGTGTAATTTGGTGAGTTCATCATCGGTTAAATCGATGGTTTTAAAGCCACAATTTTCAAAGGTTTCGATCATTTTGGCTTTGTCGGCGCGATTTTGAATCTGCACACCGACAAAAATATGGGCTTCTTTCTCATCGGCGATGCGATAATTAAACTCAGTTAAGTTGCGTTGACCAATACATTCGCAAAACTTCCGCAGACTACCTTGTTCTTCAGGAATGGCGACTGCAAATATGGCTTCGCGGCGTTCACCTAACTCGGCGCGTTCAGCAACAAACCGCAGGCGGTCAAAATTCATATTTGCACCGCAAGCCACAGCCACTAAGGTTTGTCCATGAATTTGTTCGCGTTCGACGTAGGCTTTAGCAGCTGCGATCGCCAATGCCCCCGCAGGTTCTAAAATAGAACGGGTATCTTCAAAGACATCTTTAATTGCGGCACAGGTATCATCTGTATCCACCAAAATAATTTCATCTACATATTCTTGACACAGACGGAAGGTTTCTTCCCCAACTTCCCGCACTGCTACCCCATCAGCAAACAAACCAACTTGCGACAGCCGCACCCGTTTTCCGGCTTTTAAAGATTGGTTCATGGCATCAGCATCAACAGGTTCCACACCAATAATTTTAATTTCGGGACGCAACCGTTTAACATAAGCCCCAATTCCCGAAATCAAACCACCGCCACCAATAGCCACAAAAATTGCGTGAATGGGTTGCTGATATTGTCGTAAAATTTCCATGCCGATGGTTCCCTGACCAGCAATGACATCAGGGTCATCAAAAGGATGAATAAAAGTTAAACCTTTTTCTGCTTCTAATTGTCGCGCATAAGTGTATGCGTCATCGTAGGTATTGCCATGCAAAACAACTTGTCCACCCCTAGCTTTAACTGCATTCACTTTTACTTGGGGTGTGGTTACAGGCATCACAATAATCGCAGTTGTTCCCAAACGACTAGCAGCTAAAGCCACACCTTGGGCATGATTTCCCGCCGAAGCTGCAATGACACCCTGTGCTAACAAATCTGGCGGTAAATTTGCCATTTTGTTGTATGCGCCCCGCAGCTTGAAAGAAAACACCGACTGCATATCTTCCCGCTTTAATAACAGCTTGTTATTCAGTCTTTGGGAAAGATTCGGGGCAGACTCCAAAGGGCTTTCTTGGGCAACATCATACACACGGGCGGTCAGGATTTGTACTAGATAGTCGCAAAGCATGGGTGTCAAAGGTTAGCAGATGCCAGATAGATGTTAATTTTACGGCAGTTGTGTACTCAGATTTCCGAATTGTTGAGAAGTCGCGGATCTTTTCGCTGGTGCGATCGCTATACTAACTAACAGTGGCACAGCATCATACAAAATCAATGGGTGCAGCAATTATTATTTTTCTCATCCTGGGATTGATTGTCACCGCAATTTTTATCAGTCCCATTTTGACTAAACGGCGGCGCAATCGCATTAAAAAGCGTCCTTTTCCGCCCCTTTGGAGTGTCGTTATTGAAAATAATCTCCCGATTTACTTACGCCTAACTCCCCAAGAACGCCGACGACTTCAAGGACATATTCAAGTATTTTTAGCCGAAAAACAATTTATTGGCTGTCAAGGCTTGCAAGTCACAGCAGAAATGAAAATTACGATTGCGGCTGTTGCTTGTTTACTCCTGTTAAATGAACGCGGTGAATACTTTCCTAAACTGCGGTCAATTTTGATTTATCCCAGTACTTATTTTGTTAATCAAACTGTAGCGATAAGTGATTATGTTGTCGAAGAAAGACGTGATGCTCGGCTAGGAGAATCTTGGGTTAAAGACCAAGTAATTTTATCTTGGGAACAGGTGCAAAGAGACACCAAAAATTGGAGTGATGGACATAATGTGGTGCTACATGAATTTGCCCATCAATTAGACCAAGAAGATGGTAAAGCTGAAGGTGTGCCAATTTTGCCTAACAAATCAGATTATCTTGTTTGGTCACAAGTAATGACAGCAGAATATCAACAACTCTGCAACGATATGCAACAAGATATCAAAACTGTAATTGATAGTTATGGGGCGACTAATCCCGCCGAATTTTTTGCCGTAGCTACAGAGACTTTTTTTGAAAAGCCACAGCAATTGTTAGAGAAGCACTCACAGCTTTATGAGTTGTTGCAACGCTATTATCAAATCAACCCTATGGAATGGCTTGGATGAATCAGTTAATTTAAGATACTTTAACACTTATAGGACTTACGCAAGAACCCTATCAAATCCTCTTAACTTCGTGTCCTACCCTGCGGGAAGCCGCTATCGCGTCTATGCGCCCTTTGCGGTTCGTTTTTTCATGATTTTGCGTAAGTCCTGACTTATAGGAATTTAAAAAATAATCGCAACAAATAGATTGTCCAAAGGCTTGCCAATATAATCCAAAATCGTATTAGCCTGTTTTCATAGCCAGAATTTTTTGGGCGACAGTTTCACTCACAGGCATAACTGATAATCGATTACCTGTTCTCACCACGGTTAATTCTTCTGGGCTAAATTTCTCTTTCAAAGTTGACAGCAAAATAGGTTGCTCAAACACTTCCACAAACTCTACTACAACTGTTTGCCAACGTGGTGCTTCAGGCGTTGATTTCGGATCATAGTATTTGCTGTCTGGTTCAAACTGCGACGGGTCAGCAATACCTGTTTTGCCTACACGCATTAACCCAGCAATACCCGGAAAAGCAGTATTAGAGTGATAGAAAAACACTAAATCCCCAACCAGCATTTGACGCATATAGTTGCGTGCTTGGTAATTCCGCACACCATCCCAGACTGTTTCGCCCTGCTGTTGAAGGTCGCCAATGCCATAAACATCTGGTTCAGATTTCATCAGCCAATAATTCATCGACAAGACAAGAAGACGCAAACTTTTTATTCTAGCATTTCATATTATTAATATTGATGCAAAAAAACGAAAAATCAAGATTTTAGCGAAAGGTACAGGTGTTCAAAACCCTTACACCCCTTCTTTACAGATAATCTTTATGCGTAAGTCCTGAAGTTGTTTGTCAAAAAATCTTTATATTAAACACACAAGCCGGATGAGAAAGCTATAATGAGTTAGTTGCACTGCGACGTTGGTGACTGCCATCAAGTTTTTTGATCTATGTCTTTAAAGAAAAGGGAACTAAATAGTTCTCGTGGCAGTATACCGGGCTTGTACCCGGAAACTTTAAACGAGCAACATCAGTACCCACCTGGTTTAACCAGGTCATAAACTTAGGTAAAACGGCGTTGCGGTGAACTTAAAATTTTTAGCTCCCAAATTTTAATTAAATTTGGGAGTTTTAGTTATTGGTATAATAAAAATTATAAAAAATTATTATTTATCTCTAATATTATTCGTCTCATTGTGATAACAAGCTTTAAGAGACAATTTATAAAATAAACCTTAAATTTTAGTGGACTGACCACCTTAAAATAGGGCATAAATATAACTCAAGACAGTTCAGTTAAAATCCTGTCGCCTATGGCAACCCACTTTAAAAAGAGGGCAATAGAGGGTTATTAGCCCCATTTTTAAGAAGGGGTTATACCAACTCTATAAGAGGCTGCATATAGCTATCCTATTTGAGATATGAATAAGAGACTTCAAAGAGACAAGGTAAACAAGGGAGATAACTGAACTGTGTGGAAGTATAACTTTTGTGGTGCTTAATTTGGCATCAGGAGTATTCAAGTGGAACATTTTTTTAATTTTTTTCTATCACAGAACTTTATTCCGCATGGGCATTGTTATTTGTGGCAACCGGAATTAGTATGGCTACATATTTTGTCAGATTGTATAATTTCGATTTCTTATTATTCCATTCCCTTGATGTTGGTATATTTCATCAATAAAAGAGAAGATGTACCATTTAAAAATATTTTTGTTTTATTCAGTGCATTTATTATTTCTTGCGGTACAACTCATTTAATGGAAATATTGACGCTGTGGCATCCTTATTATTGGTTATCAGGAACAATCAAGGCGCTAACAGCAATTATTTCTTTTTATACTGCATTGACTTTAATACCTTTAGTGCCGCAAGCACTGACTTTACCAAGTCCTGCACAACTTGAACAAGCAAATCAAGCCTTACAAGTTGAAATTTCAGAACGTAAGTTAGTGGAAAATGAGTTACGTCAATATAAAGAACGCTTAGAAGAATTAGTAGAACAGCGCACGGCTGAACTAGCCACAGCCAATAAACAACTGCAAACTGAGATTGTGCAACGCCAGAAATCTCAAGAAAGAATGGGTGAGTTATTACAAGAATTAAAAAACACCAATCAAGAATTGAATGATTTTGCTTACATAGTTTCCCATGATTTAAAAGCCCCATTAAGAGGTATAGGTTTATTATCAGAATGGTTAATTAATGACTATGGCGATAAATTTGATGAAGAAGGCAAAGATTTAATCAACAAAATTATCCTGAGAGTGAAAAAATTACAAAATTTAATTGATAGCATCTTAGAATATTCCAGAATTGGGCGGATTAGGGAAGAGAAGAGAGAAGTTAATTTACAATATTTAGTCAGTGATGTCATTGAAATTCTAGAACCAAGCAAAAATATTCAAATAGAAGTTAGTGATAATTTACCGATTATTTACTGTGAAAAAACTAAAATGCAGCAAGTTTTTCAGAATTTGCTGAGTAATGCCATTAAGTTTTTAGGTAAACCCCAAGGAAAGATTATCATTGCTTGTCAAGAAGTGGCAGATTATTGGCAAATCAGTGTTACAGATAATGGCATTGGCATTGAGGAGAAATATTTTACAAAAATATTCCAGATTTTTCAAAAATTATCTAGTACTGAAGACCCGACAAGTACAGGAATTGGTTTATCTATTGTTAAAAAAATTGTTGAGATGTATGGCGGTAGTACTTGGGTAGAATCAACATTTAATCAAGGTAGTACGTTCTTTTTTACTATCAAAAAAACGCTGCAAATTCAGCCAGTGCAACCAGTGTCTACAGATGTAGGAGTTCTGTTGGATATGTGAATAAGAGAGACAAGGGGGACAAGGGAGACTCACAAGTGTAGGTTTTTAACAGAGTGATGAGTAGCGACTCTAAAAATCACGATTTAATCAGAGTTCCACCCCCCTCACACCCTTACACCCCTACACCCTAAATCAAGGTTTTTGGGGCATAACGTAAAAAACCTACACCTGTCAGCAACTCCCCACTCCCCGTTTCCGCGAACGAGGAAAGGGAAAAAACTGCGGTACAGAACCTTGTTGACGCAGGCGCGTGACAAAGACGTTTTCTAATGTGGGTTCGCCATGTTCGATGCTGGGTGTGGGTAAATCATTTTGTTGCAAGAGTTGGCGGACTTCTGTTTCTCCCGCATCTAAATTTGGGACGAGGACATCTAAGCGATCGCCAAAAATCTGCACATCTATAATATTGTTTTGTACAGTCTGGGAAAGTATCTCTTCTGTGGCTGTTAAATTTGCGGTTCGCACTTCTAAGCGATGCAAGCCCAAGTTAGCGCGTAAATCTGCGGGTGTGCCAATTTCATGAATTTGCCCACTGTACATCAAAGCCACACGGTGACAGCGTTCGGCTTCGTCAAGGTAAGGTGTTGCTACAACAATTGTCATCCCCTCGGCGGAAAGTTCCGCTAACACATCCCAAAATTCTCGCCGGGAAACAGGATCAACGCCCGTGGTAGGTTCATCTAACAATAAAACTTCTGGTTGAGAAACTAAAGCACAACACAATGCCAGCTTTTGTTTCATTCCTCCAGACAATTGTCCCGCCAAGCGATCGCCAAATCTATCCAAACTCATTAATTTTAAATATTTTTGGCGGCGTTCCCACAGCAAATCATCCCCTACTTGCCGCAAACCTGCCGCATAACGTAGGTTCTCATCAATACTCAAGTCTAAATACAGCGAAAACTGTTGAGTAAGATAACCCGTGATTAACCGTGCATCTCGCGCAGGTTGTCCAAATATCTGCACTTCCCCGGCGGTTGCTTCCATCACGCCGCCCAAAATGTGAAAGGTGGTGGTTTTTCCTGCGCCATCAGGGCCGATGAGTCCAAACATTTCGCCTTTTTGGACGCTGAAATCAATGCCTCGAACGGCTGCTAAGTTGCCATAGTGCTTGTGTAATGCTTGTACTTTGATGGCGGTTGTAGTGGGGCTGGATGAGGGCGGTATGATGGTGAGTTGCTGTGTCATAATTTTTCACGCAGAGACGCGGAGGCGCAGAGAGTTATCAAAAGTTGGCAAACAAGTATCTTTCCCACTCCCTACTCCCTACTCCCTACTCCCCACTCCCTTCAACTGAATCTCCCCATCAGCCGGCATCCCAATTTTGGCGCAGGGCAAATCTGATTGGGCATAGGGATTTTCGGGGTTAAAGCAACCATCGGGGTTTGTGACTTCAACGCGAATACCGACGACTTGTCTGACTCTATCTTTTTGGAAGTAAATATTTTCTGGTGTAAAGGAAGCTTGGGGATCAATGGCTATAACTTTACCTTGCAAGGGTTTGTCTGGTGCAGAATCTAGGATAATTTTTGTGGTTTGTCCTAAGCGTACTTTGCCAATGTCGCCTTCGGGAATAAAACCGCGAAAATACAATGTTTTGGGGTCAACAATGGTCAATATCTTTGTTTGGCTGTTCACTACTGCCCCTGGTTCGGCACTCCGGGCTGTGACTACACCATCTATGGGGCTGAGGACGTTTAAATCTTTTTTAGAGTCGGCAATTTGGGTGAGGATTTGTTGTTTGGCGGCTTGGGCATCTTTGACTTTAGCTTGTGCAGATTTAACTTTAGCTTGTGCAGATTTCAGTTGGGCGTAACTTTGCTGTTGCTTGCGGACTAAGGCTGTTAACTGGGCGTTGCGAATATCCGGGTTAAAGCCTGTGGTTTTGGCTTGGGTTAGCGCCCCTTCGACTGCACTTAATTGCTGATTTGCGGCGTTCACTGCCGCTTGTCTGGCTTCTAAGGTGGCTATGGCTGTGTCCAGGGTGGTTTGGGCTTGGTCGAATTGTTGTTGATTAATCGCGCCTTCTTTGACTAATTTGGCGTAGCGATCGCGGTTGACTCGTGCTAAATTTACTTCTGCTGTTGCTTGTTTAACTTGGGCTTCTGCCTGGACTAATATTGCTTTGGCGGCAGCAACGTTCGATTGTGCCTGTTCTATTCTGCCTTGGGTATCACCTTGAGATTGGCGTACATTCAATTTGGCTTCGTTAATTTGGCTGGTAATTTCTTGAATTTCTCTTTCTACTCGCTCAACATCAGAAATTGCTTGTTGTTCATCTGATTCAGCCGATGCTATCCTCGCTTCTGCACCCCGCAATTGGTCTTGTAAAAGTTGATCATCGCTGTCATCCATTGTGATTAATTCTTGTCCCTTTTTGACTGCCGTCCCTTCCCGCATGGCAATTGACTCAATTCTGCCGGAACGCTTCACCCCAATTTCGGTTTCATAACCCTCAATGCGCCCGCTAACTTTCAACACATTTGTTGCGCCTTGGGGTTGACTATGCCAGACTGCATAGCCAATACCAGCAATTACCAATACACCTCCAATGATTAAAGGTATTGGTTTTTTACGATGCTGCGGTTTGGATACTGGGACATTTGTAAGACTTTCCGGGGGAATTGGGGCAGTCTGAGTCATAGTAGCATCCTGAATTGTCCAAAATATTTTGGTCATCATACTAGACTGTCCAGTATGATACAGCAAGAGATCAGCAAAAAAATTTACTTTTCATGCCTCATACCTCTACATCCCCACTGGAAATTGAGTTACCTGCAATTACGCAAAAACAAGAGCAAATTTTGCAAGGCGCAATTCGAGTATTTTTGCGCGAAGGTTACGCAAAAACTAGTATGGATAGGGTGAGTACAGAAGCTGGAGTTTCTAAACAAACAATTTACAGTCACTTTCAAGATAAAGAAGGGCTGTTTACAGCGTTAATGGAAAGGTTAACACTCAGGTGTTTTCAAAGTATTTTTGCTCACACAGAATTACAAGGTGAACCAGCCAGTTTATTACGTCAAGTTGGCGAAACTTACTTAACCAAAGTTGCCGATAATCCTGATTATGTGGCGCTGTTGCGCTTAGTGATTACGGAATCACAAAACTTTCCTGAACTCGCCAAACTTTATAATCAAACAGTTGTGCAACGTGGTCGATTTTTGTTGAGTCAGTATTTTGCATCCCATCCAGAATTAAATATTACTGACCCAGAAGCGATCGCTCATATTTTTATGGGTTCGCTAGTTTCCTATGTAATTCTACAAGAAATTATGTATGGAAAAGAACTGATGTCTTTGTCACGCGATCGCCTGTTAGATAGTTTGATGACTTTGGTAATGAGTCAGTCTACAGCATGTCTCGGTTGAGTGCAGTACAGGTAGATAGGGAAAAGAGGTTAGAGGCTAGAGGCTAGGGAAATGTACCTCACTGGAATGAAAACCGCTATAAACCTGCCAAAGTGTTATACACAATTTATACTGAATTCTGGCTCCTGATTTCTGAATTCTTCTTCATAAACATTCTGAATATCATCAAAAGGAATGGAAAAATGCCCCTAATTTTTAATCAAGATAAATATAAAGAATTATTAATTAAATATCAGCCAAAGTTAATTAAAACTGAGGCGGAAAAAGAACGAATTTTAGCTATTGTCGAAGAATTAACACGGCGTTCTAATCTTATTCCAGAAGAAGCTGAGATTTATGAATTACTAATAACTTTAATCGAGAAATATGAACAAGAATAGGAGTTATACTAATTCACGAAATTAAGGTTAAATTTCATACATTTTTTATTGTGGTGTGCTGATACCGTCGCACAGATGGCGATCGCTTTCTTCTACCGTCGAGTTATTCTGGAGATAATCTCGCGCCAAATCGCAAGCACTAACCATCAAAGAATCTAGATTCCAATCCCACAAAATTACGGTTTTGTCATAACTAGCGGAAGCAATGGTTTTACCGTCGGGACTAAAAGCCAGATCGTATATCTCTTTTTGATGTCCTTGGAAAGTTTGTAGTAGTTTACCGCTTAAATCCCAAAGTTTCACTGTTTTGTCATAACTAGCAGAAGCAATGGTTTTACCATCAGGACTAAATACTACGCTTGTGACTGTATAATCATATCCTTTGAAGGTTCGTAGTTCCTTACCGCTTAAATCCCAAAGTTTTATGTTACAATCCACACCTGATGAAGCAATAATTTTACCATCTGGACTAAATGCAACACCTGTAACCTGGTCTTGATGTCCTTTAAAGGTTTGTAGTTCTTTACCGCTTAAATCCCAAAGTTTTAAAGTTTTGTCAAAACTAGCAGAAGCGATAGTTTTACCATCGGGGCTAAATGCAACACTAAAGACCGAATCTTGATGCCCTTTGAAGGTTTGCAGTAGTTTACCAGTTAAGTCCCAAAGTTTGATTGTTTTGTCCGAACTACCAGAAGCAATCGTTTTACCATCTGGACTAAACACCACTTTATTAATCCAAACTTGGTGTGTCTGGAAGGTTTGCAGTAGCTTGCCGTTTAAATTCCAAAGTCTCACGGTACCGTCATAACTAGCAGCAGCAATGGTATTACCGTCTGGACTAAACGCTACGCTATAGACTGGATAGATATCTCCTTTGAAAGTTTGCAGTAGCTTGCCGTTTAAATCCCAAAGTTTCACGGTACTGTCATAACTAGCAGAAGCAATAGTTTTACCGTCGGGACTAAACACTACTCTATAGACATAATTTTCATGTCCTTTGAGGGTTTTTAATTCCTTAGTACTTAAATTCCACAGTGTCACATCATTGCCCCAATCAGCCGAAGCAATCGTTTTACCGTCTGGACTAAACGCTACACTTCTAAGTGCAGTGTTCTGTTTTTTAAAGGTTTGTAGTTCCTTACCGCTTAAATCCCAAAGTTTCACAGTATTGTCAAAACTACCAGAAGCAATAGTTTTACCATCTGGACTAAAAACTGCTCTTAAGATTTGATTTTGATGTCCTTTAAAGGTTAGCAGTTCCTTAGCGTTTAAATCCCAAAGTTTCACCGTTTTGTCATCACTAGCAGAAGCAATGGTTTTACCATCTGGACTGAATGCCACACTATTGACCCCAGCTTGATGCCCTTTAAAGGTTCGCAGTTCCTTACCATTTAAATCCCAAAGTTTCACAGTATTGTCTAAACTGGCCGAAGCAATAATTTTACCATCTGGACTAAATACCACGTTAATTAACCTATCTTTATGCCCTTTAAAGGTTTGCAGTTCCTTACCGCTTAAATCCCAAAGTTTCACAGTATTGTCAAAACTACCAGAAGCAATAGTTTTACCATCTGGACTAAAGGCTACACTATTAATCTCAGCTTGGTGTCCTTTAAAGGTTCGTAGTTCTTTACCGTTTAAATCCCAAAGTTTGATTGTTTTGTCATCACTAGCAGAGGCAATGGTTTTACCATCTGGGCTAAAAGCAACACTGATAACAGAATCTTGATGTCCTATAAAAGTTTGCAGTAGCTTGCCTTTAAGATCCCAGATTTTAATTGTTTTGTCTCTACCAGCAGAAGCGAATGTCTTGCCATCGGGACTAAAAGCCATGCCATAGACTACACTGCCGTGTGTAAAATTATTGCGCTGCTTGATTCCATAAACTGCTTTTTGCAAAGCTACCATAGCTGGAATGTAGTTAATTTTTTGTTTTTTAAAGATTCTTCCAGCCTTAATTCCTTTTATCAGTGCTTCCAATTCTTGATGAGAATCAAACAGTACTAACGAAGATTGAGTAATAGCCTCCGCCTTAGCTATTTCGGCTTCTTGCTTTTGAGACCAAGCCACCAGTCCCAAACTAGCACTAATCATCACAGCCACAACTGCACCACCAGCCACCCCCCTGGCTGTTCTAATTTCTCGACGGCGACGGGCTTCTTTTTCTGCTTCTTGACGCTGGCGTAACTCTATACAAGCGTTAACATAGTTAGCCTCAAGTTGGTTGAGAAATCCGGTTTGTTTGGCTAAGACTTGAGCATCTTCTAATCTCCCGCCACGATGCACTAAATAATTATCATCTTTTTGTTGCTTGTCCCAATCTAACGCCGCTTGACGAATAGTTTCTCGTAGTTGCAAATTAGTGCGGTTTTCATCCAACCAATTCAGTAATCTTGGCCAGTAGCGAATTAATGCTTCGTGGGCTACTTCCACTTCTTCTTTACTTGTAGAACTATCAATACTAGTAACTACCAGTCTTGCACCTTCCCCAGCTAATCGATTAACTAGTTCTTTAATTGATGCTGCTGTACTACCCGTTGGAACTAGCTCATCTAACCACACTCTGCGCCTTGTATCGCGGCGGATGTCTCCTTGAATAACGCTGTCATCTAGACGGGTGAGGCGAATGAAAATATTTTTAACTTGTTCCTGTTCCGACAGTGATAGGGTATTGTAAACATCATCGGCAGTTTGAGCGATCGCCATCCTCACACCACCAATCGCTTCATACTCCCCCGACTGCAACCATCTGCCATGTCGCCGCTTCCATAACTCTAGCAGTGCGTGTTGCAACAATGGCATTGCCCCCGGTTCACCTTGAACATCATCCAGAATGGTGTTACTCAACCCTGGTTCAAACCGCAAACCTACCTGTGCAGCTTGCATTTCCATTGCTTTTCGCAATTCCGTCCCATCCATTGGCGCAATCAATTTTTGTCGGGCTTCCATAAGTTCTTTCAACTCCCGGTAAGGAGCGCATTCTCCCCAAAAATCTGCCCGCATCGTAATTACAACTTTTTGCTGTTGAGTTAAGTTTAAAACTTGTGCGATAAATTCCCGACGTTCGGTTTCATCAGGACATAGGGTAAATAGTTCCTCAAACTGGTCAACGATTAAAATAAAAGTTTGCTTAACAGTCGTGCTGACAGCAACACCACCACCACCATTAGCTAATTCAACGGCGGTTTCTGGTTTTGGAACCCATTCATTTTCAATATCCAACAAACACAACGACTCAACTAAAGGTGCAGGTTGTTGATTTTCCCCGCCAGCCAATGTTGCTTGCAATTGCGCCATTGGGTTATTACTGGGTGTCATATATGACACAACTAAATGCGGCTGTTTTGCTTGTAATGCAGGAATCAGCCCTGCTAATACCACTGATGATTTCCCACTCCCAGAAGCACCTAACACAGCTAAAAAGTTATGTTCTGTCAGTTTTTCATTGAGTTGAACAATTAATTGTTCTCGCCCAAAGAAAAACTCGCGGTTTTCTTCGCGGAAAGGATACAAGCCCAAGAAAGGACAACAAGAATTATACGTGGGTGGTTGTTGACCTAAAGCCAAGGCGTTAAAACTCAGGTCAATGATTTCTTCGCAACTAGATAAAGCTCAGTATTTCACCGTAAAATTCTGAGGATTGTGGCACGGATTTTTATCAACCTATAACCTGTAACCTATAACCTCTACCCTATTCCTCATCTCCTGTTGTATCAGTCGGTGATTTTTCGTTATCGCTAAGTTTCACCAAACTTTCTAAGCCATACCACAACAGCAAATATAAAGTGGTTGTTTTCCATCGCGCCAAGGGTGGTAGCACTCTTTTGAGTGCGATCGCCACAACAGTAAAAGGTATAATAACTCGTAAATCTACACTTTCTTTCGTAATTTTTTTAACTTGCTCATTTATTCCCAATAAGCTGGTAGCAAAACTTGGCGACTGGGGTTTTTCCTTGGGAATCTCAATAATAACAATGCCTTGAGCCTGCAATTTATCGATAATTTCTGCAAAATCAGTGTTTGCATCGGCAGCATAAAAAGTTACACTGCCTGTTTGAGAATTTACCTTTAACTGTTCAACCTGTGGGAAAAAGGTTTTGAGGTAATTAGCAGTCAACTGAATTTCTGCTTGTTCTAGATTTTGAGGAGAAATTCGCAGCCTTAGCCGTCCCGGAGTTTGACTAACAATTTGAATATATATAGGACTCATATTTGATTTGTGAAAAAAGCGACATACAGCGTTTTTCGGTTGAGTGCAGTATAAGTTGATAGGGAATAGAGGCTAGAGACTAGAGGAATGTACCTCATGGAGATGAAAAACACTGTAACTAAAACATTATCTTTTCTGCTCCCTACTCCTACCCCAAGGTTACTATAGCAATCCTAAATGATCAGGACTTACGTAAGTGTCACAATTGGTGGTTGGTGCGTGACGCTATAAATCTGATGACTACTTTCAAATCTTCCCGTTGCGTCACACACCCTACAGAAAAAATATGCCAGTTGCGTAAGTCCTAATGATATACAAACATCTCTCTACCTTGTCTACCTTGTCCTCCTTGTCTCTTTTGTTCATTTCTCAAATAGGACTCCTATATCTTTGACTGTAACTTGTTACTAGTTTCTATTTTCCAGTTTTTACCGTACGACGATCGCGCAATTTTGGAGTTTGGTGAATATCAATCTGAGAGTCTGGAGAATTTAATTTTAAAACATGATCAACGGTTGACTGCTGTTTAGCGATCGCATCGATAAATAATTCTTCATATCTGGCAATTGCTTGTTCACAAGCATAATATTCAACCGCAAATTGTCTACCTTGCTGCCCTAAATGTTCTCTTAGCTGTGGTTGATGGTACAACTCTAAAATTTTATCGGCTAAGGCTTCTGGGGATTCTGGTTCGACAATGACACCGCCACCACTGTCTCGAATTGCTTTCGCCGCCGTACCTGTGGCTGGTACTGAACCCACAATTGGACGACCACTCGCCAACAGCAAAGGAATTTTAGAAGGCATATTAAAGGAGATGACGTTGCGTTTTTGGACAATTAAGCCAATATCAGCCGCCGCTAACATTTGCGGGAGTTGTTCGCGCGGCTGTAGGGGTAAGAGTAAAACATTATCTGCGCCACAGGCTAAACAATATTGTTGTAATCTTCCCAGAGCGATCGCTTCTCCCGCAATCACAAAGGTAATTTTAGGAAGATGACGCAACCTAGCCGCCGCCGCCACTACTGTTTCTAAACCTTGAGTTAAGGCAATGTTTCCAGAATACATCACCACAAATTTTCCCTCTAATTGATGGGCGATTCTCCAGGGATTTTGATTTTGTGGGAAAGGATGAATAAAATTAACATTGACCCAATTGGGAATACAAGTAATTTTTTGGGGAGATACGCCTTTATTCACTAAATTTTCTAAAAAACCATCAGCAATGACACTGATGGCTTGAGCATTTCTGTAAGCAAATTTCTCTAAGAACTCACAAAATTTAATCATCCTTTGATTTGTCATTAAGCCGACACGCACCGCCGCTTCTGGGAGAATATCTTGGACATTTAATACTACCGGACAATTGTATATTTTTCCTAATAAAGCCGCAGGTAATGTCACTAATAAAGGTGGTATCGTCAGCAAAATAACATCCGGTCGTTTACCTCTCAAAGCCTGCGGTAAACTCGTCAAAATAAAACTTAATTCTAATAATAATCTATCCAGCAAATTAGGTTTAGACTTGATTCGCAAGTAACTGCGCTGAACTGTTACACCATTAATTTTTTCTGTGATGTACCACTTACCCTGATAACCTGGATAAATTTCGCGTTGTGGATAATTTGGCATTCCTGTAATTACCCGCACCTCATGACCTTTTTTTACCAGTCCCTCTGCTAGTTCCGTCATTAAAGGTGCAATTCCAATTGGTTCTGGATGGTAGTTATAGGAATAAATCAAAATCTGCATGAGTTATTGATAAGATTTTTGTAGTAATTAGGCTCAATTTAGGATAGGTTTCTAGCTGGTTTAAGAGTCAAATTAATAGGGAATTTAAATATTGCAGAATTGTAAAAATATATGTATAATCTGCACTCGATTCTATTGGGTATGGAAGATTATATCAATTTATACGAAATTAAAATACACTGATATACACATTAACTGAGGCAGGGTGCAGGAAGCAGGGGAGACAAGGGGGACAAGGGAGACAAGGGAGATAAGGACGCAATCTTTCTACCTTGTCTCCCCCCTCTACCTTGTCTACTCCTCACCCCTCTCAGCACTCAGCACTTTCAAGTCAGAAGGCAGTGCCGATAAAACTTAAACCTGGACGCTGTTTCTGATTTGCTGCAAAATTGCGGCTAAATCTTGAGAGATATCAATATAAACGGCTTCTTGAGGTGTGGGTGCTTCTAAGGTATCAAACTGGCTTTGTAAAAGATTGGCGTTCATAAAATGATTGTGGCGATCGCGCAATCTTTGGGCAATTAACTCATAACTGCCTGTGAGATACACTAGCTTTACCCGTGGATCATGATCCCCAAGAATATTACGATAACTGGCTTTGAGTGCCGAACAAGCCAAAATCACGTTTTTCTCTGCTTGTAACCATTGAGCGATCGCAGTTTGTAATGATTGTAACCAAGGTTGGCGATCGGCATCTGTTAACGCTTCTCCTCGACTCATTTTGGTTTTCGCAGCAATTGAATGAAACCAGTCAGCATCGCAAAATTCCCATCCTGTTCCTGCTGCTAATGCTTGACCAATGGTGGTTTTACCAGCACCAGTCACTCCCATGATTAAAATTATCATTTGTAATTAGTAGGGTGTTGATTTTGAGTAATGAGTAAGGAGTAATGAGTGATGAGTCAATAGGACTTACGCGAAATTATGAAAAAACCTAGATGCGCTCTTCGGCTACTCTTACGATAACGCCTAACGGTAAACCCACAGAGTAAGATACAAAGTTATCAGAGCTTGAGAGATTTCTTACATACGTCTTAACTCATCACTCACTACTCATTACTCAATCTTCCATCCCTAAAAAGGTACAAAATCAACAGCCTATATTTACAGCGCAAGGGTGTAAGGGTATATATCCAAAACCCTTACACCCTATTTTCATCACCGTAACTCAGTTACAATCACCCAACTAGCTTTTCACTCAAATCCCACAGGCGTTCAGCTTTAGCATCATCCCGCGCTTGGGGAGAAACTGTCTGCACAAAAGATTTACCCTCTTTTTTCTGGCGATTTCCCCAACTCCAATAAGCACCAGATTGCTTATATTCTGGTTCAATCACCACGGCTGCAACCCGTTCTCCTGCCGTATCTTGAGAGACATATCCCCCGGTAATATATTTCTGGAACAAGGGGAAGAGTTTTTGGAACAAAGGATAGTGGTTGCGGAATAGTGGTGTTTCAGCCACACATCCCGGATAGAGAGAGGTGAAGGTAATACCAGTTGATTCGTGATAGCGTCGATGCAGTTCGCGCATGGTTAACACGTTGCAAACTTTACTATCTTTGTAAGCTTTAACGGGTTCAAATTTCTTACCGTCAATCATCGAAATCGGTGCTTTAAAACCTGCGGCGAAGCCTTCTAAATCACCCAAGTCTGGACGTGGCGGAATTTTACCACCTAGTTCGTCTGGGTTGTGGGTAACAGTTCCCAAAATCACCATTCGCTTATCCGCAGCCGGAGATTTTTTCATATCTTCCAGCAAGAGTTTGCACAACAGAAAATGACCAAGGTGATTGGTGGTCATGGTTAATTCGTAGCCTTCGGGACTGCGTAATGGCTCTTTGATTAATGGCATATAAATCGCCGCATTCGCCACCACCGCATCTAAATATTTGCCACTGGCTCTAAAGTTGTTGACAAATTGGCGCACACTATCCAAAGAACCCAGGTCAATGTGCATAAGGGTATAGCTGTCCTTGGGTATGCCTACTTCTTGAGCAGCGTTTTCAGCCTTTGCCAAATCTCGGCAGGCCATGACAACGTGCCATCCTCTGCGAGCAAATGCTTTTGCAGCGTACAAACCTACCCCAGAGGACGCACCTGTGATTACAACCGTTGACTTACGATCCTGTGCCATTGCTATTCAGACTCTGTTATCGCCTTTTACTATCTTCTGGATTTTACATCACTCGGTTATACAGATTATCTATCAATTTTTGCTTAATAATTGTTAACAATTACAGAGTTCAGAAGTCAGAATTCAGGAGTCAGAATTGACACTTCGACTAAGCTCGGTGCTGAATCAGTGAGGGAAAAAGACCACCACTGACTTTATATGTAGCAATCCTAAATGATTGATAAACCTATATCCCTTATCTGCCTTGTCTCGTATCTTCCTATATCAAATAGAATTGCTAGAAATAACCTCTAATAAAAAAATAATGGTGGGCAGAACCCACCACAAATCTCTATTTAATTTTTATTTTATAATAAACATTCTCTAGTTTGATGATGATTGATAAACATTTCCATGTCATATTCAATATTGTCTAAGACAATTGAAAAATTTGTTCTATCATATTCACCCTCACAAAAGGTTTCCATATATAAATTACTGCCTGAATTATCAATATATGCTTTCATAAACATAAATAATAAATTCAGTTCATTTACGTATTCTAAAAGATTATATCTATCTACATTCAGATTGCAAGAATAAAGAATTCTAATTAATACACCTCGATTTGGTACATTCTTAACTATTAAACCATGCTTTCTTGGGTGGCGACATAACAGTAATTCATCTTCTTCATCAACGTGATAACCATTGAATTCTAAATGATTGCGATATCTCACCAAGGGGTGAGCTAAATAATCACCGATGTTAATTTCTGACATGGGTATAAACCTCACAATGTGCTTAACCAATGATGTTGGTTAAAGTTAGTATTCCCACTTAGGGATAATTTATTAACTCTATCTTGAGATATATAGGAATCTGGTTTGATGGCTGAATCTGTTGCTGTAGAAAGGGAGTAGGAAAGAAGGCGTATATCAATGTAATGAACAGAGGCTAGAAAAAGAAAGTGATTAATCTCGCTTATACAGGACGTTACTAAAATCCGTCTAATTTTAAATAAGCAGTATGCTCAAAGTCAGAGCATACTGCCATAACAGAAGGTTAAAGGTAAAAATTCACAATGGATCAGAGTTGGAGAATCAGTACTATAAGAATATCTATCTAGTAGAGTACTGATTCATCAATGATTCGGAATGTTGACTATCACCATTACCTTCTGTGGTCAGAATCGCACCCGAAATCACCAATTTTTAGCCGGTATACCAAGCCGCACCAAGTCTACTTTGAGTAGCGACAGTAGATTCTGTAGCTTGTGTGCCATTCACTGTCCAAATCTTATCTGCACCAGAAGCTTGATCACGCCAGTAGACATCGGTTTTACCATCGCCATTGAAATCGCCAAAGGATGGTGTCAAGGATGCGCTGTTGCTGGGGAGGAAGGCTTCAGACTTAACGGCTGTACCATTCATTAACCAAGCTGTATTCTCACCAGTTGTTTTATTGCGCCAGAAGATATCGGTTTTGCCGTCACCGTCAAAATCAACAATGTTAGCTTGCCAAGAAGAATCGAGTGTCTTAGCTGCGGCTTCGGTGACGACGATACCGTTCATAGTCCAAATTTTGTTTTGACCACTGGAAGAGTTACGCCACAGAATATCAGTCTTTAAGTCGCCGTTGAAATCGCCGAGGATGGGAGTTAAAGCCGAAGATTGAGATTGTAGGTTAAACTTGCTGACTTGTGTGCCATTCATAAACCAAGCACTGTTAGCGCCAGTATTGGCATTGCGCCAGAAGATATCGCTTCTACCGTTACCGTCAAAATCAACAACGGTGGGAGTTAAACCAACTGCTGTGGTTTCTAGAACATTGGCACTGGAAACTCTTGTACCATCCATTGTCCAAAGGGCATTTTGGCCAGTTTGAGCATTATTCCAGAAGATATCTGTTTTGCGATCGCCATTGAAATCACCAATTAAGGGATTCAAGTTGGGATCTACTCTTTCTAAGGCGGCGGTACTAGCGACTCTTGTACCATCTATGAGGGCAACTCTGTTCTCCCCTGTCTTCATATTCCGCAACAGAAAGTCAGTTTTGCCATCATTATTAAAATCGGCAATTCTGTAAGTCCAAGAGTTAATGTCAAACGTACCCATAGAACCTTGGGAGAGGATTTGTCCACCATCCATGAGGCGTAGGACAATCTCACCTGTTTGAGCATTCACCCAGAGTTTATCAACTTTACCATCACCGTTAAAATCAGGTGCGATCGCTGCACTCTTTAGGTAAGGGTTGGGGTTAGGATTGGCGCTGGCTGTAACTTTTGATGTTGTATTTTGCTGTGTTGATAAAGAGCTTGTATCTAATGTTGACGCGGAACTACTGCCTAAAAAAGTTTTGCCAATTCCTTGATTGTTGTCGAGAACGTCTAACAAATCACTGGATTTTTTCAAAGAGTCAGAAAATGCTGTTACTTGTAATGCTGATGATTTTGAAGTTAAAGACATAGTGCGTTCTGATCACTGGTTGTCTTCAAAGTTTTAACTTAAAGCTCTTAGTCATTTCTGTATTTTAATAACAGTTATTATCTTTTTATGGTTTCACAGCTAAACATTTTGCTATTTAAAATATCAAGGTTTCTATACAAGTTATTTTATATAAGTTATTTTATTTATTTTTGCAAGTCGTAGATAATCAATCATCCGATTTGTCAGCGTATTTTATTTATGTCAGGCTTTAAATATATAAAATAAGTTTGTCATCTAATTATCAGCAGGCAAAACTTAAAATGACCAAACAATACAAAAATCAAATTCTCCAAAAGTTCTGAATACAATAACTCACTACTCGTTACTCATTACTTATTACTCATGCTGTACCTCACTTACTTCAAAAGTGCTGTATGAAGATTGCTGAGGATGGGTTTTTGACTCAGCCTTAAATACTAGGTAAGGTAAAATAACACAGTATTTAACTGACAAATTGAAAAACTATGCAATTAGAATATCGGCAGCGTCGGGAGCAATTAATGGCAAAAATTGGCAATGGTACGGCGATTTTTCGCAGTGCGCCAATGGCAGTCATGCACAACGATGTCGAATATGCTTATCGTCAAGACAGTGATTTTTTCTACTTAACAGGCTTTAATGAAGCGCAAGCCGTGGCAGTGTTAACACCAAATCACCCCGAACATCGTTTTGTGTTGTTTGTCCAGCCAAAAGACCGAGAAAAAGAAGTTTGGTCTGGTTATCGCTGCGGGGTGGATGCAGCCAAAGAAATTTATGGCGCTGATGCAGCTTATCCTATCAATGAATTAGATGAGAAATTGCCCCAATATCTCGAAAAATCCGATCGCATTTATTATCACTTGGGGCGCGATCGCAAATTTAATGAAAAAGTTTTAGCACATTATCAAAGTTTACTGCGGACTTATCCCAAACGAGGTACAGGGCCAATTGCCATTGAAGATACCTGTACGGTGCTTCACAGTATGCGCCTAATTAAAACAGAAACCGAATTAGAAATGATGCGCCAAGCAGCTGCGATCGCTATTGAAGCACATAATCAAGCAATGGCGATTACCAAACCCGGACGTTATGAATACGAAATCCAAGCCGAAATTGAATGGCTATTTCGCCACCGGGGTGCAATGGGGCCGGCTTATCCTTCAATTGTGGCTTCAGGGGTGAATGCTTGCGTCCTCCACTACATTGAAAATAATCGTCAGATGCAAGATGGCGAACTGCTATTAATTGATGCTGGCTGTGCCTACAATTATTACAACTCCGATATTACCCGGACATTTCCCGTGGGTGGTAAGTTTACGCCAGAACAAAAGACATTGTATGAAATTGTACTAGAAGCACAAAAACAAGCGATCGCCCAAGTCAAACCAGGTAACACCTTTAAAGCAGTTCACGATACTGCTGTGCGCGTCCTCACCACAGGCTTAATTGACCTTGGCATTCTCCAGGGCGAACTTGACAAAATCATCGAAGAAGAAAAATACAAACCATATTATATGCACCGCACCAGCCATTGGTTAGGCTTAGATGTGCATGATGTTGGCGTTTACCAACATGGTGACGACAAACCGCAGATTTTACAACCCGGTCAAGTCCTCACAGTCGAACCAGGGCTATACATTGTTCCAGATACAAAACTAGCCGAAGACCAACCACAAACCCACCCACGTTGGATTGGTATTGGCATTCGCATCGAAGATGATGTACTCGTCACACCCACAGGCCATGAAGTATTAACTGCTGGAGTTCCCAAAGAAATCGATGAGATAGAACGAGTAGGCTAATGAAGGCAGGAAGTAAGAGGAAATACCCATAAATTCTGCCTTTTTGGTCAAAATTTTCCCTTACACCCCTCCCACACCCCCCCTTTCAAGGGCAGGCTTTTTTTATTAGACAAATTTTTGGGCTTTTAAAACCAAAATTATTGTCTGAACAGTTAAAACTACGTTTCATAATTGAGAATATTCTCAACTATTTATCGAAGGTTTAAAAACCTGCCCTTGAAAGCCACACCCCCCACACTCCCCACACTCCCCTCTCTCTCCACACCCGCTACCCATACGTGAGAAATTCGGGTCAAACCCCCACTCCCGACTCCCAATTCCCTACTCCCTTTTGTTCACACTTAAGATTTTCTAGGTAAGTTCAGCAGTTACACGGAAGCCATAAAAAATCAGATCAGTTATTCAGTGGATGATAGTCAGTACATCTAGCTAGAAAACAATGGTCAGTAATAGTTCTGTGCAGGGCGAAAAAACCCAACGGTTAGTAATGCGCCTGCCACGTACCTTAAGTTATCTAGAAACCTGGGGCTTTGGGCTGACGGGTCATGTAGGATGGATTGGCACTGCACCGGTTATCCATGCAGCATTAGGATCTAAAGCTGTTTTTGTGTGGGTGTTTGGGACAATTGTTTCCTGTATTTTGAACTTACAAATCCAAAGTTTAGGTAAACATTGGCTGGATGTAACCGGAGGGACACCTAATTATACGGCTCGGCTACTCAAAAACTATCCTCATTTGGGTCTTTATGTTGCTTTGGCTTATTATTTTAGCTGGGCAGCCGCACCCGCATTATACGCAATTATCCTGACAGACTTAGTTAAAGTTAATTTTCAACCTTTAGGTATTTCCTGTCCAGAAACTTTCTTAAAAATTACCTTCACAGCAATTCCCTTTATTGTGGCCTTTAGCGGGACTCGTGCTGTCGCCCTACTACACTTATTTTTTGTAATTCCGGCAATTTCGTTAGTACTTTTATTTTGTACTCAAGGTATATTTTGGTTAGTTTTATCTCAGGGAATTAATTTATTTCCACCTAGTACCCACAGCCTAACTTTTGCCGAATGGGCAAAGTGGTTTTTCCTAGCCAGTTATTCAGTTTACGCTTGTGAAACCACAACTGCTTTTGTTGCCGATAGCCGTTCTCCGCAAAAAACTTTGAATTTTTTAACCACAGCAACTTGGCTAATTCCCCCTGTTTTTCTTGGTGGTTCGTGGGTATTAATGTGTACCGTTACCAATACTAATCTTGGTGAAGATACATTCTTGAATTTATTAGCGGCATCACAACCTTTTTGGGGTTCATTTGCCCCTTTTTTAGTTACACTGCTAATTGCGTTTTCTTGTCTGCTAAGTTGTGCCACAGCCGTTACCAATTCTCCTCGGATTCTTTACCAACTGGCGTTGGATGGTCAGTTGTCGCCTGTGTTTACGGTAGTTTCCCGCCAAGGCATTTTGGGGCCAGCTATTTTTATTACTTTTTTACTCAGTTTGCTTTGTTTGAATCTAGGCAGTGTATCTCACTTGGTGACAGTGGCAGGTACATGCTATTTGTTAGCCATTATGGGGCTACATTTTGGCTTGTGGTTATGTCGCCATCAAGTAGAAGTTTTGTGGCCTTGGTGGTCATTGGGTTTTTTTTTGGTAGAAGCAGTAGTTTTAGTAGTTGGTGGATTAGCTTGGAGTTGGCAAGATTTATTAATTGGGATGATTATTCCTTTGGTGTTGATGATGGGAGATATGGGCTTGCGTCGCTGTAACTTTGCACCATTTCATCCCCAATGGTGGACAGAACGTTACACCGAAAAATTTACTAGTAATAACTCAGATTTTGTAGTACTTCAGGTAATTGTTTTAGTATCGCTGATTTGTGCTTCTGCTATTGGCAGTTGGATTTTGCGTGATTTATTAGGTGAATTTCATGACAACTCACGCAATGCTTTACTGGCTATTGTGTTGGTTATGCTTTCGTTTGTGGGGGTAGCGATCGCCTGCTGGACTACCCTACCACAAATTGCCGCCATTGATCAGGCACGGCAACAAGCCAAAAATCTCTTTATTACCACCCTCAATACTGTTCCCGATGTTGTTTTAGTTTTGGATGAACAAGGTACAATCATCCAGACCAATTTAGCAGCAGAAGAATTATTTCACATTAGTACTCAACAACTCATCGGACAGAGTTTAAATCTCTTCTTGATCAACCATCATGGTAAACCAGAGCAATGGTCGATGCGGAGTGAACAAACTCTCACCACCAAACATGGTTCATATATTGTAGAGTCTACTGTTTCCCAGCCTTCTAATTTGTCATTAGGACAATATGTTGTCATTTTGCGAGATATTACTCAACGCAAACTAGCCGAAGAAGAACTCAAACAATATCGTTGTCAGTTGGAACAGTTAGTCGCAGAACGTACCATTGAACTGATGAGAGTTAATCAACAGCTGCAACAAGATATTCTGGAACGACAAAGAACCCAAGAACTACTGCTGCACAACAGTTTACATGATGCCCTGACAGGATTACCCAACCAATCTTTGTTTATGGAGCGAGTTAAACTATCTCTAGAACGCAGCAAACAAAAGCTAGATTATGTATTTGCTGTTATTTTTTTAGATTTAGACCGCTTTAAAGTAATTAATGATAGTTTAGGGCATTTACTCGGCAATCAACTGTTAATTGCTATTTCCCATCGACTCCAGTCAATTTTACGCGCAGGCGATATGGTGGCGCGGTTTGGCGGTGATGAGTTCACAATTTTACTGGAAGAAATCGATGGTATCAACGGTGCAATTCAAGTCGCTGAACGCATTCAAACTTTACTGGCTTTACCTTTTCAATTAAATGAACATAAAGTCTTTACTAACGCAAGTATGGGGATTGCCTTAAGTAGCAATAATTATGAGCAAGCTGCACATATTCTGCGAGATGCTGATGTGGCAATGTATTCAGCAAAATCTAATGGTAAAGCACGTTATGAAATTTTTCATCCCACTATGCACGAAAGTGCATCTCTGCTATTGCAGCTAGAAACGGCGATGCGTCATGCACTGATTCAGCAAGAAGAATTTCGCCTGCACTATCAGCCAATTGTGTCTCTAGTTACAGGTAGAATTGTTGGTTTTGAAGCCTTAATTAGATGGCATCATCCCGAAAGAGGGATTATTTCTCCAGAAGAATTTATTCCCTTAGCGGAAGAAACCGGAATGATTGCTTCTATTGGTCAATGGGTGCTTTATGAAGCTTGTCGCCAATTGCAAGTATGGCATCAACAATTTCCCGCTTGTGTACCCTTAACAATTAGCGTCAATTTTTCTGGCAAACAAGTTATGCAGCCAGATATTGTCAAACAAGTGCAACAAGTTCTACACAATACAGGTTTAGAACCCAGTAGTTTGAAGTTGGAAATTACCGAAAGCTTGCTGATGGATAACTTTGAATTAGCCAACGCTATGCTTTCGCAATTAACTACCTTGAATATTGAGTTACACATGGATGATTTTGGTACAGGTTATTCATCCTTAAGTTATTTGCACCGCTTACCACTGAGAACGATTAAAATCGATCGCTCTTTTATTCGTAATATCGGTAGTCGGGGGGAAAATTTAGAAATTGTGCGAGCCATTATTACATTAGCCCACAGTTTAAATATGTCAGTCACCGCCGAAGGCATTGAAACAGTAGAACAATTAACCCAACTCAAAGCCTTAAAATGCGACCAAGGGCAAGGATATTTCTTCTTCCCAGCCTTGGAAGGTTCTGTAGTAGAAGGACTACTGCACAGTAATTTATCGGAGAAGAAGTTTTTTGAAGTGTAATATATTACTTATGAAAAAATTACACCCTGGGTTAGCTTTTATCATTTGCTTGTTATGTCTGGGTGCTAACCAGCCTAAATCTGAGTCGCAATGGACACCGCAGATGGAGGCTGAGTTTCAAGAACGTTCTCAGCAAACAATTGCTAAATTTGCTGGTGAGAAATACGGTTCGACAGCCTTTGAGAATGAAAAAAAATCTTATCCAAAAGCGATGATGGACTTTTTAGCAGGTAATCGAGAAAAGGCGATCGCTTTTTTACAATCAGAAGACGCTGATCGTCAGCTTCATGCTCATACCTTGGGTATTGATTTTTACTCTAGCTTTACCCTCAAAGGCCAAGTCCGCAAATACTTTTACTTTGGCAAATATCTTGACCCAAGTTATCGTCAGCGAATGCGGAAAGCAATGGCAATTTTGACCGAAAAAGACCCACTGACACGCAAGTGGATCACTCCGCGCAAATTTTGGGTGAAATCATCTGATAACTGCAATACTTGGGTAGACTGCCGCAACACCGATAATCTAAAAGGAATGCGGAATGTCGCAGTTTATTTATTTGCCCAAGAAACAGGTAACGAAGCCACACGCAAAATATATAAAGAACGTATTCGGCGTGATATCCGCACTCTCTACCAAATTGGTCAAGGCGAATGGGACTCGGAAAACTACCTGGGACATACCATTACAGGCTATATTAACCTCTATGATTTTGCTCAAGATCCTGAAACCAAATCTCTTGCTAAATCTGCACTTGATTGGTTTTTTGCATCCGGCGCGTTGAAATATTGGCGCGGTGGCTTTGGTGGCCCCTCAAAGCGTGACAATAGTGGCGGTAACTGTGTTTGGTGTTCTCTAGCAACTCATGAATTAGGACTATATTTTGGTGATTCTCCCATCTCAGATCCCAACCCATCCCCAGACGAAGTACACCTCATTACCAGCAGTTACCGCCCCCCACCAGCAATTGTCGCTTTAGCAAAAAAGCAATTTCCCAAACCAGTGGAATTACTTAATTCCAAACCCACTTACGAAAACTGGAAACCAGGAAATGATGCTGCACCACAGTTTTATGAAACTCTTTATTTTGGTCAGACATTTCAATTAGGAACATTAGCCCAAGGTTCTGGCGGCGACTGGAACGGTTTTAAAATGATGGCGTTTAATTCTGGGCGGGGGGTAGATTATTTTATTGCTTCCACCGGCACAGACCCGACAAAA
Organism: Nostoc sp. FACHB-190; assembly: GCF_014696905.1. Lineage (NCBI taxonomy): Bacteria > Bacillati > Cyanobacteriota > Cyanophyceae > Nostocales > Nostocaceae > Nostoc > Nostoc sp. FACHB-190. The sequence continues at coordinate 194,627 of NZ_JACJQW010000009.1, forward strand.
ATTTCTACTGCTTCCCTTGGCGGTGAAAACATTGCTCAATATCGTAATTTGGTAATCTGGCTGAATCATCAACCCCAAGCACCATTTCAATTTTTTCTCCCTAAATCTGCCTTGGTAGAGAGCAGTAAGGGCATAACTTTTATTAAATACGAAAAAACATGGCTGGCATTAACACCAATTAATTTAGTGGTGGAAGGTGTAAATGCAACAGCAACTCAAACTATTCAAAAACAATATCCTGATGACCAAATTTTAACAGCAACAGGTAATGGTAAAAAATACACAGGCTTTGCCCTGGAAGTTGGTGAACCAGAAACCCACGGTAGCTGGGAGAAGTTTCAACAGTCTGTTATTTCTCAATCTTGCTTAAATCTACAGCAGCTAGATCAGGGAGAAGTGGAATATCAAGGTGTTTCTAGTAAGGTAAAAATGCAATATCAAGGTGTAAATTTACCGAAAGTTTGGCGCAATGGTAAACAACATAATTGGCGAGAACATTTTGCTGTTTATCAAAGTGCTGATGGTGTTAAAAGCCCAATTTATCAAGGATGGAAATCAGGTAAATTGACAATTAAAGCCGGGGGATATGAGTTTCAAAATCAAAGCAGGTGATATAGGAATCCGATGTGATTTCTGAATCTATTTGTGTAGGCAGGGAGTAGGAAAGCAGCTTGATCTGAGTGTACTGATTTTTTTCATAAATCAAATATGAGTCCTATAAGTTACAGGTGATAGGTTACAGATTATAAATAGCTAAAAGACGCATTTCGACTTCTCCCCAAGGGAGACGCTACGCGAACGCTCAATGCTCGATAGGCTTCGGTTAGTGAGCTTTGCCGAAGTGTCGAAACCTTCCCCTTGTCTCCCTTGTCTCCCTTGTCTCCCTTCACTACTGCACCGTATAACCCCCATCTATCACCAGGGATGTTGCTGTAATATATGAGGCTTTATCAGAAGCAAGAAATAAAATAGCTTGAGCGACTTCTTGGGGTTGTCCTAAGCGTTTGACGGGAATTGTTGCAGCGAGTTGATGAATTGCTTCTTCTTTTGTCACACCTTGCCAATCAGCAAATTGTTGTATCTGTAATGTATCAATTACGCCTGGACAAACACAATTAACTCGAATATTTTCTGTTGCTAAATCATGAGCCAAACTGCGGGTTAATTGGACAACTGCGCCTTTGGTAGTGTTATACAATGCAAAATTGGGAAAGGCAATCAAAGCCGCTATGGATGCAACGTTGACAATTGCACCACCACCACGCTGACGTATATGGGGGATGGCATATTTAGCACAAAAAGCATAGCCTTTAACATTAGTTCCTAAGACTTTATCCCAATCAAAATTGCCAGCTTTTTCTAGAGAACCAATGGCTAAAATTCCCGCATTCGCAACTAAGATATCGATGCTGTACCATTGATTTACGACACTTTCAATCCAATGCTGCACCTGATTTTCATCACTCACATCGCAGTTGTGAAAAGTGGCTTCTCCACCACTATTTTTGATTTCTTCCAGCAGAGATAAACCACCAGTGGTATCAATATCAGCGATCGCTACTTTAGCACCCTCAGCCGCAAACAGTTTAGCCGTGGCTCGACCAATACCAGAACTACCCCCAGTCACTAAAGCAACTTTATTTGCTAATTCCATAAATTCTTAGTCCTTGTTGGTATCAGGGTGTAGATGTTAGGACTTACGCATAAAAAGGATTTTGGTGAGGGTGTAGGGGTACAGGGGTGTATGTATCTAATACCCTTACTCACACATCCTTACACCCAATTTTCATAGACAATATTGATTGGTGCGTAAGTCCTGGATGTTTAAAATCCTCACACCCATTGTTAATGATCAGTTTTTCAACAACACTTAATTAAGAAAGTACTGGTTGTAAGTGTAAATATTCAGATTCTGGTAATAATCCTTCTTGTAAGACCAGTTCATTCACGAAAGTATCAATTTTGTGTCGGTCTATATTTTGCATGACAATCAGATGTGCCACATTATCCATAGTAGCCAATTGCCATTTTTTAATTAAAGGTTGGCTTGGCTTTTGAAACACAACAGTATTGGAGAATTTATTCAGCATACAGGGATATTCTCGCAATTTAAGTTGCTGGAATAAATATTGGGCGTTTTGAATACATGTTTTTGCTTCTTTGGCGAATCCTTCATAACCTCTGGTTTTCAGCGCATACCAAATAATTAGAGGCGTATGACCATTACGAGAACCAAGAATAGTGGTATCCTTAGAACCAAGATATTCAATCATAGTTTCTACTTTTTCTACCCACTTTTTCTTAGTTAAGACTACACCACAGGGTAGGGGCGAACCAATGAATTTACCAGAAATAGCGATACTATCTATTGGTCTTTGAAAGTTAATTTGGGGGGCATTCTCTAAAAATGGTAAAATCATCCCCGAAAGCGCGGCATCACAATGAATGTAGTAATCTTTAATTTGATGCTGTTTGAGAATTTCTAGAACTTTATCTAGGTTATCAATTGCGCCTTTAACAGTAGTGCCAATATTCAAGTTAAGAATGACTGGGCGTTGGGAATTTTGTTGAATTGCCTGGGATAAATGTTGATAATTTATCTCGCCATTTGTTTGGGAATTAATTACTTGATGCTTTATCCCAAAAAGTCTAGCAGCTTTAGCAATAGAGTAATGAGAATCTTGAGATGAATAGAGAATGCCATCGGGATAAATTTCTCTTGCTAATAGCATTCCATATAAATTTCCCTCTGTTCCGCCAGCAGTTACATAGCCCCAAGACTCATTTTCGGGAATTTTATATAGTTGGGAAAAAAATGATAGAACTTCTTGTTCAAATTTGCGGGAATGTAGACCAAAATCTGGCTCTACATAGGGGTCGCCGGCATTATTTAATAAAAAATTAAAGAACTTGGTTAGATAAGTGAAATCACAACTTAAATTATATGGATAACCTGCATGGAATTGCGTTTTCTGTTCTATTTGCTGCCAAAAAAGTGCTAACTCTTTGCTCACAGTATCTAACATATTTCTTGATTGTTTATATTTTTAGTTCACGCAAGTTTTACACTGAATCTCAAGTAGTGATTCAATATTTTCAGGTTTTCTTAATAACTATCTTATTGCAATTAAAGATTCTATAAAGCAGTGATTACACGGAGAAGATTTCCTGAAAATATTTGGATTAATCATGTTTGACCTAATATATATATTCGCATTATCTCCTAACGGCAAAAGTAGGAGTTTCGCTCAGGAATAATATCAAGATTTAACGGAATTTCTATAAGAAGTTTCACCGAATTATTCAACTACGCCTACGGAAGATTCAGCATAATTACAGACAAATTTCAGTTAATACTTAGAAGGAAATACGATGTTGCTAAATATACCTGATTTACGGGATATCGAAAAATTACGGACAGTTTTCGCTAAGTTCTAGGTGATTAGCGATCGCACCTAGTTAAATATATGGAAAAGGCTCAGGGTATGAGAGATGATTTATGAAGTGAACTTTAAATTATCTTGGACTGACGCGACTAGGATTTTGCCTTGAAGCTTATAGGACTTACGCAAAACATCTCTCAAACTCTCATTTCTCCGTGAACTCTGCGCCTCTGCGGTACCCTGCGGGAAGCCGCTTGCGCGTCTATGTTCTTTCGTAGCCTGCGCGTAATTTCTGGCTTAGATGAAATTAACCGCAGGTAAACGCGGTTAATTTCGGTCTTTGAATGCCGAATATTTAGATGAGACAGTCCACGACTTAAGACTTAATATTTGCTCGCTATGCTTGGTAAGCTACGGTGTACATCCGCATTGCTCACAAACAGTAGGGGCGGGTTCACAGATATACTCGAATCATTTATGAATATTTTGCTCAATCAGCCCCTACGGACTCTGGACTGAGGTTGCAGGGATTGGAGAGAAATCCAGGCACACAAAAGTCGCAAATTAGCAAAGATTTCTGGTGTAGACTCACAAAATTTATCCAGCCCAAGCCAGAATAAGCCAGGAATGGAAATTCAGTATGATTGATGCAGTCCTCAGTCTGTGGAAACGAGGCGATGCTGTCTTTTGTTTTTAGTAATTTATTCTCTGGAAGTTTCTCAGATGAATCCGGTATAGGCTGAAACTTCTATGAATTGGTATTTTTACAAGTCACCTGATTTTCCGTCACTTGGGTAATGTAGCGAAGAATAGCCTCAAACTCTTGACGAATTTCTGTGAGTTGTTTTACCCAGGTGTTAGAAGTTGCGATCACATTTTCTTCATGTTGGCGTGCAGCAGCAATTTGCTTGTCAATTTCTCCATAAATTTGTAAATCTACATCCCTAAATATACTATCTATTTGATTTTCAAGACTCTTGGCAACACTCATAAAATGACTAGTAATCTCTCGACGAGCTTCAGCCATTTTCTCTTGTCTTTCAGCTTCTTGTTGCATAGCATGAAAATCTGCAAGCACACCAGCTACTGCTATTACAGGTGCAAGAAATACAGTAAAATTAGCAAGGTTTTTAGCAATACCAACCGCTTGCCAAGGCTTGAAATCTACACCAATAAATTTTCCTACACCATAAACTACATGATGGAGATGACTACCAGCTAAATTTGAGGCATTTAAAAAACCTTGACCACTAGCTGCTACCCTTCCAGCAGTAAATTTTTCCCAATGAACGCCTAATAGTTCACCAATTTGTTGCAGAGATTTTACTTGATTTTGAAGATGTTCAATACTTGTATTATTATTAACATTCTTAGCCGATAGTCTTTCGGTATTATCCAAGCAAGTTATAAAAGTTTGTACAAGATTACTTTGTAATACTTCTTCTACTTCTTGACTAATCTCTTTAATTGCTGATTCGACTAAGTTTTTTAGTTGTTCTGTAGCATCTGTATAGTGTTTTTCTACGTTTAGCTCAGTTTGGTGATTCAGTTTTTCAAAATCTTCCTGAGTCTTTGTTCCCACAGTATCTGCCAACTTAATTCCCTCTTGAGAAATTGCAGAAGACATTTCTAAGGCTATATTATTGAATTTGATTCGTAGACGTTCTCTCTCTTTACGTACTGTACGCGACAAACGTGCCATTACTTCTAGAAAAGCAGTATCTTGATTAGAATTGCGTGTAAAGCTTAATTGAGCTTCATCTAAAACCGCTAAAATAATTCTGATTGGCGTATCATAACGGGCAAGTGTAGCGCGGCTTTTAACAAAATTATTTAAAGCATCAATAAATGTTGGAAAGCGGCTGATGTCGATCAAGAAATCATCTTTTTGATCTATACCTTCACAATAATCCTTAGCATCAATAAAGCACGCAGGAAATTCATCCAGATTATGAGGCTTAAGTGCATCAGCTAAACTTTGGCGATAATTAGCAATTTTTTGTGCTTCCTCTCCAGCTTCATCAGACATTTTGTTGATGAGCAGCATCATTTTCCAGCGATAGCCTTTTTCATAAGCCAGCTTTATGAAATTTTCTACTGTGATTGAATCAAAAAGCATATAAGTGAGGCTAAAAACTAATAAGTCAGCTTTATTGATTGCATCATAAGTAATATCATCATGGTCTTTGCGGTCTGTAAATAATCCTGGTGTATCTATTAACTTGATGCCATTCCAGTCATAGCTAGTAGTTTTATCCGTTGCAATATCTGAATCAATCTTAATATCACGCTTTCCTGTTAATGCAGAGATAGTTGTTGATTTACCAGCATTATATTGACCGATAAAAGCTACAGTCATAATACCATTTTCATGATATTTATTGATTTCATCATGAAGTTTATGACGAATAGCCGTCAATTCAGGATGCTTTGCTTCAACTAAGATATTATCAAACAGACGGCTTGCCTCACTAAATTTATTAGCAATCTCAGCAGCATTAAAGACTATATTATTTGGAACCATTCTTAACCCCTTCTTAGAACTGTGCAACAAAACATAAGTAGAACGACTAGAAAAAACTAAACGATGTTAAGCAATTTAAAAATAATAGAATTCATTTCGTAGTAAGGACTTTAGTCCTTTTCTTTTCGCGGAGCGTCTCGTAAAGCCTACGGTATAGGTAAGCTTAAGGTGCTGGTTGGGTAGGGTGCGTCAGTATCAATAATTTCTGATTACTGTTAGGTTCTATCGCACTGACGCACCCTACAGTTTGGATATTTAGTATTTGGAATTTTCTTACGTCTTATAGCGTTTCCTAATCTGTTGAGGTACTTAGCTAATACTTAGGTTTTATGCTGTAGGTTGCCAAATGTTTGTTCAGAAGACTTGACTGAGATAATAGAGATGTCTTCTTGTAAAACCTGATTAATTATTTTCTGGAATCTTTTAGACTTAAACTCAGATTTAGTTTGAATTTTGATATTTCGTCCAAAATCTCTATCTACCTGAGCAATAGTTGTGATAATACCTTCATCAGTCAACGGTTCATATTTATCGGCACACCAATCTACAATACGTTTGGCATAAGCACGATTAAGATTGTCAGCACAGCCATCTAATTTATTTTGAGTATTTTCTAGATGCTTGATGATTATTTCTAAACTTTCAATTAGTTCATTGAAGTAATCGCTAATATTACTTTCTACGCTAATAAAGCATTTATTGAAATATTCTTGGGATTTATCAAGCATTTTATTTTCTTCATCTTTTAGTTGTTCTCTTAAAGTTTTACAAAGATTTTTTACAGCTTCATCCCGTTTTTGTTCCTCTGATTTAAATAAATTAGAAATTAGATTTAAACTAATACCAGTAACTCCTAGAAAAATTCCAACAGGAGGTGCAAACAACATTGTAGCTACCCCTGCTAATTGTAATAAATTACCAGTAGTACGAACTGCATTTTTATCAGAGTTACTATCTTGCTCATTTAACTGAAAACTACCAACCTTTAATCCGGTAAAAATTCTTAACTCAGATCCTATTTCTTCTAGTAAGGTTTTTAAATCTTGATTAAAATTTTCCGCAGCTTCTTGAAGAGAATTATTTAACTTATCTTGCAACTGGAATAATTCCAACCTATTTTTCCATTTAGAGTTCAACTGAATTTGATCTGTATTCCAATTGTCTTCTGCGAAAGGGTATATTATATAAAAAACCTCTTTAAATATAAGGTTAATTTGCTGTAACAAGTATTCGCAATTATCCTTGGATGCTTTTTTTACTTCATGCTGAAACCTTTGATGTATATCTTTCAATTGCGTAACCCAATCTTGATAACTTTCTATCTGTTCAGTAACCCACTTGTTTGGTTCTTCAATTGCACTGACAGTAGAGCCAAGTAAAGTTTGAGAACGCCGAATCACTCCATGCTCGGCTAACGAAACTCGAATAGCATCAAGAAGCTCTTGTATATGGCTTCCTTGAAACAGCTTTTCTTGATTGTCTTGATGCTCTGGTTCTTGTGACATCTGTGCAGCTAAGAGCATCACAGGAATAATATCAAAGTAATCATTAGCATAATGATTTTTGGCGTAGCGACGAATGCGTTCAATATGTCCGCCTAAACCACTACTACTATCCATAACAAATAATTTATCTGGGTCTTGCAAGAAATAATCTAATCTGCGCTGGTCACGGAGATTATTCTTAATATTTAATAAGATAATCAGTGGTTTTGCTTTTTCTTTTAGAAGTTCTAAAAATTTAAATTCAGTTTCTTGAACACTATCATTTGTAACTACATAGCAGATAACATCAGATTCTTCGATTACTCTAGCAGCAATCTCTTCATCACTTTCTCCACCTGGCGCACCAATACCAGGAGTGTCAATGATCCGAATATTTTTCCATTCATAAACGCGGTTAAAACGAGTAGTACGCTGTTTACCAACACCAATTGCTTCCCAACCATCACCTGTAATAATTGCATGGAGAGTGCTTTTGCCAGCTTTAGTTTTACCCATAAAGGCGATACTAAAATAATTTAAAGCACGTTGTTTTGATCGTAGTGATTCACGTACTCCTTCAAGTTTTTTGATAACTTCAGCCGAGAGAGCATTTTTTGTAACTTCAAGCTGTTGTGCTACTTCCTTAGCTGTATTAGCTTGTCCTTTATTACTTGTTTTTTTATTTATTGATTCAGTAGTTTGTTGAATATTTTCTACTAGATTTTCAAGAGCCGTATAAGCACTGTGAAGTGAGTTTTCCGTATATTTGTAGTCCTCGGTTGCTATTGATTTACATTTTTGAGTAGCTTTTTCATATTCAGCCCCATATAGTAATATTTCTTTCCGTAGTTTCTCTACTTTGCGTCCGAGACTTTTGGGAGCAACTTGTGTCAGATTATCTACAAGTGAGCGTGATAAAAGTGAATCTACTCCCTTTAAAAGACGCGCACCTACAGATAATTCATATTTTTCGATATCGGTATAAATATTTTTAACTGTGCTGAAGTTTTTTGCTACTTCTAGCAAGTTTGTAATTTCTGTGTCTGACCAATTCCAAATTTTTGCAACATGGTTAACCATTTCCTTTTCTGAAGGTGAACAGTAACCATCAACATAAGCAATTGCTAGTATCTGTCGTATCGCTTCACTTTTCTCCTTGGTGGGGATTTGACGCGCTACCTCTTCAAGAGATATGAAATCTTTATCTTGATTGAGTATTTTCTCCATCTCCTCAAGGGTGCGTGTTCCCATTTTGGCTTGCTGTCCCAAATCTTGTAGTGCTTTTGATTCTTCGCTGTGAATTTGTCCGTCAGCACACACCATATGGGTGAGGAGTAAAAACTGGTAGTTTATTTGCTCAGTAGTTGGTAGTGACATCTTTACCCTAAGTTCAAATCCTATACTTAGGGTAAGCAATAATCATTATTAAGAACGTCAGAAAATATACTTAACTTAGAAATATACTGAAATGATTTATTTGTGGAATTTTTACTAGTCGTAATAATCAGTTCGAGGTTGTATGTTTCTGAAAATGCTTCACAATATTGGGTGTGAAAAAAGCTGGTAGTGTGGAGCCAATACGGATATTTTGAATACCGAGGTGGAGTAGTGTGAGGAGAACTGCGATCGCTTTTTGTTCATACTAAGACAATACTCAAAGATCATCGCAAGCGATCGCTAACAGAAAATCTTTGTGCGTAAATGCTAATTTGCTCAAACCCCGGCGGTTGAGTCGGGGTTTTGGTTTCAGGTTATGCGATGAAAATTTGACGAATTAATATACTCATCACTTCCCCAGCGTTGGCTGTGGGTAGTAATGGACTCCAGTCGCCGACACTTGCATAACCAATTGCTTGCAAACGGTAAATTGAACTAGTCACCGCTTTAGGCGAACCAATCAATAAATGTTTAACTGGTTCTCTGGTAGGAAATACCGCAGATTGCTTGAGTGTGGGAATCTCAAAACCTGTGCTTGGTAAATACTGTTGGGTAAAATTTTGTACTTGTGTAATCATGGTATTTGAATCCTGTTGTGGGTTTCAAGAAAGGCGATCGCAGACTCTTGCCGGAGGGCGATCGCCTTTCTCATGCTTTTATATTATAGTATAAATTTATACAAGTCAACTACTAGTTAAAAAATATTTGCAATCAAAAATATCCCCGAATTTTTAGAAAATTCGGGGATATGATTTTTTTGTGAAATGTATAATGTTTTCATTAATAGGACTTACGCAAAAAAACGAAAAAATAAGGTTTTAGTAAAGGGTGCAGGGGTATGAGAGTGTAAGTATTCAAAACCCTTTCACCCCCGCACCCAATCCCCACAGACAATTGTGGTGCGTAAGTCCTGATTACCTCACAGTTTGCCACAGCGATCGCATAAGTTTTTTGGTTCTTCAGTTTTCACTGTCCAACTCTGTCAACTTAAGTTGCTGGATATTTTCTGCGGACAGACCTGTTACTTTGATGACTACTTCATCAGCTACTCCTTCCCGTAGAAGATTAAGGGCTACAAGGCGAACACCTTCTTCAATACCTTCAACTCGACCTTCAGCCCGACCTTCAGCTCGACCTTCAGCCCGACCTTCATTCATAAGTGCTTGATAAGTTACTGACTCTTGCATAAGTTCTCTCCGCAGCAACTGTTGAATAATATCTTGATTTAATACTAACCCAGCGAGAATAAACGCCGATGCAGCTATATTACTTTGTGTTCGTTGGTCGTCGATTTGGGAAATTTGTTGGGCGACTTGTCGCAGTGTTTCAGTACGATTCTCAGTTTGGCTTAAAACTGCAAAAGGAAGTAACCCTGGAGATTGGAAAAAATTATCTGTCGATTGTTCCCAAAGGCGAATCACCTGAAAACGATGGAAAGTATCTTCTAGGGTAAATGTTGTTTGCTGCACTAGTTCAGAATTGGTTTGTTGCAGGTAAATAACAACCTGAAGCATTCGTTTGTGGGGAAAACGTCGATATACCCGCAGTCGATAATCAATCATCCGAAAGGGGATCTCAATTTTGGGCTGAGTCTGAAATTCTATGTGCAGTACAAGTTCGTCTGACTGAAGTAATATCAGCGCATCAGCACGAATTGGTTCTAAAGACAGTTCAGAAGGACTTAATTTAGTTAGGGTGATGGGTTCACCTAAAAGCCAGGTAGCAAAATCACTGGCAAAGTTTTCTACGAGAAATTTACAGATGTTATCAAACATAAGAAAACTTTACCAAGTAATGATCGTGCGATCGCTACCTCCAATTAAGTAAGCCAAACACTGGACATCACATAGAACTAGAGGTTATGACATAGAGGTCTTATTTGGGACTCGGTATGCACTACCTCAACGATTTAACTTTTCAGATGTTTTGGCATTTGCCAATGAATGCAATGGTGTTGGCGCAGCAAATTAGTGACCCAAATCTCATGGGTCAGGTGCAGAAAGCTTGGAATCACTTTATACAAACAGGTCAAGTCTGGGCTTTACTGATTGGTTTGGTGATTGGTTGGCTATTTCGCAATCTTACCAGCTACGGTTGACACAGACAGGGGGTTGGTAGTAGGGATTAGAGTATTTGCCTACTTCCAATTCCCCTTTGTTTTATGACGCAACAACAAACCTGGAGTCAGCGATTTGAATCAGCCCTGCATCCTGCGATCGCTCGTTTTAATGCCAGCATTAATTTTGATATTGAATTAATCGAATACGACCTGACTGGTTCTCAAGCTCATGCCAAAATGTTGGCGCATACGGGGATAATTTCTGCTGAAGAAGGCGAACAACTCGTTACAGGTTTGGAACAAATTCGCCAGGAATATCGCCAAGGCCAGTTTCAGCCAGGAATTGATGCTGAAGATGTGCATTTTGCTGTAGAACGACGACTTACAGAAATTGTCGGCGATGTAGGGAAAAAGTTACACACGGCGCGATCGCGTAATGACCAAGTAGGTACAGATACTCGGCTTTATCTCCGTGACCAAATTCAGGAAATTCGCACTCAACTGCGAGAATTTCAACGAGTTTTATTAGATATAGCCGAAAATAACGTGGAAACTCTCATCCCTGGCTATACTCACCTCCAACGCGCCCAGCCTTTAAGTTTAGCCCATCACTTATTGGCTTACTTTGAAATGACACAGCGCGACTGGGAACGTTTGGGTGATGTTTATCGCCGCGTGAATATTTCGCCTTTGGGTTGCGGTGCTTTGGCGGGAACCACTTTCCCCATTGATCGCCACTACAGCGCCCAACTACTCAATTTTGATCATGTTTATGCTAACAGCTTGGATGGCGTGAGCGATCGCGATTTTGTGATCGAATTTCTGTGTGCGGCTAGTTTGATTATGGTTCACCTCAGCCGCCTTTCAGAAGAAGTGATTCTCTGGGCTTCAGAAGAATTTCGCTTTATCACCCTTAAAGATAGCTGTGCTACTGGTTCTAGCATTATGCCCCAGAAGAAAAACCCCGATGTCCCAGAACTAGTACGCGGTAAAACTGGGCGGGTTTTTGGTCATCTCCAGGCGATGTTAGTCATAATGAAGGGTTTGCCTTTAGCCTATAACAAAGACTTGCAAGAAGACAAAGAAGGTTTATTTGATGGCGTTAACACCGTCAAAGCCTGTTTAGAAGCAATGACAATTTTGCTACGGGAAGGCTTGGAATTTCGTAGCCAGCGTTTAAACACAGCCGTCGCAGAAGACTTTTCTAATGCTACCGATGTCGCAGATTATCTCGCTGCTAGGGGTGTTCCCTTCCGGGAAGCTTATAATCTCGTGGGCAAGGTAGTGAAAACTAGTATTGCTGCGGGTAAACTTTTAAAAGATTTAACCTTAGAAGAATGGCAACAAATACATCCGACATTTGCGGCTGATATTTATGATGCGATCGCCCCACGCACAGTTGTCGCCGCCCGTAATAGTTATGGTGGCACAGGTTTTGCCCAAGTCACCAAAGCAATCGATCATGCTCGCAACCAAATCAGGGAATAGGTGATAGGTTACAGGTTACAGGGTTAAATCTTGTACTGCCTTCACATAGCAGGAGGCAGAAGATAGGAGAAAAAGTCTTATTTTTCCTGCCATTCAAGCTTTTAAGTTGTCCTAATGTATCTCAATACGGTTCAGATAAGAAAACTCAATGACAGCAAAACCAACAAATATAGGACTTACGCAAAAAAACGAAAAAATAAGGTTTTAGAACAGGGTGCAGGGGTATGAGGGTGTAAGGGTGTAAGTATCCAAAACCCTTACACCCCATACCCTTTCACCCTCACACCCAATCCCCACAGAAAATTTTGATGCGTAAGTCCTGAAATAATGACTCAACAAAAAACGAAAAAATGATTTTGGAGGGGGTTTGGGGGACGCAACCGTCCCCCAATCGGGGGTGTGGGGGAGAATCCCCCAAATCTTACTCATTGTCTGAATAGGTAGAGCAGAAATTGGGAAATCAACTCTCATCACCTTAACTGAACCGTATTGTAATATATCTAACTATCGCTATACTTCAAAAAAATAAGAGCGTACATCTGTACGCCCTTAAAATTAAAATCACTTCAAGAATCAGAGACTAAACTGGCGGCTTACTCAGCGTCAATTGCTGCTGCACCCTCATCTTCCTCACTCTTAGGTGATCTTTGCTGGAATCTTCTTTGCATTCTTCCCGTTGTAGTCCGTTTACGAAACTTTCTGGCGTATGCCTGGTTCCGTAGCGCCTTTTCTTTTTTCGGGTTACGGCGCTTTGCCATGTTCACCTCATTTAATAAACAACAAAAAAAGATAAACTAGGCATCTCTTAGGCATTATCAGCTACTAAGGCTGATGCTATTGATATGATTTTCCCCTAGTTTAGCAGTTTAACTACTTTATTTGAACAGCATACAATTTTATCGCATTAATTTTAATCATGTCAATATAATTTTCCACGGAATCATAATCACACTATCTTGCAGAAAATTCAAATATTTAATTAGAATTAACCGATTGAATTGTAATTTTGACAAACAGATTACTCAATTCTGGTTTGCTGCCATCTTGATTGTAGGCGGGGGTAAACTTATCTTTGCTAAAAAGTTCGTTAATTGCTTGTTGGTAGAGATTTTTTTCGGCTTGGAGTGTGGCGGGTTGTATCTCTAAGACTCTAGCTTCTTGAAACTTACCATTTTGATCAATTACCAAGCTGGCTAAAAGTTGTGCGGGCGCAAGTCCCTGTTTGCCATTCAGAGAATTTACCTCTAATGTTTTGATGCTGCTTCCCTGGTATTGAGCCAGAACATCAGGTAAATCTTGGCTGAGTTGACGCATTTCCTGATCAGTTAAAGGCACTATTTTAACCGTTGAGCCAACTTGTGGAGAGGTTTGAGAATTTGTGCTGGCAGGAGAAGGAGAAGTCTGGGGATTTCTCGGAGTTGGGGTGTCAGAAGTTGTACCTGTAGGATTTGGAGTAGGCGGATTTTTCTTGGTTCCTGTGGGGGAATTTGTTGCTTGATCAGTAGGAAGACTGTTGGGTAATGGCGTTCCTGTTCCCAGAACGATTTTTTGGCGACGATTCCAAGGAAGATTACCCACAGGAACAGTCGGTGTCGGTTTAGGCTGTGGCGGAGATTTAGTTAAATCAGGTGTAAAACTGGGTTTTGGTGTGGGTTTTGGCTGGGAAACTGATTTTTTGACTGATGGTTTAGGTTTAGTGTTTTTTGGCGAAACCGCAGGTTCTTTTTGCTTCAAAATGCTGGGATTTGCATCTTGATTTCTGGGTGTAGTTTTTGCTGTTTCAGTTCTGGCTACAGATTTTGGTGATGAATTATTAGGTTTGGGTGAGACTGTCGTCTTAGGTAATGTTGATTTAGCTGTGGGAGAAATTTCCACAACCTCGATAGGAACAATAGCTTGGCTTGGCGCTGGAAACCACACTCCCAAAGCATTAGACGATCGCATCAGCCAGAAAACCAACAAATGTAGGGAAACTGAACTCACAGCGACAAATATCCATAAACTGGGAGGATCGCTATGTCGTCGCCAAATTTTGGGCGGAACAGGAGTTTTGTCTGCAATAGGCGTTTTCATATCACCAAAGCCAAATATAATCCAAAGTCTTTAGCAAAGCTTAAGGACTCCGTTTGGATCTTAGCGATTAACTACTAAATCTGGCGAAACTGCAAAAGTCAGGACAGTTTCATCAACTCCTTTGAGTTTTAATGGGCTACCTTTGGTAATTTCTTCATCCTGTAAATAATCTGCCACAGCCGCCGAAACCAAAATCGTACCGGGAACCGCAGCAGCCTGCAACCGGGCGGCAATATTGACACTTGGCCCAATGGCAGTATAGTCAGCGCGTTCAGCACTACCAAACATCCCGACAACGGCTGTACCTTGGTGAATTCCGCAGCGAAACTGTACGCTAGAACGTCCATCGCTTTCAAATACACCTTGGTCTCGCCAACGCTGGTTTAATTGTCCTAGTGAACGGTGCATTCCTCTGGCAGTGTTGATCGCACGACGTACCTGTTCATTTGGGGTGAGTTCTTCTGGCGCTCCATACAACGCCAAAATTGCATCTCCCATGAATTTATCAACAGTGCCGCCATTGTCAAACACAACTTTGGTCATACATTCTAAATATTCATTCAGTAATTCTGCCACCCGTCGAGACCTGAGAGTGTTAGCTAACTGAGTAAACCCTACAATGTCACTAAACAAAACTGTAATCAACCTTGGTTCAGGGCGTAAATCTAAAGTTAAATCCCCGGCGGCGGCTTTCTGCACCAATACACTGGGTAGAAATCGCTTGAGAACTGATTCTGTCAGATAAGTATTCAGTTCCAAAACCCGTCGTTCATTTTCCTTCAAAGCCAAGAGATTTCTGACTTCTGCCAGCAATTCTCTATCGTTAAATGGTTTGGCTAAATAAGCATCTGCCCCATGTTCTGTGCTTTCAATGCGAGTTTCTTCGTCTACTTTGGCGGTGAGCAAAATGATCGGAATTCCTTTTAATTTCTCATCAGAGCGAATCATCCGAATCATTTCTAGCCCTGTCACCAAAGGCATCATCAAGTCTGTAACAATTAAGCTGGGGACAATTTCTTGAACTACACCAAACCCTTCATAACCATTACGTGCTGTGTGGACTTGATAGCCGTTGCGGCGAATAATATCAGATACGTAAGTTCGTAAATCTGGGTTATCGTCAACAACTAAAATCGAGTGACGGCTATTCTGCTGTGTGCTGGAGTCTGCCGCCGTTGGATAGTGATTGACTGCTGAATCCTGATTTAGTGGCACAGAAGATACATCTTTTGTGATGTTTTCCGACCTTTCAGTCGTTGCTTCTATCAGTTCCAAATCAGCTAATTCTACAGTTGCCCGGCTGGTATTTAATTCAGCTGGTGTTTCTAATACTTGATTGATGGGTAAGTGTTCATGGCCAGTCAGCAACCACAATGTAAAGGTCGTTCCTTCACCGTAAACTGAATCTACAGTGATTTTACCGCCATGCAGTTCTACCAATTCTTTGACTAAGGCCAAACCCAGTCCACTACCTTCATAGGAACGGTTTTCTGAGCCTTCAGCTTGGCGGAATCGCTCAAATAACATCGGAATCTGCTCTTGAATAATGCCAATTCCGGTATCTTTGACTTGCAAAATGCAGTATTCGTTGTGGTGTTGGAGTGTAACGCTGATTGTGCCATCTTCAGGTGTAAACTTCATGGCATTTGACAGCAGGTTGTAAACCACTTTGTCAAATTTTTCCATATCTAAGTAAACCTTGGGACAGGCATCAAAATCAGTGGCGAGATGCAGTTGTTTTTTCTCGCAGTAGGGACGAAATGACTCGACAATTTGGCTAACAAATTCGACTAAATCACAAGGACGAAAACTCGGTTGCATTCGGCCTGCGTCTAAGCGTTGTAAGTCGAGTAATTGGTTGACGAGTCGCAGCAAACGGCGAGAGTTCCGTAGGGCGATCGCACTTTGGGCATGAGATAATCCTTCACCAGATGCCACTGCCGATTCTAATGGCCCTTGAATTAAGGTAATTGGGGTGCGGAATTCGTGGGAGATGTTTTGGAAAAACTCGGTTTTTTGTTTATCTAATTCCAATAAACGCTCGGCTTGTTCACGGGTTTTCTGATACAGGCGTGATTGTTGTACGGCGATCGCGGCTTGGGCGGCTACCGCTTTAGCCAGTTCAATATCAGAGGATACCCATTGCCGGATTTTTCGCCCTTCTCGTAAGGTAATACTACCAATACATTTGCCATCCGCTAACAAAGGCACAACCATCAGCGATCGGGCTGGCTTTTTCACAGGTAAGTCCAAACCCTTTAGTTCTAAGGGACTGACACTTATATCAGAAATTACTACTGGCTCCTGTGTCCGCAAAATTTCTTGCAACAAAGGATTATCTTTAATAGGAGCTTTCGTTGAGTAAGGGAAATTTTGAGATATTAAGTCAAGATTAATATTTAAATTAGTATTTTGCCCTGGTTTAAGTATATGGTCAGGATGTTGAAAAACATCATATAATCCCACACACTGAACAGCTTCATCTTCCTCTGTCCATAAAGACAGCGCACAGCCATCAACTTGTAAGGCTTGCCCTAATTGATGGGTAATTGCAGCAAAAATATCTTGTGGATCTAAGCTAGAGCGAATTGCGGTTGTAACTGTATTAATCAGTGCTTCTCGTTTCGCTAAAGCACGTACTTGTTCATAAGCATAGGCTTGAGATAAAGCCAGAGCCGCCTGATCTGCCACCATTGTCACTAGCTGAATTTCTTCACTCCCCCAAAGGCGGGACTCATGACACTGATGCAGTGCTAATACTGCTAACAATTCTTGTTGACAGATCAACGGTACAACTAAGCTAGAACAAATATTCGCCGTAGCAAAAGCTTGTCCTCTTTGTTTTAGTTCAGGCGCGTTTCCTTGAATTCGCTCATCTGTCGCTACATCATGAATTACCTGAACTTCACGGGTTTCCCAAACTGTTTGCGCCAATAAAGCAGCAGAAGCCGAGAAGGATATGGCTGTTGTCTCTTGAGAAATTTCTGCGCCTGCTTCTGTTTGCGTCTGGGACAGTTTTTGGTAGATAAATCCTTCTTCTGCTAACTGTTCATCTTGAAAAGAACGTAACAGGCAAACATCTACTTCTAACATGTGACCGACGGTATCGACAATTGCTTGCAAAATTTGCCGATAGTCTAAAGCACTGCGAATTGTATTAGTAACTGTATTCAGCAGCGATTCTTGACGCAATGTGCGGGTGAGTTCGCGGGTACGAGCTTTTAAAACATTGTGGGTGTCTAAGGCTTGGCGTACTACTGCTTTGAGTTCTTCCGCTTCCCAGGGTTTGGTGACATATTTGAATACCTTACCAGCGTTGATGGCTTCTACTAAGTCTTCGACATCAGTGTAGCCAGTCAAAATAATCCGAATAATATCTGGATATTGAGTTGCTGTCAGGCTCAAAAATTCCGTACCACTCATAATTGGCATTCGTTGATCGGAGATAATCACTGCGACTTCTCCTTCTTCTGCCAGCAGGTCTAGTGCCGCCGGGCCAGAGGTTGCCCGCAACACTTTATAATCACGATAAAAAGTACGGTAAAGCAAATCTAGGTTGTCTGGTTCGTCATCAACAACCAAAATTTTCGGCTTACTGTTTACTTGAGATTTCATGCACCGCTTTCCTGCTGCAACAGCAGTTGAATAAAGAATAATCTGCTCAGGAGGTAATTTTTCTGAATCAGGTAAGAGCAGAGCATTTTGCCCAATCGGGTTTTTTGGCTACACAAATGCTGGGTGTAAGAGTATCTACTCACAGTAATTAGCCTCAATCGGTGGTAATTTTTGCCACTGTCTCTGATACAGCACAGTTTTTGGGATGGTTGGTTTTTGTACTACAGAGTAGATGCTTGCTTTTCAAGTCTGGTTTCACCTCCTGTGAAAACTTGTGCGGGTGACATACAACATTCAGGTCTGGCGGAAAAGCTAACTGAAGTTGCATATTAAGTTTGCCCTTTGTCGTCGTTGTAATAACATTTGCAAGTAAATTTTATTTATTTTGTTCATAGGAGAGTGAGCTAGGTCACAACGATGAGTGTTAAAGGCAAAGTATACTATTAGACTTATTACTTGTTCTAATTTAGCAATCATAACCACCAGTGAGAAAAGTGACATGGGGCTGTCACAGATTAATGCTGCTTTAACTATTACAGCATGTACTTAGTTTATCTAGGCGATCGCTAAAAAATAACTGCTTTATTATCCCAAAAATATTTCAGATATTTTTTCAGTATAAATACGGTAGTCATCTATATTTTTAGCTAGATTACTATATAGCTTTTTAGTTTTATAAGATAAAAACAATTCTTCATCCTAAGTTTTACAGATGTTGTCTACAAAGTATCTACAACCTGTGGTGGGAGTGAGGAATCAGAATACTATTTCTGAAAGCAACTTAGTATCATCCTCAGAAGTGGTCGAAAAGCTGTCTAAAATTCAGTGGTGGGTCTTTTTCCTCTAATGATTGATTCTGACTCCTGAATTTTTCAATGGTTGTGACAATTGATGTTCTTGTTGCCCAAAATGATGCTAAGTATGTTATTTACTTACAGAAGAACCTCTGCTACCGAGATAATTTCCTGATATGCAAGTAAATAAAACAATTGTATTGAAGGTAGCAAACGGTGTTTTAGAATATTTGAGAAAATTTTTGTAAAATACAATTAACTAATAATAAACTAGCCTTGACATCCTGGTTTTTTGACTCATCTCACGAACAACCATTGACATCAGCCGCAGAACAAGCTGGTCAACAATTCCAAATTCGTGCAGCTACAGCTACTGATTTAACAGCTATTTCTCAGATTATTGCAGAAAGCTTTCACTCCCAAACTGGTTTCTGGGGATGGGCTTTTCCGTTGTTACGCCTGGGTATCTATGAAGACTTCAGAAATCGTTTATCCTCAGCTGCACCCCATCACACTTGTTTAGTTGCTGTTCACACCACTGTTAGTGGTGCTAATAACCTAGTGGGAACTGTAGAGTTGGGAGTGCGTTTCCCTGACTCATGGAAGAAAAATGGCAAAAGTTTTCTTTATTTGTCTAATTTGGCTGTTGACCAGAAATATCGGCGGCATGGTGTCGCCTCAAAGCTACTGCTAAGTTGCGAAAAACTTTGCGAGGAATGGGGTTTTCAAGATTTATATCTCCATGTTTTAGAAGATAACCATCAGGCACGGCAGTTATATTTCAAGTTAGGTTACAAGATATGTAAAGTAGAGTCCAATTGGAATTTTTTCTTTTTCCAGCAATCTCGTCAAATCTTATTGCATAAACGCTTACTACCAAATTCAGAGTGCTGACTCCTGGATTTTGAACCAGAAGTTGCCGTGAATATATTTTAGGTGATGGTAGAAAGATGTAGCGATCGCAGTTGGAACTTATATTTAGATTCTTCTATCAGAATTAACACTTAAGATTTTTAACCTATGTTTTAAGTCTAAGTTAGTTTTTGATGGACAAAACTGTATAATCACTCATTAAAATAAATGAATCTGAATCGTAGACTGTAGGTAAAGTTATTTTTCTATGAGTTTCCCTAAAATATATCTTTTAGATATTAAGATTTTTATTTAATTTTTGAAAAAACATTACACAAAAAAATCCTGTTTAATGCACACAACTCTCTGCCTGTAAGGATAATGGCAAAAAATAAAACAAATTATTATAGTAATTAATAATTTGTTTTATCTCCAGTAGTTGTAGAAACGGTAAATAGAAAATCAAGCCTAGATTTACTTGCTATTCTGAGAGAAAATGCTTTATATTTTCAACGGCTCTCAAATAACGACTTAATGCCTTATTTCATCAACGTCTAATCTAAATTTTTTAATATATAATATCCAATATGTGGAAGCCATCGGTAAAATTACGCTAAATAAAATATTCCTCATAATAACTTTGTATTCATTTTATTCATCTTTATAAAAACTTTAATTTTTTGAGAGTTTAGTTGGCAGACAAATTCAGCTATATCTCATAAAATATGGTTACATAACTACAGAGTGAAATCTGATTCATCTTTGTTATTAATTTTGAACAAAAAGTTCTCGATAGTTAAGATAACCAAAAAAACTAATTTGATTTAAAACCAAGTTACTGCTTGACGTGCATCGAACTACCAAATTATTCCAAAGTTATAGAAAACATGGATAGCGAACAACCAACGCGCTATCAAACCGCTATGGTATCAACTTATTACCCTGAAACCAGTTTTCTGAACCATCTTGTTATGTCAGATGGAACTGAGCAATCTTGCGGCTCGGATACTTTAAACCTTCTACATAGCGGGAAAGTTTTGATTGTCAATAGTCGCAAGCGGAATGGGTTAATACTTTTTAAACGCTACCATGCAGAATTTGCTGGCCCAGGCGCAGCAGTTGGTGGAGAATATGATAGTGATTGCCAGATGGTTCTGCCTATCGGCAATTTATCTTTGTTAGATACCGAATCTTATGAGGAACGCCAGAAAGCTTACTTAATTCGGCGACAATGGATTCGCTTAATCAAGCAAATTACCGAAAATCCTGCGCCGCAACAGCGAGTCCAAAAGATTTTAGATCAGTTTGACCAATATTTTCCAGCAGAAATAGTGGCTGATTTACCAGATGCAGCCTTTGCGCTTTTAGTGGGTGTATTTCCTCAAACTGTGAGGATGGTACGTCGTTTTGGTAGTGACGTTGATGGCAGATTCAATTACTAGCTCCAGCGTTACAATTTACTATGGCAGCTTGTAGTCTTTCCCAGGTACGGGAATTTTCGGCGGGAGTCCCAATTGTGATTCGTAATCCCTCACTCAGTAGTCTAACAAGAGTTCCAGAGTTGCTGAGTTGTTGGTGTAAATTTTGTAGGGTAAGATTTTTGGTGGTGGAATCATTAGGTTTGAGACGTACATAAAGAAAGTTAGCTGCACTATCTGATACTTGCAAGTTAGGATGTTGTGCCAAAATTGCTGTCAGCTTGTCACGCTCATTGAGAGTTTGTGTAACTGAACTCAGTAAGAGTTGACGATTTTGTAAAGCTACTAACGCGGCGGCTAGTGAAAAGCTTGGTAGATTATAAGGCAAGCGGACTTTCTCTAAAATGGCGATCGCTTCTGGATGAGCAATACAATAACCCACACGCAAGGCAGCTAAACGGAAAGCTTTAGAAAAAGTTCGTAGTATTATCCAATTCGGACGCTGCGTTAATTCACCCACTAAAGTATTTTGGCTAAACTCAAAGTAAGCTTCATCGATTACTACTAAAATTTCCTCTGGTAAACTTTTTAGCCATGCTAATTCTGCCGCAGTGAGTGGATTAGCGGTGGGAGAATTGGGATGTACAACAAAAACTACCCGAATAGGTGGATTTTGGGTTTGGATAATGGCTGTTTGTGCGGCTTTGAGGTCAATTTCAAAGTTTGTTTCATCTCTGCCGACTGACACCACTTTGATACCCAAGGTTTGGGCTAAAATGCCGTACATCGAAAAAGTGGGATTGGCAACTAAGATGGAACCTTCTCCGCCCAGACAGGTGGCGATTAATAAAGAGCGAATGAGTTCATCGGAACCATTACCCACAGAAATATTAGCCCTAGTCAACGGTGATGAGACAAGATTAGCTGATTCATTAACATATTCTGCGATCGCATCTTTGAGTGACTCATGGCCGCCATCAGGATAGCGATTAGTTTCGATAACTTGTTGATATGTCCAGGCTAATTTTTCTTTGAGTTCAGGGGGCAAATCATCAGGACTTTCATTGGTATCCAGTCGATCAAACTGGGTGGTGACTGGTTCTGCTGTATTGCTGCTAGGGTGAGGTTTGTAAGCTGTAAATTGGGCTAAATCTGACCGAATAAAAGGAAGCATAATTTTAGTCGATAGTCATTTTTGTTCTTATGACTAAGAGAGTGCTTGTTGGTAGGTTTCATATTTTACCGTTTTACGGTAACTGACAAAAGAGGCGAATTGCTTGCCAAATTTCGGCTGTGACATTACCTAAAGCATGATCACTCTCAAGTTCTATTAACTTTACCCAAGGGCGTGAGTTTGCAAAGTTACGACTGGCTGTAATTGGAATCACCTCATCTTGTTTACCGTGCAGAATCAGCGTTGGCACTAGACGCTGTAAGATATCCTCTTGGTATTGCTGGGCATCTGTCACGAAATCGTAACTTAGAGGCAGCGATCGCGCTTCCCCATAGTGGTAAATCATGAGATATTTTTCTTGTTGCCAACGCTTCATTGCTTCATCTCCTAGCTTCGGCAACCAATGAGATAAAAAGCCAAAAGCAGGTGCTAACAAAATTAAGCGTTGCACTTGCTTGTGTTGTTGTGCCAAATGAGCAGACACCAAACCACCCAAACTAGAACCGATTAATGTAACTGCTTCAGAATTATCCAAGAGTGCTGCTACTTGATTGATTTGGCGGGTAATTGTCAACTGAGAAAAATTGCCAGCATTAAGATCAGGAATATTTAGCTGTATTGGAATTGTTTGAAAGCGATCGCTCATCGCCTGGGCTTTAGCAGATTTAGGGCTAGAAGCAAACCCATGAAGGTAAATGTATTGCAAGACTGTAGTTATTGAAATTAAAAGGAACAGGGAAAAGTGCAGACTTACGAAGAGGGTTAAAACCTTTCCAAAGCGATCGTCTTAACCCTGCGCGAACTTGTATTATTTATAACCATTCAAAGGTTTAAGGTGGGGGGAAATCTCCTTCTAGTGGTCTCCCTCCAGAATGACCACCACCAGTATCATCACCGCCGGGATTACCACCTGGGTTTCCATCGGGGTTGCCGGGATTACCGCCTGGGTTGCCACCTGGGTTGCCGGGATTACCGCCTGGGTTGCCACCGGGATTACCCCCTGGATTACCGCCTGGGTTTCCGCCTGGGTTGCCACCTGGATTACCGCCGGGATTACCGCCTGGATTGCCACCTGGATTGCCACCTGGGTTGCCACCTGGGTTGCCGCCTGGATTGCCACCTGGGTTGCCACCTGGGTTGCCACCTGGGTTGCCACCTGGGTTTCCGCTTGGATTACCACCTGGGTTGCCACCTGGGTTGCCACCTGGATTACCGCCTGGATTACCGCCTGGGTTGCCACCTGGATTACCACCTGGGTTGCCACCTGGGTTGCCACCTGGGTTGCCACCTGGGTTGCCACCTGGGTTGCCACCTGGGTTGCCACCTGGGTTTCCGCTTGGATTACCACTGTGATCATCACCAGGGTTGCCACTGTGATTACCACCTGGATTACCACTGTGATTACCACCTGGATTACCACTGTGATCATCACCAGGGTTACCACTGTGATTACCACCTGGATTACCACTGTGATCATCACCAGGGTTGCCACTGTGATTACCACCTGGATTACCACTGTGATCATCACCAGGGTTGCCACTGTGATTACCACTGTGATCATCCCCAGTGTTACCGCCAGTGTTACCGCCAGTGTTACCACCAGTGTTGCCACCAGTATTGCCACCAGTGTTGCCGCCAGTGTTACCGCCAGTATTGCCACCAGTGTTGCCACCAGTATTGCCGCCAGTGTTGCCACCAGTATTGCCGCCAGTGTTGCCACCAGTATTGCCACCAGTGTTGCCACCAGTATTGCCGCCGGGATTACCAGGATTATCAATATTACTTGGCAGACTTATTTCATTGTTGCTGGTATTGCGCGTAGTGTCTGATATTACTTCTCCAGTATTGACAAAAGAATCTACTGAAGAATTATCTGACTCCTGATTTTGGTCAGATGAGTTAGAAGAGTTATTACCAGATAACTCCATAAAAGATGGATTTTCAATGACTCCTTGACCGACTAGAGGCATTTGTGTTGCTAATGCTGCGATAATTTCAGATTGAACACTAGCGATCGCTGGGTCAGGGTTAGCTGTACTATTTTGCTTGGTTAAATCTAATCCTTCTACTAAATCACTGGTTTCATAAAAAGTTTTCAGATCAAAATCATATAAGCCCCGAAATTCACCCTTCACGATGACCATCAGTTGTCCTGCTGCTAACACCTGATTTTGAGAGGCTGCTTGATTAAATACTTCGATACCGCTATTTGTCAGCGCCCCAACAATTGTGGTGTCTGTTTGTTTGTCGTAGCGGACAAATAATGCTGAACCACGAATAGCAGCGGCCGCGCTTGGTGTTTGTATGCGTGTCTGTCCTTTTCCTGGTGGAATCAGTAACAGTACTGTCCCGTTGGACAGCCGAAAATTTCTAGTTTTGGGTAGGAATTGAAATACTGCTCTTTCTCCAACCCTTGCTAGGGAACCATCGTTAAAACGTAAATCAGCCAAAGATGCTCTACCTGTTGACAAACCATCACCAGGAGTTATTGGATCTAATTTACGTGCTGGGCGCTTTTTATGATTCTGCGGCAGTAATTGTACTAAATTTCGCAGATTTTGAATCTCGGCGCGAGTCAGAGGAGTAGACGCGATCGCCGACAAAGGCATCATGTTCACTCCCCACACACTCATTATCAATAAGGCAACAAATTTCAAAGACATCGCTTGAATGCTGGATAAATTACCTGAGACCACACCAACTGAAGATAGATTTTGAGATATTAGATTTACTTATTGGTTTGTGAGTTTTATCACTAAATTTTTTTGTATTCATTGAAAATTTTAGCGAAATTTTGTTATAAATCAAGGTAATAAAAATTATCAAAAAATATTAAAATCAAATAATTAATTTTGAAAAGGTAATAATCGTTGTCTTTTGATAATCAGACTGAATGGTGAATTCTGTTGTCTATAAAATATAAATGTTAATGCAATCCCAGGGCTGGACAAAACTGTTATTTGCAACTTTATTAGCTGTGATTAGTGGCAATAAGTGTTGTATGGGGGTAGATGTAGTATTGGCTGGTAACTCAAAAAACTCTGGTGAGCAACACAAAGCAAACATAAAATATGCTACAGATAGCCAGCCAGGTTATCAGTTTTACCAGAGTAGCCAGTTTCAGGCAAGTAATTTTGATTTAGAGCGATCGCCACTACTAAATTTTAATTCAGCAGCAAATATCCTTATATCTCAATCTAACCCTGAAACAAAACCTGATACTGAATCCTTACCTCAAAGTCCAACTCCACCTAGCAATCCGCCACTATCCAATGAACCACCACAGCTAGAAGCACAGCCTAGAGAGTTTCCCCAGTCCTCACCCACGATTATCGAAGAACTGTTAAATAAACCCACAGTCAATAGAACTGAGCAGTTAGAGAGACTCAGAAGAATTTTGCAACTAAGGCAAAAACCCAAACCCCAAACAGATAATCTGCGAGAATTAGAACTAAGAGTTAGACAAAGACCTTTACCCCAACAACAGCCAACATCTAATGCTAATAGTCTTCGGGAACTGGAGTTAAGGGTAAGACCAAGACCTGTACCACAAACAAAACCACCTGTAGCCAAGTTTAAACCAATAGGTTCCCTACAAGCTAATGTTGGTTACTTTCAGACAAATAACATCTTTGCTTCTGAGTTTTTCCCTAGAGAAGATGGCTTAATCTTTTATGGTCTGAGTCTGGCTTCAGCTTATTTTCCTTTAGGTGCTAAAACTTATATTAATGGTTCAATCAATGGAAATTTAATTCGCTACATTGATCAATCAAGGTTTAACTATAATCAAATCAATTTTAATGTTGGGATTTATCAACAACTCTCACCTCGGATGTATGCCGAATTAGATTTTAATAACCAACAGTTTTTTTATGCTAAGAGCGTTGGCAGGTTTCAAGCAGGCGATCGCTTTTTAGATGAAAATTCAGTCAGGGTATCTTTAGGCAGAAGAGATCCTATTAATTCTAGATTAAACCTAGATAGCTTTTACGAGTTTAGTGCCAATTTTTCGGAACCTAATAACCGTAGTCGGCTAATTAATAATTTCTGGTTATCTCTGAGTTATGCTTTACAAGAGCCGCTACA
This sequence comes from Nostoc sp. FACHB-190, assembly GCF_014696905.1. Taxonomy (NCBI): domain Bacteria; kingdom Bacillati; phylum Cyanobacteriota; class Cyanophyceae; order Nostocales; family Nostocaceae; genus Nostoc; species Nostoc sp. FACHB-190. Next base: position 221,014 of record NZ_JACJQW010000009.1, read on the forward strand.
AGTTGGAATTAACTATCAATTAACCCTTGCTGATTTTACACAACGACAACGCAACGACAATTATCACCGCTTGTTTGGCCATGTAATTTACCGAGTATCAAACTCTAGTAATTTAAATGTACAAAGTGGTTTTAGCTTTGGGGATTCTACAGATAGAAATATTAATTTTGACAACTGGTTTTTAAGTGTTTATTACAATTTGAGAATTGGTGAATTTTAATATGGGAATCCAAAACTATTCCCTGTTCCCTACCCTCATCAAATAACTTTTTCAGAAAATTCTACATATAACTAATCCAATCACTCCAGCTACCTGCATACAATTTCCCTGTGTGAATGCCTGCTAATTCTAAAGAAAGCAAATTCACGCAAGCTGTGACACCGGAACCACAGTAGACTAAAATTTCTTGGGCTGTAGAAATATTTTCCCATCTTTGACGCTGCTGTAGTTGGGAAAGTAGATAACCAGATGAGTCTGTAACTTCTTGCCAAGGATAGTTAACTGCGCCAGGAATATGTCCAGCTATTTTATCAATGGGTTCTCGTTCACCACGATAGCGATCGCCTTCTCTAGAATCAACTAAAATAACTTCTGGTAAGTCTTTACGGCTTTTCACAACTTCTACATCTACTACCAATTCGGTTTGAATTTGTGGAATGAAATTACCTGTCTGGGGTTCTGGAATCACATCTGTAATGGGGTATCCAGCTTTTTGCCATGCAGCATAACCTCCATCCATGACTACTACTTGTTCATGTCCGAGATAACGCAGTAACCACCACAAACGAGAAGCAAAAGCCAAGCGAGAGTCATCATAAGCGACTACCAAAGTTTCTTGGGAATTAATTCCCATTGCTGATAACTTCTTCGCTAAATTATTAGTATCAGGTAAAGGATGTCTCCCACCGTGTTTACCTACAGGGCTGGAAAGATCCTGATTTAAATCTAAATAATATGATCCTGGAATATGACTGGTTTGATATTGTTTGCATCCCAATTCTGGATCAGCTAAAGAAAAACGACAATCAACAATGATAATTTGTGGATCATTGGGATGATTAAGCAGCCAATCTGGAGAAACAAAAATTTGAGTATTAAGCATAAATATAAGAACTCGATTTTATTGTTGAAATTATTTGTAAAGGTTGGGAGTGGGGAGTTGGGAATGGGGAATAGGCAAGGGCATTTTTTTGTGTCCTATATTTTTCTCCAAATCAAATACGAATCCTTTGCAAGAATTTATAATAGTGCGAAAATAAGTGTTACAACTTATTAATAATAATGGATAGTGATGTAATTATAAATAATCAACATTTTTGAACTATTGACTATCAAATAAAGTGGAAAAGTCGAATGGTAGAATTTGAGAATTTCATACCACAAGCAACAGCAGATGGTTCGTTTACTTTTTTCTCCTCAGAGTTTAACGAATCATTTCACAGTCATTTTGGTGCAAAACAAGAAAGTTATTTTAAGTTTGTTGAACCAACTCAACTGGCTCAAGCAGCGCAAAAACCAGTTGTGCGGTTATTAGATGTTTGTTATGGTCTAGGATACAACACTGCGGCAGCTTTACAGACAATCTGGAGAGTAAATCCTAGTTGTTATGTGGAATTAATTGGTTTAGAACTGAATCCGGCTGTACCGCAAGCTGCGATCGCCAATCATTTATTTGAGCAGTGGGATTATGAATATACACCAATTTTGACCCAACTAGCTTTTGAGGGACAAGTTAACACAGAACGCCTGCAAGCAAAGTTACTCATTGGTGATGCGAGAATTTCAATTCAAGCAGTTAATCAAGCAGAGTTTTATGCAGATGCTATTTTTTTAGACCCCTTTTCACCGCCTCAGTGTCCTCAACTATGGACTGTAGAATTTATGCAGCAAGTTGCAGTGTGTTTACATAAAAATGGCTGGCTGGCAACTTATTCTTGTGCGGCATCTGTACGGACAGCCATGAAATTAGCGGGTTTAAACATAGGTTCTACGCCACCAGTCGGCAGGCGATCGCCTGGTACAGTGGCGGTATATCCTCATAATCAGTATTTGAGCAACTTACTGCCGCCTCTTTCTCTAGAAGAACAAGAACATTTGTTAACTCGTGCTGCAATTCCTTACCGCGATCCAAAATTGAGTGATTCTGCCGATGTCATTATTATGCGGCGACAACAAGAACAACAAGCTTGTTCATTAGAACCTACTTCCCGTTGGCGCAAACGTTGGTTCATGAAAAACCAAACAGCCGACTCCTAGAACTTAAGCACTGACAGCGATAATACAATATGCTTGGGAACTTTCTGGTCTTGAGATTTGATGATTTACCATAAGTCAGTGATTGCACTTGCTCCAGCACAATTATCCCAGTTTCTAGAACGACATATTTTCGTTATGCACAAAATAGTTATTTTGTACAGTGCATAAGTCCTAATATATTCCTAATTCAAATCATACCCATTAGGCGAGACAACAACTAAAAATATATATATGGACGTTTTACTGCCAGCTAGTGTTTCATCAAACCTGAAATTCCTGAAACACTGCGTTGCTAATTCTTAGATGTTGAAATCTACAGTCTTTCATACGCGATGCTTTTAAAATTGTTCTATTTTTCCATGTATGGGTTACGTCAGTTAACCTCAGAGCCAACTATTTATTGAATATGATGATTATCAAAAAATTCTCGCAAGAAGTACATCTTTTTTTGAAATTTTCCTAAAAAATCAAAATAAAAATAGAATTTTTCAGACAAATTATAACAGCAAAACATCATGACTGTAGCTGTACTGAAATCTGAAAAAATCTCCGTAAAAAACCTGATTTAATATCTGTATGAATTTATGATACTAGAATGAGTACTTAGGATGTTTATGGCAAATTTCCCTTAGTAAAATTATATTTTTATAAAGAAAATATCCTTAACATGATAAAAACAAGCAGATTCAAAATCGGTACACAAGCTTGTCAAAATCCCAATAGGAGTAAGGTAGCAAAGCTAAATTTTATTTTTGTAGACGGAAACTGTTAATTTAAGAAAAATGGGGTGCTTTCGTGATTTACTGGAGTGCTAATTCCACCAACTCTAATCAACAAAGTCATAGTGGAACAAATACCAAAAAAAAATTACATACGGAAAATGCAAATCCTGAGCTAGAATGGCGAGATTTAGGGGAATATCCACTAAACTTATCCCAGCAAGAAGTAATGATTGAACAGGGACAAACCGAGTCTTCTTGGAGCAACTCTGAGATTAATTCTGGCTACAATTCATTATTATCTAGAAATCTACAAGCCAAAGGCTCCAAAGTGAATTGCTTCTTTGATACTGAAGCACCAAAAATTTTAGTAGTTGACGACCATGCTGCAAGTCGAATGACAGCTGCGGCTTTGTTGGCAATGGAAGGTTATGAAGTAATTGAAGCAGACAGTGGTGCGGCTGCTGTAATGTTAGTAACACATAAACAACCTGATTTAGTTTTACTAGATGTGATGATGCCCGGTATGGATGGGTTTGAGGTATGTCAATTACTCAAACAAGACGAACATACAAGGCTGATTCCAGTCATATTTATTACAGCATTAAATGATCGGCGATCGCGCATTCGTGGTATTGAAGTGGGCGCTGATGATTTCCTCACCAAACCTTTTGACAGGGTGGAATTAGCAGCCCGTGTGAAGTCTTTAGTTAGACAAAAGCGGTTAAACGAAGATTTAGACCATGCTGAACAAGTCTTATTTTCCATTGCGAGAGCCATTGAAAGCCGAGACCCCAATACCGGAGATCACTGTGAACGCCTCGTCAAGCTAGGACAAGCTTTTGGTGAATACTTAAATCTTTCTCGTTCTCAACTGCGGGATTTGATGTGGGGTGGTTATCTTCACGATATAGGTAAAGTTGGCATTCCCGATGCAGTGCTACTCAAGAATGAGCAACTCACCTTAGAAGATTGGGAAATGATGCAGCAGCATGTTTTAATTGGGGAAAGAATTTGTCAACCCCTGCGTAGTATGCAGGGTGTAATTCCGATTATTCGCCATCATCATGAGCGTTGGAATGGTTCGGGTTATCCTGATGGACTCAAAGGTCATGAAATTCCTTTCCTCGCCCAAGTATTTCAATTGATTGATATTTATGATGCTTTAACTAGCGAAAGACCTTACAAAAGAGCCTTTACGCCAGAGGAAGCTTTATCAGTAATGCGAGAAGAAACAGAAGCAGGTTGGCGCAACCCCGAACTCATGGAACGGTTTACTGATTTTATTCACACTTACAAGCGGTGATGATGTTGTAGCTCTCAATTGTCAGTGGGAGTAGAAAGTAGAAGTGACGTACTCCACACACTCCCCTTCGGGTGAGTGTGGGCTTCTCAATGACTCTTCTAGGAAGACATTAATTGAGCTTTAAGACCATGCGTCCCACGGTTCTTTATGTTTAT
>NZ_JACJQW010000090.1:0-7255 GCF_014696905.1 Nostoc sp. FACHB-190
GATCGCTCTCAATATACTCCGCCGAAATGGTCATACTTCCATCACAATTGCTCAAAGATTTCTCTCTCATGATATTGACAAACTTCTTGCTCTTGTGGAATGAAACAGCCCTGCCTTATAAAGGGGGGAAACTAAAAAACTAATTCCCTCCCCTTGTAAAGGGGAGGGTTAGGGTGGGGTAAACAAATATTCGATACATTACTACAGACTATGATGATTGCTTCAATCTGAAGCCTTAATGTTGCAACTTTAACCATTAATGTTCTAGCTTTAAGAGTCAACGTTATAACTTAAAGGCTTAATGTTGCAACTTTAACCATTAATGTTCTAGCTTTAAAAGCTAATATTATAATCTAAAGGGTTAATATTGTAACTTTAAGGGTTAATGTTATAACATTAATGACTAAAGTTTGTTGGTGAGTGCATGATAACAAGCGTGGTATTCTTGCAATTCTTTCCATGTCTCGCCCAAAACGCAATTTACAATCAGGCTTTTCCTAACTGTTATAACCCCGCAGTGCCAGGTATCGGAAATCTGAAATGTTGATTGTAGCGTACATCAGGGGCTTGTTATGAATCTTTAGAAACTTTTGACAAAAACGGTCTTAACCCATTATTCAACACCGCAATGGCAATTCCCCCCACAGAATCCCGACTAGCACCCACATCCGGCCCCGCAGCTTTGAGAATTTCGCGGGTTGTGGCAAATAAACTATAAAGAGAGTTCATGGCTTCCCGCACTAAACCTTGTTCCATTTGTAATGGTTGCACAGCAATGCGCGTCACCAACTCCACATACAGCGACCAAGCCGCCCTTTGTTCTGTGGTGTTAACTTTCCAAGACATGGAACCAATGCCAAAAGGTAGACTTAAAGAGACAGTTTCTAAGGAAACGCGATCGCGCATAACTATAACTAAGGAAATTTAACTATATTTAGTGAATATTATAGTAATTGATGAAACTCTTCTACCAAAGCCTTGCTCATAACCATCAAAAATATATATTGCGCGATCGCTCAATTAAAATGTGCATGTTAAAAAGCAAAAGTTTTATTTCACGCAAGGCGCAAAGAGTTATAAAAAGTTGGGCAAAGTCAAAAGTTTATTGAATATCTGCAATAATATTAAACAATTCCGATATAATAATAAATTTGTCTATTGCACTCATTTTTTGAGTATATGTCCAAAACCTACACCGTAGAACTGCTGCACCAAGGCAAAGTTCATACTCTGCAAGTTCCTGAAAACGAAACTATTTTATCAGTAGCTGAAGCTGCTGGTCTTGGTTTACCTGCTTCTTGTCATGCAGGTGTATGTACAACTTGCGCCGCGCAAATTACCGAAGGAACTGTAGATCAGACTGATGGTATGGGCGTTAGTCTAGAATTACAAAAACAAGGTTACACATTACTTTGTGTCGCTTATCCCCGTTCTGATTTGAAAATTGAGACTGAAAAAGAAGAAATAGTTTATCAGTTGCAATTTGGCAAAGACCAATAAAGTATGAAGTGTGAAGTCTGAAGGATAAAATTTCATACTTCATACTTCATAATTCATACTTCATTCCGCTATTCTAGAAACAATTAATAAAAAGGATGAACGGCGATGACTACTCATTTTATTACCGCAGAAATCGACATTCAAGAAACTCCTACTGAGTTGCAAAAAACAATTGAAGCTGAGTTGAAAAAACAAGGTGAACCTCTGCGTTGGGCAATTACATCTGTGGATGAAGCACAGCAGAAAGTTGCTGTTGAAGCAGTTGTTACTACAAGTGCTGAGTAAAAGCTGCATAGAAAACTCTCAATTTTCATGTTCAATCACATCCCGCCTAGAACTAAAGTTTCAGGCTCATAGTCAAAGTCCACTCAAGTGGACTGAAATACATTTTTAGTTGAGTCATCTTGAGATGACTTGCGCTATGAGACTCGGAATTCATTCTGAGGCGGGATAGATGCGCTACACAAATATTTCTTAAAGCTTTCAAACTGTCTTAGAGGATGTTTAAAAAGTCCTTAATAATGTGTCAAATCATTTTAGATCCCCCTAAATCCCCCTTAAAAAGGGGGACTTTGATTCTTTTTCCCCCCTTTTGAAGGGGGGTTAGGGGGGATCTGAATGTACTAAATAGCACAGTCAAACACTTTTTAAACTGTCCTAAAATATCTGACTACCTTATATATGACTCAGTGAAACCTAACAAAACTGTGATGTTGGGTTTCGCTATCGCTTCACCCAACCTACATCTACTCAGCACTTACAATGCGTCCTTACACTGCGATTTTAATTGTACCTACTGGCGTTGGGGCAGCGATTGGGGGATATGCGGGTGATGCTATACCTGTTGCTCGAACTTTAGCACAGGTTTGCGATTGCCTGATTACTCACCCCAATGTTCTCAACGGCGCAAGTTTATACTGGAATATCCCCAACGCATTTTATGTGGAAGGTTACGGGTTAGATAAATTTGCGGCTGGTGATTGGGGTTTACGTCCAGTCCGCAATAATAAGGTAGGTTTGCTTTTAGACCAAGGTATTGAACCAGATTTATTACTGCGTCACTTGCAAGCTGCTGATGCAGCTAGGGCAACCCTGGGATTAACGATTACAGATTATGTAATTACAGATGCTCCATTAAATGTAGAATTACGTACCTCAGCATCGGGGGCAAGTTGGGGAACCATTGGCAACCCAGATAGTTTACTGCGGGGTGCGGAAAAACTCATGCAAAAAACTGGGGCAGAAGCGATCGCAGTTGTCGCCCGTTTCCCCGATGATATAGATGAAGACGCTGTACAAAATTATCTCCAAGGCAAAGGCGTAGACATAATAGCCGGCGCAGAAGCCGTAATTAGTCATTTATTAGTTAGACATTTGCAAATTCCCTGCGCCCATTCACCAGCCCTCGCCAGCGCCCCTCCTTACCCCAATTTATCTCCTCGTTCCGCCGCCGAAGAATTAGGTTATACTTTTTTACCAAGCGTACTTGTAGGTTTAAGTCGCGCCCCGCAATTTATTGTCGAGAAACAATTATTTACATCTTGTCACGATGATATTTGGGCTGATCATATAGATGCTGCGATAGTGCCTGCAAACGCTTGTGGTAGCAGTGCTTTACTCAGTTTAAGTCAAAGCCGATGCCAAATAATTACCGTCAGAGATAATCAAACCCAAATCCAAGTTCCAGCCCAACCTTTAGGAATCAAATCCATCCAGGTAAACTCATATTTAGAGGCAATTGGTGTATTAGTAGCCCTCAAAGCCGGCATTAATCCCCATGCCTTAGTTAATGGTCAATAGTCCTTTGTCCTTTGTTGTTTGTGATTTTACCTCCCTTTTCCCCAATACGGTTTGCTTACTATCCCCTCTGTTTAAGGGGTTGGAGGGATCTCAAAATACTAAAACGTTAACGAAACCCTATTGCCTTGTTCCCAACTCCCAACTCCCCACTCCCTACTCCCTAACTCTGAACTCCCGTGGTAGAACAACAAAAACAAGACCCTGAAATTCCCTATTTAACCCGTACCCAAGTGCTGATAGCAATGGGTGTAACAGCAATTCTGTTGTGGACAGTTGCCAAAGTCTGGTTACGCTTTGGTGGCGTTTATTTATTCAAGTGGGAATGGAACCCAATAGATTTCTGTTGGGGAATAGGTGTAGGCTTTATCATCACCTCTTTAAGTGGTTTAGCTTATCGCTTATGGCCTGTTTATCGTCAAAGCGCGGATTATTATTTAGAACTAGTCTTAAGACCTTTAGCTTGGCCTGACTTAATTTGGTTGGGTTTACTACCTGGTTTAAGTGAAGAATTATTATTTCGTGGTGTAATGCTGCCGGCTTTAGGCTTAGATCATGTGGCAGTAATTGTCTCTAGCCTTTGCTTTGGAGTTTTACACCTCAGTGGTTCGCAACAATGGCCTTATGTAATGTGGGCAACTGTGATTGGATTGATTTTAGGATATAGCGCCTTATTGAGTGGCAATTTGTTAGTCCCAATTGTTGCCCATATTATGACCAATTGGATTTCCAGCTATTTTTGGAAAACGCAGCAACGTTAAATCTGTGGTTAGTTACTCAACAATGTTTTAGCCCCTCTCCGTGTCGGAGAGGGGTTGGGGAGAGGTTAATTATTTTAGGAAAGTATCAGGTTGGTTTGGAGCGTATTTGCTGCGATCGCAATTGCCTGTGGTAAAATGCGATGTTCTTGAATTTGAATCCGGGCGTGGAGTGTTTCTGGTGTATCATCCGGTAACACAGGCACAGCCGCTTGCATTAATATCGGGCCACTGTCAACTTCTAAACAAACTAAATGCACTGTACAGCCAGTAATTGTTACCTTTGCTTGCAAAGCTTGTTCTACTGCATGAATTCCCTTAAAACTTGGTAACAAACTCGGATGAATATTAATAATTCTGTTAGGAAAAGCATCAATTAACACCGATGTTACCAGCCGCATCCAGCCAGCCAAAATTACCAAATCAACATCATACTGACGCAAAGTCTGGACAATTTGTTGATCTAAAGTTTCTCGCTTTTTATATTCGCGGTGGTTTAATAAAACAGTTTCTACACCACGGTTAGCAGCGCGTGTTGCTGCTTTCGCTCCTGGATTATTGTAAATTAGAACTGGAATTTGGGCATTAATTTGGCCATTGTCAATAGCTTGAGCAATTGCTTCAAAATTGCTACCATTTCCAGAAGCTAGAATGCCAAGCTTAATTGGAGTATCACTAAATGGTAGTCCGCTAATATGGGGAGAAACCAAGCTAAAACTAGAATCAGGGCGAAAGGTCATAACAGCAACAAGGAAAATGAATAGATGCCAAAGATATATACTAATAAATCATGGTTAGATAATGATACATTTGCCGCTTGGACTTTTCTTGCACCCGCATTAATTTTATTAGGAATTTTTGTAATTTGGCCGATCGCCTATTTGTTTTACCTGAGCTTCACTGCTGGTAGTTTTACATCCACAGGTACTTATTGGGTAGGGTTAAAAAACTACTGGCGTTTGTTACTTAACCCTGATTTTTGGCAAGTTTTAGGCAACACAATTTATTTTACCCTGGCTACAGTCATCCCCAGCTTAATTATTCCTTTGGGGTTGGCAGTATTATTAAATCGTTCTCTAGCTTTGCGAGGAATTTTAAGAAGTGCCTACTTTTTACCTTCCATTATTTCTCTCGTCGCGGCTGGTTTAGGGTTTCGCTGGCTGTTTCAAACTACTGGCCCTGTCAACGCATTTTTAAATTCATTTGGTATTGCGCCCATTTCCTGGCTAGGAGATACCTTTTGGGCAATGCCTGTGTTAATTATTTTAAGTATTTGGAAACAATTAGGGTTTAATATGGTTGTTTTTTTAGCCGGGTTGCAAGCAATTCCTCCCAGTCGCTATGAAGCAGCCGAATTAGATGGTGCAAATGCTTGGCAACAATTTTGGTATGTAACTTTACCAGGATTACGCCCTACTGTAATTTTCGCCACCATCACCACAGCAATTTTCACATTACGGAGTTTTGAACAAGTTTACGTTATTACTGGCGGCGGCCCTTTAAATTCTACTAATTTATTGGTTTACTACATTTATCAAGAAGCCTTTGGTCAATTTGATTTTGGTTATGCGGCGGCGGCGGCGACAGTTTTATTAGCTGTAACTTTAGTTTTAGTGTATTTCCAATTACAAACTTGGGGCGAAGAATAGTTATTTTAGGCGTTCCATAAATGCGGGATGAATTAAGCATTTTTAGCAAGGTTAACTATCCATGTTTCGCGCCTTTGCGCGAAACAAAAAACATCCCTCTAATCAGCAATGCCTTATTTTAATTTGTGATACCAATTCACGCAATTACTGATACAAATTTTTTTCTCTGCACATCTGCTTCTGTTCGCCGAGCGTTCGCGCAGCGTCTCCGTCAGGAAAAGTCGAGGCGCTACTGTCATATCTGTATCATTTTTAAAGTGAAATGGTATGAGTAGCAATATCCCCGACTTCTTCAAGGAATTCGGGGATATTTTATGATTATTTCCTGACTTATGTCAGCATTTTTTGTTGTGAGAAACACATTTTTAGGCTACTTTACGTCAATTATCCAAATATTCTTTATTTATCATTCAGCGAATTATCTTGATTGGTGTAATCTCGATATACAGTAACTCTCACAATTGAGCTTTGCAATTATTGACACTCTGAGGTGAGTAACATGAGATTAATTTCTAGCCAAATTCCAGAAAAATCTGGTCAACAGCAGGATTTTAGTAGAAGTGATTTGCAAGGAATTGATTTAAGTGGTGCTAACTTGCGAGGAGTAAATTTAAGCGGTGCTAATTTAGCTGGTGCAAAATTAACTGGTGCAGACTTAAGTGAAGCAGATTTAACCCAAGTTAATTTGAGTAATGCTGATTTAAGTTATGCTAATTTGTGTGAGTCTTGCTTGTGGCGATCGCAATGTACTCACAGTAACTTTTGGGGTGCTTCTTTGTGTGGTGTAGATTTCACCGAAGCAGACTTGAGTTATGCCCAATTCATTGAAGCCTCATTAATAGAAGCTAAATTAATCAGAGCAAATTTGCAAGCAGCTAGTTTATCTGGTGCCATATTACTAGAGGCTAATTTAACAGAAGCAAATTTACATAGTGCAGACTTGACATGGACTAATTTAACTAAAGCCAACTTATTAAACGCCAATCTTTGGGAAACAAAAATCATCTATAGCAAACTCCGCCATACAATTATGCCTGAAGGCACAATTTATAAACCGGAAATCATGATTATTCATTAAATTTTTGAAAGATATAGCCTTTACTAGTACAGGTCGGCGGAAATAAACAGACCACACTTCGGCTACTTCGGCTGCGCTCAGTACAAGTACGCTCAGTGACCATAAGAAATTGCTAAAAAGCTTGTGGTATCGTTATTCTTTCTTTTTTCTTTTGCCTTGCTGTACTAGTCTGCTGAGATACAAACTTATCTTACTATCAATCTGGTGTAGGACTTACGCATAAAAACGAGAAATCAAGAGTTTTGGGAAAGGTTTAGGAGTATGGGGGCGTATATATCCAAAACCCTTACAATCCCATACTCCTAAACCCCTACACCCAGTCTCCACAAACAATCTTTGTGGGTAAGTCCTAAAGTGATGAAAAATCCTTAAGTATTAACGAAAATATCTGCATTGGTTAAAGACAATCCAGCACTGAGTGTAGCAAATTGGATTCTGGCGATCGCGCCTGTACCATCGGCATCAAAGAACAA
>NZ_JACJQW010000091.1:0-6995 GCF_014696905.1 Nostoc sp. FACHB-190
CAGGTTGTACATCAGCTGCTCTCGCAGTTCGGAATTAAAATTGCATTTCGTTGGTCGAGGTTTGAGCCGGGTTTTGAAAAGCAGAAAATCAAAGTCTGCCGACTTGATGCTGAAGTATGGCATAGCCTAATGTCCGTTTTAGAGAGACGTGCCACACGACGCGAACAACTTCCGAATCATGGTGAATTGTCTGGATCTGGTATGCCTTTTAATACTAAAAATACTCTGGGAGATCCAAACCAACTTGAACCCAAATCTATTGCTATTAAACTAATTGGCTGTGTTGTGACAGTTGTTGGAGTTGACGACCAATTCCAGGTTCAGAGCTTGACACTAGACAATAGAGCTAGATGCCATAACTTAACTAACAATGCTGTCATTTTGCATGACATTTCTGAACTTATACCAGTAGATGGAATGTGAAATCAACCCTAGAAATTATTGAATTAATATAGACACTCAATATTTAATTGCAGTGCTGTTCATTGTCGTCTTTAATTTGACTCATTCCCTGATTCCTCTAATTTTTGCGCTATGGCATACAAGACATCTACTGACAGTGAATGAACGTTATTAGTCCGCAGATATTCTAAATTTGCTTGTCGAACACGTTCTCGTGCGGTAGGCTCAAGTTGGTCGATTGTACCCCTGAATCCCCCACCCAAAACGATTGTCCACCAATCTTCTGCGCTAGTCAGTTCATGAGTGCCTAGTTCTTCAAAAACCTCAACCTTTGTCGCGCCACCTGCTTCTAGTAGTGCTTGCAGCGAAGCCGGATCTGCAATCCTATCCCACGGTGTAAAACTCCGATATAAATCCGGGCGTTCAGCCTTAATCCCATCCCAGAATATGTGATTACCCGGTTCAAAAACCTTCTTTCCCCAAGAGGTAATCGCTAGTTTTCCACCAGGGCGAACCATCCGCCAAAGTTCTTGAACTGCTGCCACCATATCAGGAACAAAGAAAATCCCGAAAACACAAACAACCGCGTCAAAGCTTGAAGATGTTAAACCTAAATTCTCAAAATCCCCAGAGCGAAACTCGATATTATCAAGACCTTGAAGTTGTGACTTATGACGCGCCAGTTCCAGCAGAGATTCAGCAATATCTATCCCTAAAACTCGACCATTAGAGCCTACACATACTGCTGCTGTCATTGCAGAAGCACCAGTTCCACAACAAACATCCAATACGAAATCGCCCTGATTCAATGAGAGCCGCTCAATGGTTTTTCGACCAAAACGATTCCAGAAAGATAAAGCCGGAGCATCAAAATAATCAGAGGCAGTATTAAAAATTGTTTTTGTTTTTGCTAGTGCCTCTTCTCGGTTAATCATTAATTGCACCTACTCCTTGTCTGAAATAGTTAGCTGTTTATATTTCATCATCACTGTAAATTTTCGGCACAAAAGTTAACCTGTTTGGGTAGCTAGGATGTTCTGGTTTCTCCTCTGACTCCTTAGCTGTTGTTTTCTTTCTCTTAGTAGTTTTATTTTTTGAATCATCAGATTGTTCAGTTGTAGAGGGCAATGAACTAGACGAACCATCACCATCAGCAATCTCTTGTGAGGTCGATTCATCAGATGACTCAAGAGAATTATCACCTGATTTATGAGCAACTGCTGTCAAAGCTTTTTTATGAAAATTCTTAATTCCACTGGCCGCTAGTTCAATCCCATGCCCCTGGAATACCTCAGCAACGTCCGAATAATCATAACCAGCGTCCAACATATCCTGAATAGGTTGAGCCAAAGTTTTGACTAACTCATCCAGACTGATAGTTTTAGGAGAAGCAGCTTTCTGTTTGAGACTAGATTGGATATCTTCTACCTTAGATAAAGGAACAGCTTTGGGTTTGCGGGGCATAGTCAGCACTAGTAACAAATTTCTTCATTGTAAAAAAGAGCTAGACACAGAAACTTTAAGATTCTTGTCGATGTGAGCCGGAACAACAAAAAAAGGTTATTTCGTAAGAACAGTAGACCCGGTTAAAAAGACCTGTTATCACGCTGTAATGATTCTGGTGTAACACCCTAATCACAACAGCACTCGCGTCCTATTTGCCTCATGAGTGGCGCAGACTCGGTTCGCTAAGTAAGTTGGACTCCGCCCAGGCTTGCCTATGGCTCCCCCGACGGGGGAGCCATAGGCAAGCAATACGCCTTAACGCGCTCCGCGCTGCTTTTACCTGCGGTAAAAGAGGCGTTCATTGCTTGTTGGGGGTGTCCCCCAAACCCCCTTTATACAGGTATTGTCAAGGGGTAAATCAGTCCAAAAGTTCCGGGTGATTCGCCTACCTGCTCGGCACTTCGTGCCATAGCAGCTACAGCGAATCACCCGGTTAAAAAAGAAAAATTCAGATAGATAAATGCCTAGTTATGCAAACAGACCCCCGCACCAATTTAAGTAACCAACTAGCAGACGCATTAAATAATCGGACAGTAGAGGCAGATACAAAGCGAGAAATAACCATTACCTTTAGGGTAAGCACTGCTGAAAAAACTAGGCTAGAACAACGGTGCAATGGAGTGGTGCAAAGTGACTATATAAGAGCGAGATTATTTGATTACCCTTTACCCCAACCAAAACTGACTATCCCTGAAGTCAACAGACAAACAATCTACGAACTAAAAAAAATTGGTAACAACCTCAACCAACAAACCAGAGCCATCAACGAAACAGTAAAAATTGGTAGCCAACCTCTCACCCGTGAAGTAAAGGAATACCTGCAAACAATCAAAGAATTAACTGCCCTATTAGAACAAACTCACGCCAGCTTATCTCAACCAATAGCAGAAGAGGATTAGCGAAATGATTACCAAAATCAAAGCCAATAAATCATTTCGCGGCACTACTAAATACGTACTAGAAAAAGAGAAAGCCCAGATTATTGGCGGGAATATGTACGGGATAACCACCGATAAATTAGTAGAACAATTCACCCTATCAGCCCACCTTAACCCCCAACTAAAAGACCCCTGTTATCACCTCATGCTCAGTGTACCGAAAACTGACAGAGATTTAAATGATGACGAATTAGCTAATCTTTCTCAACGTCACTTTGCAAATGTCATTGTGCTATCACGGCTAAAAGGAGAAGAAGCCCAAGTCAAACAACCTGATAAAAGGATATCTGACACCAAACTAAACCAGCTAGTTGATGAATTTATAGAAACAGAATTACCAGCCTATGACTTTTTTATAGCCCGACACTCAGACAAAAAACACGACCACACCCACATTGTTGCATCCAGAGTTAATAACCTAGACGGTAAATCAATCCGCACCTGGAATAATTACGCTTACTCAGAACACTCAGCCCGACTATTAGAGCGAGAATTTAACCTCACACCAGTGCAGAGTAGCTGGGAGAGTAAACGTAAAGCCATGACTCGCAATCAATTAGAACGAGTAGAGCGTGATGGGCTTCCAGGCGAAGAAATAATGCGCCGAGCGATTGAAAAAGTGGCAGTGAATAAACCAAAGATGCCAGAATTTATTGAGCGATTATGGTCAGAGCATCAAGTCAAAGCCATCGTGAGTTATTACAGTCAAGGCGGAGTCAGAGGCATTAAGTTTGGTATTGATGTCGGCTCAGTTAATGAAGATGGTTCGCCCCGACTACTTTGGAAACAGGGAGGTAATCTCAATAAATATAAGTGTTCTTTCGCCAAACTACAGACAGAATTAGGGATAAGCTACGACCCCCAAAGGGACGATAACGAGATTAAACGCTTAAATAAATTCTTAGAATCTGTAAATAATCAACCTAATAATCAGCAGATAATATCTACTATATCTGCTGCTAATTATCCAGTTATAGCTGAAATTAATCCCCAGATTTATCCGGCATCATCAGAGGTATATCAGCCGGAGAGCGTTGCTCCACCATTAGTAGAACAATCAGAAAAGCGTCAGTTATCACAGAAAGCTATCAACGCAATCGCTGAGTTTATAGACTCTTCATCTGTTGAGTCAGTTCTAGATGAAGCATTACCATCAGTCAGCCAGTCACTTGAGCAATATCAACACTCTTTAGCCGAAATTACCGCTACTTTAAACGACCTAACAGCAGTAATAAATCAAGTAGAAAAAGACCGACTATCACAGAAGGCTATCAACGCAATAGTTGATTTTATAGACTCTTCATCTGTTGAGTCAGTTTTAGCTGAAGCATTACCATCTGTGAACCAGTCACTTGACCAATATCAGCAATCTTTAGCCGAAGTTTCCGCCACTTTTAACCAACTACAAGTAGCATTAACTCAAGCAGACAAACACCAACTATCTCAGAAAGCAATCAACGCAATAGCTGAGTTTATTGAACAGTCAACTATTGAGTCGGTTCTAGAGGAAGCATTACCATCTGTAATTAAAGAGCTTGAGAAGTATCAGCAGGAATCAGCTAAAATTACCACCACTTTTGAGGAACTAAAAACAGCAGTAAATCAAGCTGAAAAACACGAACTATCGCAGAAAGCAATCAACGCGATAGCTGAGTTTATTGAACAGTCAACTATTGAGTCTGCACTGGTGAAATTACTGCCTGTACTCAAAGAGCTTTCTGAATCTCAGTCAGATACAATCATTAAACCACTATCCCAAATAGTAGAAAAATTCAATCAACTGCCAAAGTTATTACCGAGTGAAACTCAGACCTTAACCCCTCCTAAACCAAAGCTAAAAGAGGAGCTAAGAGCCAAGTTATACAACTATTACAGTGCAGACCTGCAAAATCTATTAGTGACTGACCGAGACAAAGAAATTGCTACAAGGGCATTACTAGATAATAAACCAGTCCAAGATATAAAAGAAATTCTCCTAGCTAGTCCTGCCGGATGGACTAATGATGAAGCTAAAGCATTAGTGCTAATCGCTCAAAATAAACTGGCATCCAGACACTCTCAATCACAACAGCAACTCGACGATAAACAGCAGTTACAGTCGGAATATTTAGCTATAGCTGTACCTGTTGCCGTGGAATTAATCAACTGGCAGTTCAAAGAAAATGGTGAGAATAGCTTGAGATTTAAACGTGCAACACTCTCAAAACAAGGAAAAGAATTAGTATTTACCCATGATGAACGCGGTGAAATCTTTCGCCTGAAAGTCAACAGAAATCAGTCGGGTGAGCTTGAGTATTCAGCAATTAATGTGGGAAAATTAGGAACAGAAGATATAACATTTTGGCATGATGCCGAGCGGCTATTGCAATCAATAATAAAACAACAGCAACAATCAATAAAACCAAGTAAAGGAATGTCCCGTTAGCCTGACCAGATGAATAAATTGAACAAACCAACGATACCCAATGAAATATGGCAGAATATGAAAGGTATATTGCTGACATATTTTTCATTCAATAAACATTAAGAAGAGGCAATTTACTGGGATTGGGGAGCAGAAATTTCAGGTGAGCATAGAGGCATAGGTAATGGGTGAAGGGGTAGATATAGCGTCGCTGACACTGAGTGCAAACTAAACCGTATAGTTTAAAAAACTGCTAGTGTTTAGAGGCGAATTTTTATTCTAAAGTCTTATCCAGCAGGGGGTTAAAGCGTTTGACCTGATGGGGCGATCGCCAGTGGGAGATACTTGCAATGTCAGGATCATTTTTTGCCTGTTTTCTACCCCAAAGAATAGATAATACTTTGGGGTAGAAAACGAAAATTTTCGCCTATAAACCTTTGTTTAAAAGGGTTTCAGACTATGAGATTCAAGCATAAGCTCCTGTTTTTTAGGGGAATAATTGTAACTAAAGTTAATAAATACTATTCTTTGGGGATACCTAACAATTCAATTACACGAAAATATCTTTTTCTCTCTGAAATTCCTAACTATTGAATTTTAGCTTGTTCTAAATAATTGCTAATACTTACCTCCGTAAAAAGTCCTTGGCTGCTAATAGTATTTGATAAACTTTGCATAGTTATATGCTCACCCTCAGCTATTGTTGAGTATCCAAAAGCTTCAGCCTCAAGATAAGCGCAGAAAGTTTCCTCTACTGACCAATCTAATATTGTTTCGTATAGAACTGACATACCATAGTCAATTGAATGAGGATCACCAGGAAGCAGACGAACTGCAAATTTGGCAAGATTTCTGCTTCTTTTTAATGCTTCCCATCCCCCAACTTCTTTACGATTCCATACTATCTTAGCTGTTTCTCGAAGGTAATCTGGGGATATTTTCGCAAGCCGTCCCCATATTCCAGGAGACTCACTTTCATCCATATAACGTGAGAAGGCTTCTCCATTTGGTACTGAATATAAAAATTTATTTAAATTTGATATGGTTTCTATTTTTCCTACAGGTGTATGGATACAATTACAAAACTTTCCTGTACCAAAACGACTCCGTACTTTACTTTTGATACGACTACACTTTTGTTCAACATTATCGCTAGTTACAATAATTACTTCTGATAAGCCAGATGTCATATACAGAAAGCTAAATTCCTGGCTTATTAAATATTTATTGCAACCAAATTTTGGCCAAATGTCTAGTACATCATTATGCTGTAGTTTTAGGGAGTAACTAAGCACTTCTTCTAATTGAAATTCCTGGATTAGTTCATAAATATAGGTGCGGATAATTTCTGAATTATATCCGTCTGGTTTAATTAAAATGACGCTTTGATCAAAGCTACTTTCATCACATCTTAATTGCTCTTTAGTCATCTCAGCCTCCTAAATTAGACAATGTCATTTAAAAATATAAAAAAATATTATATTTTGTTACATATCATTAATATAAAAATATTCTATGGCATATGCATATATTTATGTATCATTAATATGTAAAGCTAATTTAGATTTACTAGTCGTTACCTTTATCTTGTGGTTTCCCTTTCTTTTTTGCTACCCCATCTCACATAAGGCGTATAGAACCCATTTGGGATCTAGTATACTGATAAAATAACAGTATGTTTTGTCACTTATGTATTTAAGCAGTTTAACAGATGAAGAGTGGCTAATTATTGAACCATTATTACC
>NZ_JACJQW010000092.1:0-6910 GCF_014696905.1 Nostoc sp. FACHB-190
AGCGGCTCCGGTCGAGAAACAAAATGTCTTGACAATGCTAGAAATTCAGACTGTAGAGGATGTTCATCGGTTGGCAGGGGATGAGGATGTCCAAAAATGGACTAGGGCGATCGGGGTGTATTTGGAACAGACTAAAAGTGAAATAACGCTGACCTTACTACAACAGAAATTGAAAATGCCGATGGTAGAAGTGTGGTTGGGATTGTTGCTGGGTGGCTTTACGTTAGAGCAACGAGGGGATTTTTATGAAAGTGAAAATGTCTGGGTAACGGGAAGTTCTTCTTTGAGTTCGATGCTCTAGAAATGATCTCGTCAAAAGAGAGTGATTATAACCCCGATTTCTTGAAAAAATCGGGGTTATTAAAGCTGATCAGATATTAATGCTGGTGATGATTTCGCATGGCTTTATGAATCTTCTTCCAGCGTTCTTTCTGGGCTAATTGCGCCCGTTGGTCTTGTTTGCGGACAAGATAGTTGAGTTCTTTTTGCAATTTTTGGTAGCCCAGAAATCTGGAATAATCGACTTCACCCTCAAGTAATGCTTGTTGCACTGCACAACCGGGTTCATTGTGGTGCTGGCAATTGCGAAAACGACATTCTGCGGCTAAGGTTTCGATGTCTGCAAAAGTTCCTTGCAAACTTTCATCACCTGCCCAAATTTGAATTTCTCGCATTCCTGGGGTATCAATAATGAAGCCGCCTGTTGGCAGTAATATCAATTCTCGATTTGTAGTGGTGTGTCTACCTCGGTCATCACCTTGGCGCACTGATTGCACAGCTTGCACTGATGCACCTTTGAGTTGGTTAGTGATTGTAGATTTACCCACACCAGAAGACCCTAGCAAAGCAACTGTTTGTCCTGGTTGGAGGTATGCTTTCAAAGCATCTAGTCCTTGATTGTTGGTAGCACTTAATATTAGAATTGGTACACCAATGGCAACAGCTTCCACTTTAGATATACACTCATCTAAAGAGTGGCACAGGTCAGCTTTATTTAAAATGATGACTGGATTCGCCCCACTTTCCCAAGCCAAAATGAGATAGCGTTCTATTCTTCTAGGGTTAAAGTCGCCATCAAGTCCACAAACCAAGAACACGGTGTCAACATTAGCTGCAACAATTTGTTCTTCGGTTTTACTACCAACTGTTTTCCGTGAAAACTTACTTTTTCTCGGCAAAATTCCGTGAATGGTAGCGCGTCCTTCTGACTCTCGTGCCTGAATGATAACCCAGTCTCCAACTGCGGGAAAGTCTTGTGGTTGAGTAGCTTGATGTCGCAGTTTCCCTGTAACTTTTGCTGCTAGTTCGCCTTGTTCGCTATAGACGATGTAAGTATTTCTGTATTCAATAGCAACCCTACCAACGCTAAATCCTTGTTGGCGATAGGGTACGAAACTGTGAGTAAAAAAGTCACTCCAGCCTAATAAATCCAAATTCATTGATATTTCCTTGATGTGTGCTGCTTGCTATGCACAAGGCGCACATTTTTGATCGCAGAGAGTATCATTCCTGTAAATGGAGGACTGAATGCAAATCTGTGCGCCTTGTATTGGTTTGTTTGAAGAGAACCCGGACAGCTAGAAATACAGTCATCTTTTTTCCTCGCTTTTATACTACAAAAATAATTTACATTACTACATTATCTCATTTTGGAAAAATTAGTCTTAAAAGCTTTCTTGCATTCGTATCTTACCTGATGAGTCTGGCGGTTGGGTATTCATTAAGGGTTTATGCGACTGTCCGGTATTGGCGGCTATAAAAGGACACTTTCTACTTAGTCAGCAACGCTCACGGGAATAGAGGGAAAATTACTAATACAAGTATACTACCGAGAAGTCTATGAGCGAAAACAGCAGCACCTACAACCACAATGGCAAGCCCCCCAGTCCCACAAGCGAATCGCTACAGTTGGCTCATCGATTTGTAAAGGCGATCGCTGAATACAACTGGACAGTTGACTATGTAAAGTTCTGTGAATTACTGGAGCTTGAGCCAGGGGATTTTGCAGATGAGCAATACCGATATTTTCAGCAGTTAGCGGAGGCACTCACTCGATTTGATGCGGAGTCTCTAGCAAAGATGATTGATGCGGGGGAAGCGAAGGTGGACGGGTGAGTGCGATCTGCTTGGCGAATACATATATACCCGGATTTCTCACCACACCTTTCAAAGCCTGTGCAGGGGAGCAGGGGGGAATGAAGGTACTCTCCTCCCAGCCCCTCTGCTTCTTATCTCTCCCTTTACAATAAAAAGTTAATAAAAACAATAGACGGAAGTACTAATTATTTTCACACATTCAGAGATTCCGGTGGGATTTTCTGTGTGTCATATTTATGACGCTACTAGAAAAAAAGAAGATGGTGAAAATTTGGACATTCTGGGAATTTGAGCATTCATCAAAAAATATTATTCGAGTAATAGATGCCCCCCAGGGTTTAGAGCTATTTGCAGAAGATGTATTTCAAATTATTGCTCCAGAACTTAATAACGAAAAAATTATAGTGATGGGCATCAAGATGAATCAAAGATGTACATCTGTAGAGGGAAAAATAGTAGCCGTTAATACACTGGATGCTTTAGCTATTCATGCTTTATCAGGTGTGGTAAAAGCAGACGTTATTAGACAATTAATGCAATGGGTGAGAAGCAATATTTTGCCTGTTTTTAAAAGAGAAAGTCCGCAATCAGAGTATTTTTATTACTCGGTTCAAAAAATTGATTTTCAACAAAAAACCTCATTATTAAGCTATTTATTCCTCAAAGGGATTCCGGCAGAAGAAAAAGTAATTGATTTTTACATGGATATACTTTATAAAAAAATTGCTTTATCAGAATGTAACAATAGGGATTATCAGGCTCAGGCAACTTATTTTGAAATAGTTCAACAAATAATTCGACCTTTTGTCATCCCCGTCTCAAGTAATTATAAAGATTTTTATGACAGATTAGTTTTACGTTCTGCCAATTTGTTGAATGCTCAAGAGCTTGATTTGCATGTATTTAATGCCTTGAAAAAACAACAAGATATTGAAATCCTAAATATCATGAACCAAGCATTGATTATCCAAGCGGTAGAATCTACTGCTAATAAATTTATTCCTGATGTGAAGAAATTTTATTTACAAATTCTGGAGCATTTTTCAGAAGAGATGAATGCAGGCTGTCAATGATTAAAAGAAAGAAAAAAGGAAGAACTGGAATGACTGATGCAACAGAAGCAATCAACACCAATACTGAAAACACTCAAAATACTACTGAAACCTATTCTCGGAGACTAATTATCACAACTGGAGACAAAGGTGGAGTTGGCAAATCTACGTTCACGCGAGGTTTACTGCAAACCTATTTAGATGTAGGCAAATCTTTCGTGGGATTTGATGCAGATATTTCTAATTCGCAACTGTCCAGATACTATGGAAAACATTGCACAATAGAAAAACTGGATATATTTAAAGAGGGGGGTATAGACGCTTTCTTTATTCAAATAAACAAAATGATTAATGAAAAAAAACCTGAAGATGGAACTAAGCAGGAAGAAGAATTGTTTCTATTGGAATTACCACCACAATCAGGAAAAATATTCCAGAATTTTGTTGAAGATATGACTTTTTTGGAAACAGCCTTGTTGGATTATAAAATTCGTGTAACGATAGTGGTAGTACTATCTAGGATAATTGATTCCATTAATCAATTTGTACATCTGCATAGTTTTTGTAGAGACATGGCGGATTATGTAATAGTAAAAAATTTATATTTTGGAGAAGAAAAGGAGTTCACTTTATACGATGGCTCCGAAAAAGTAAAAGCCATTAAACAAAGTATTTCTAACACTAAAACTCCGTTAATTGAAATTTGTATGCCTAAGTTAATAGCACATGCCTATGAATATTTAGATGCAAAAAACATGACTTTTAAGGCAGGAATGGAACAAATGGAAAATCCGGCTGTAAAAGGAAGAGTTAAGGGGTGGCTAAGAAACTTTAAACAAGAAATTGAACCAGCGAAAGGAATTTTGGGTTTGGATGGTTTGAAAATTGACTCCTAATAAAAGAATAATTATGACTGTAGGCGATTCGCGTGTGGGAAAGTCTACAGTTTCTAAACTGCTAATCGACCTACTTCTTCAACAAGAAAAAAAGGTCAAAGTTTACGATCATGATAACCGTCAAAGATTGAAAGCTTATGAAGAGGTGGCAATAATCGAAAAGCTTGATTTTTTTGAGGATGAAACAGACAAGTTTTTAATGACTTTAAACAAAAGAGAATTTGATGTCCTTTTAATTGATATGCCCGGACAGTACATCAATAAAATCTGCCAGTACATCAATCAGGTGGAATTATTTAGTCTCTTGGCTGACTATAAGTGGAAATTGACCTTTCTCCAACCAATATCACATAGATTGGACTGTCTTGATTATTTGAAAACTCTGCTGGAGCTTGCTGCCTTTAATGCTAATTATGTAGTAGTCAAGAATCAGCATTTTGGTACTCGTTTTACAGAGTATCAGTCAATCCAGCATAAATTAGCACTAGTCGGTGGTGTTGATGTTGAGCTAACTGGGTTGCATAGAGAAATGTATGAAGTCTTAGAAAGAAGGGGTAAACCTTATTCAATGGCCTCTAATGATATGTCTATTTATCTGATTTATCGGCAATATATTCACCAATGGATTAAAAAATTTTCCACCTCAATATTTAGCAAAAACATAGCGATTCAATATTTAGGCTTGGAGGCTAAATAAATGCAAGTAGGCGAAATATTACAGGGATATTCAGAAGCCGAGCAAAAACGCATATCTCAGATGTGCCAAGAGATGGGCATTTCAAGGGATGACCCCATGTTTCAGCTAATGGCAACATTGGGAAGATATGAGGAGACAATCATTGACCACCAAGCCCGAACCGAGGCAATGGTCGAAGCTTGGGCAACTCTCATAGACTCTAAGTTAGAGGACACAAGTAAAGCAGCCCAGTCAATGCACTATACCGTTATCTCCAGTGCGGTGCGCGATGTATTGAAAAATATGCAAAATCCCCTATCTTTGCCAGAAAATAATGGAAAGATAGGGGTTTGGTTGTGGGCAGTAATTGGCGGTGTATTGGCAGCCGGTGGCTTGCTTGGTTCTTTGACAACATGGAATGTTGTTTCAAACTTGAGTGGTAATCAAACAATAGTAGTATCTCAAAATGACTTAAAAGTATTGCAGTGGGCAAAAACGAAGGAGGGTCAACAGATGTATCAGACATTGTTGCAGAATCAAGCAGCGATCGCCGCCTGCCAACAACGAAAAGAATTGCAAGGTTATTGTCTGATTCGGGTTAGAAGTAATCAAAAATAAAATCTTGGCTGTTTTAATTGCGAATTGTAGAATCATCCAACCCTTAAATCTTCTGACTCTAAATAACCAAGTTCTTTACCTTTAATAATGGCTTGGGTTCGATCTCTTACGCCTAGCTTTGAAAATAAATTGCTGGCATGTGATTTTACCGTACTCACGGAGATATACAGTTTTTTTCCGATTTCATCATTAGAAAAGCCACGACCTATTAACTTGAGAATTTCTAGTTCTGTTTTGGTTGGAGTCTCGCGCCATTTTTTTCCTTTAATCCTGTTGTTATTGTTCTGCCAATTTACTAAGAATCGTCTAGCGATTTCTGGGTCGATAAAAGGATTACCGTTATATGTACAGGTGATGGCTTGCTTGATTAATCCTACGTCTGTCTTTTTTAAAATATATGAGTCCGCCCCATTTTGAAGGGCAGCGTTAATTACATCTTGCCCAGAATAGTAAGTCAAAGCAATTATTTTACTTTGACTTGTTTGTTTAAGACTGTAAATGACATCTAACCCAGACATGTCAGGCAAGCCGATATCAACTAGAACTATATCTGGATGCAGATCGGCAACTACCTTTATCCCTTCATTTCCGTTAGAAGCTTCTCCGCAAATCTCTAGTCCTGGCTCCTGAGATAAAGCCGATTTGATTCCTAATCTAGTTAGGCTTTCGTCTTCAATAATTACTATTCTGATCATCTTAATGTCTTGATTAAAATCTTTCTAGTATTTATAACATAAAGTTTTTATTAATATATATTCTTTTCCTGGATTAAAACAATTAAATCTAATCAACAGCGTCAGTTTAAATAATTTGACTGGATTTGTTGTAAAATAATTTAAATATGTTTTGTCAAGGAGAAAATTTAATGTCTAGCTTGACTGACAATGTAAATTTATCTGCTTTCGTCCACGATGTTCTTAATGGACTAGGTAGCACATCTTTGATTTTGAATCAACTGATCAATGGCGTACATGGGCTTTCTCAGGAAGAGGTAAAATCTTTGTTATCAGCTGTTTTACAAACAAACAATAGAATTGTTAATTTAGTTGAAGCGCAAAAAGTCAACCCAACAAACTTTGTGAGTCGGATTGATATGTTATTTTTTTTACAAAACTTATATTTAGAATTTTCTCCACTAGCCCAAGCACGATCTCTGGGACTGCATTATGTAACCATGCAAAAATACAAACACGGAACAACAGTAGTAGGAGATACTACAGGCTTAGAAAGAATGCTTTCTAATCTTTTGCAGAATGCAATTAATTATACTGAGTCTGGAGATATATTCTTGCGCCTTGCTAATCAAGATAATAATTTAGTGATCGAGATTGAGGATACTGGTATTGGGATTGCTCCAGAAAATCTAGAGAATATGTTTCGCCCTCTGTGGAGATCGCTTGATAGTCAAGGGTCAGGCTTGGGGTTGTATGTTGTCAAGTCTGTAGCGATCGCCCATGACTCTCAAGAAACACATTGCGTTGAGTCAGAAATGGGGGTAAGTTCCAAACCAAAAGCCAAAGCTTTTTTCTTGAGGTTGTTAACTACACGCTCTCGATACCGTTGCTCATAAG
>NZ_JACJQW010000093.1:0-6883 GCF_014696905.1 Nostoc sp. FACHB-190
TGCAGTTTCATTTGCAAATAATGTCGTTTTGAGCAGAACCTTATTTGCAAATAATGTGGTTTCAAAATCGCCTTGTTTGCAGTTTTAGCCCTGGATGTTTGCAGTTCGCTACACGTAGATGCCATTCGGAGTGGTCGCTCGGTGTCCAGTCAAGCGACTGCTCTCCTTATCATTGAAAAAATCCTTCCCTAGAAACATCCACAGTTGAATCTGCGGCTGTCCATTGCAGTGTGTTGAAAAATTGGCTTACGTCCCCAAGGGTTACATCACAATCAAAATTCAACCTTTGATATTGTGGATGCTGCCGAATTTGGGTTACTAATTGTTGGGCTTGTGCAATCAATTCTGGTAGTGGTTGAGTATTCATAATTCACCTCAAAAAATTGATAATTGCAGTGATTCTTGGCTGATGACACTTGCACTAGTTGACATTCCTGAAACTTCGTAACAGCGAGTAGTCAAAGCCTTGTGATTGAGTACTAAATCAGCTTTTTTTCGTTGTCCGGCTAGAGGTCGAAAGTGATATTTTGGATGCTGGATTGTCCCTGTTTTATAGAGGTACTGATAGAGGCTTCTATCTATTTGGTAAACCTTTGAACTGGTTAGTAGGTTTGAGTCGTAGACTAGATTTAAGTTGTTCATGAAGCTACTCCCTTAAACTGGCTGGCCATGTTTGCTAGTCCAGTCTTATTCGGTTGAATTGGTGTAGTATTCGGCATTTGAGTTTTTGGAGATGTCTGCACACCAATACCACCTTGAAATATCAACTTCTCGACTGCTGCACTCAGGGCTTGGGTTGGTGCATCGTGAGGAATATTGAACATCTGGCACAGTTCATAAACTGCTAAGTACGAGATGCTTATACGCCGAGATTCGTAGGACTTTATATCTGACACTTGTTTATACTCCTGTGGATATTTCTGTTAATAGCTTTAAGCCAAAAGCATTGATAAATTGCGGGTTTTCTAAAACCACAAATCCCAAGTCAGCCAGATTTTGATCTACTACTGGCAGGGAAACGCCACCACCCCAAGCAACAAGGTATTTGGCTCTATCTAAGTAATTGCTGGAAGTAACAAAGTTGGCGAATTTCTCAATGCGATTAGACCACCATTCATCTAGACACTGGGCATATTCTTTTTCAAATTTCTTGCCTGTCAGGTGATTACCTCCATAAGTAAAAGTACCTTCTAAAATGCCTCGATTAACTAAGCTGGGTGAATGTTTTACGTCCTTAGAAATTAAACTGATAGGGTCGTTGCGTTTGTCGAGAGATTCGGCAATCATTGAGTGCAGTTCACCGGCTCCACCTTCAATCAGGTGTCTGTTAATCACTGCACCATTGCCGTTGAATACGGTAATTAGCCAAGTGGATGAACCGATATCAAGGGCGATAGCAATTTCTGATGGGTCAAGGGCTAGGGTTGGTTCACCAAATAAACAATGAGCAATGCTGCCATAACCCTCTGGATAAATGCCTGTGACTACGATGGATACTGTCTTGGTGACAACAGAACGATTAACGGGGTGTTGATGCTGAAAGGTGTGGACACCTTGAACTCGGCGTTTAATTTCTTCTCCCCAGCGTTCTGGGTTGTGGTTGCTCAAGCTGATTTCTAGCTTCATCCCCGATGGGATGTTCAGAACTGCTAAGTCTGCAAGGATGCTTTCTAATGCCAGTTCTGCTTTTTTCGCCTTATCTTCGTGCAGTAGGGTGTGGTCACTTTGAGCGATCGCCGCAGTTCCCCAAAAGAATTGAGTGTCTTTTAAGTCCAGACGCTTCCCTTCAACGTAATGCACCCATGCGCCATCTTTCGATATGGTTTCGTGATGGCGAATGTTGCGGTTGCGAACAAATGAGTATGCAGATGGCATGGTGACAGAAAAATCACCGTAAATTGCCTTGCCATACCCTGCGCCTGGGTCTTTACCTGCAATTAGGGCAGTTAGCCCGGAATTGGCAAGCACGTCTGCTTGAACTAGCCAATTTGTGGCATTGGTGTATGTGGTTGTCATGGTTCTGATGGTTGATAAAAGTCTTATTTATCCTGGCTTTGGAGAATTTAGCGGCTGAATCAGCCTAAATTAACGCATCCAGGTTTTGGTAAGCCTAAACTTCACTTTCTGGCTTCTATTGCCTTTGTTGGGTGGCTGTTTTTGGCTTGATAGTGTTATACTAATCTACAAGTACATCACTTGTCAATCAATGATGAAGTTGATGTATTCTACAAATATGTGTATCAATAGCTGATAATGTCGGTTAAATAGACAAATGATGCTTTTGATGCCTACTAAAAGACCTAGAACAACAATCAGTTTTGACCCTGAAGACTACCAAGAATTAGAGGAATGGGCAGAATCCGAATTTCGGTCAGTTCCTCAACTAATAAGTGTGATAGTCAAGAAGGCTCTAATTGAGAGAAGAGAAACAAGCGAACCAACCCCTCAAAAAAAATCTTCCAAGTCTAAAAGGAGTGAGGAGGAAGAGTAGGCAAGCATCAAACTAATATTAAGTCGCAAGAGGCAAAAACTTTTGTAAGATCAGGCTATTGATTAAATGAAGCGTTTAAGGGAGGTAGAAACAGAAAAACAGAAAAAAATAAAAAACAAAGCGATACTAAGGGGTAAACGCTTTGCTTAAAAGAGAAAATTAAATATTTGAATATCTGAGAGCGGGTTTTATCTCTGGAAGACCAAATAAGTGGATTGGTAGTTGGAAGCTCTAACCACTGATTGGCGAAAGAGATTATTCCGCGCTGCTTTCTCATATTATATGAGGTGCTGTGAAAATTAACATATTTTCACTTGGAATTTTGGCATTCATATTTATTATTTTTTCTGTACGCAGAAAAAAGCTTAAACACGCAAAATATTCAATCTCATAGATATCAGGTGTAGCAGTGCGTTAACCCTCTCCAAATACTGAAAAACCAGTTATTTGAGGGTACATCTGTGATAAATAACAACAAAGCTTTGGCAGAAAGTCAAAGCCCTGTGCCGAAGTTAAAATTCGCTGTCAACACTTGTGGCAGAAACAAAGACTGGGACTTTAAAAAGCTGTCGGCCAACTTCCGCGACGCAGAAGGCACTCTAGAAGATGTGCAGCAACACATTAAAGCAGGTCACGCCATCTGTGCAGGCTTATTAGGTAATAAATGGCGAAGTAAAGCCAATGTCATAGGTTCTCACTGGCTACTACTCGACATCGATAATTCTGATGTTGCCCGTGATGAGGATGGCAAGCCAATTAAGGATGATTTCGGCAATTCCATTAAGGTTTACGATCCAGAATTAACCATTGAACAAGCCCTAGTCCATCCCTTCATTCAAAAACATTGCGCTTTAATGTACACCACTGCCAGTCATAAACCTGACTGGCATAAATTCCGGTTGATTTTCCCTCTGCCCCAATATGTTGAGGGTGCTGACACAGTAGAAGCTTGTACACGGTTTCTAATGCAGCAGCTACCACACGACCCAGCCTGTAAAGATGCCAGCCGGGTTTTTTACGGCAACACAGAAGCAGAATTTCTCATAGTCAACCCAGAAGCCACTTTACCAGATGAGTGGGTCACTGAAGCAATTGCGATCGCCCAAAGGGAGAGGGAAGAATACCAGCAACGCATCAAAGAAATTGAGTCACGCCGTCAACAGTTCCGCGAGATTTCCGACGTTGAAGGTTGGGACATCGAGCAGCTGATCCAACAAGCACTATCATTCATCCCCCCCCGCTCCCCCGGCAGTGGCAATTACGACGAATGCCGCCAAGTGTTGATGGCTTTGGTCAATCACTATGGGGCATCTGAAGCCGAAATCATAGCCGAGAAGTGGTCGCCTTCCATTCCTAGTACAACCTGGAACATTCGCGCCAAAATTCGCAGTTTCCGACGCGGAGGAATTTCGATTGGAACACTGTTTCACATTGCCAAACAGTACGGCTTTCGCTTCCCGCAACGGCAATATGAACCATATCAACGTGACCAAGGGCTGATTAGCCGCGAACAATGGGAACTAGGACAAGTCCGAGAAGATTTGACCAGTTTCAAAGATTTATTAAAGCAGGCGATCGCCCCATTTGTTACAGCAGCAGCCAAAGGATTTTCAACACCACCAGCACCAAAGCCCGAACCCCAAATTACTACGCCGGTACGGCAGGTAATTGTCTACAAGCGTGGCAATATCCCACACCGTAGCGACGTTACAGGTGATATTTCTATTACTTGTTCCCCAGA
This sequence comes from Nostoc sp. FACHB-190, assembly GCF_014696905.1. NCBI lineage: Bacteria > Bacillati > Cyanobacteriota > Cyanophyceae > Nostocales > Nostocaceae > Nostoc > Nostoc sp. FACHB-190. Next base: position 4,233 of record NZ_JACJQW010000093.1, read on the forward strand.
TGAGCATATTGCCGCCTGGGTTGAAGCCATCTCTAAGGGCTGGACGCAGATTTTAGATAATTCACACCCAGGCTTGGGCAAGTCGCACAACGCTGGTCAACTCACCGCCGCCCTTTTCGGGATTGAGAAACTAATTTACCAGGATGCCAACCACCGCAACCCCTCAACATTGCCCATTGAGGCTAACTTTGTTGACCTCCCAGTACGGCACAATGGCTTAAAAATCGACCCCACCCGCACCACCCCAATGGGTGAGCCGTTTCAATTGCGCCCGAAACTGGGTGAAACTCCTGATACCATCGGCAATTGTCACCGCAGTTATTTATTTGAAGGCTTTCGTGATAAAAACTTTGTCAGTTTAGACTTTGAAGAAAGTTCTATTAGCCCCATCTGTAACGGTTGTCCCCTCCAAAACCAGTGCCGTTTCGCTCATGGTAAGGGTTTCGGCTTCCGCTATCTTAAGCGCACAGTTATTCAAAATTTCTCTCAAATTCGAGCGCATCCCGACTCTACACCAGTTACTTTAACTAACGCTGCTGGTCAACCTTTCACCCTTGGGCGGATTTGGGAAGAAGCTGGTACGCTGATTCAGCCTGTGCGCGAAATTCAAGTCAAGTTAAAAGATTTTGATACTACTGTGGGGCAACTGGCTACAGGTTTACCGCCTGACCAATGGTCAAAACTCCAGCCAGTTTTCCAGATTTTGCGTAAGCTTCTTGCCCAAGATATTAAGCCTGATTCTCGCTATGGCTTTGATGATGCGGCATTAAGGGCAGTATTACCGGAGTTTCCCCAAGATTTAGATGTTGAAGCGATTCGGCAGATAGTAGAGCCTAATTTAAAATTTCTCGCTGATTTAGATTCTCTCGATATCCAAACGGATCAACAACTTTCTAAAAGTGCCGCCGCCCGTTTTGCTGCCAAAAAGCTTGTTAAGGACAGCGCAAAACAAGCTGGTAAGGATTTTCTAGGATTACCGTTGTACTGGTTGCCTGATTTCCTGGAAGCTTGGAAGGGTGAAGGTTACTTGGCTTGTAAATGGGGTGAAATCACTATTTCTCGCCCTAACTCCAAGTATCGAGATTTGGCTAACTCTGCCCATTTTAATATTTACCTCGATGCCACTACCCCCCCAGAACAGTTGAAAGTCAAACTCAACTACCATGAACCTCTGCTGATCATCGAGCAATCACGCCCCGATTACAGCAATTTAAGGGTGGTTAATGTGGCTGGACTAGGTAAACTGTCTAAAAATCGCTCCCGTTCCTTAACTGCCCGTGTTAATGCCCTCAAGGAAACTTTGTTAATGCTCCATAAGCGTTTGGGCATTATCGAGTGGAAACAGGTGGCACAAGAGGCAGAAGACCGGATTGAGTACGGTCACTTTGTCGATGGTCGCGGTGTTAATCGTTTTAGTGATGCCGATGCGATCGCCTCTTTTGGCATTCCCTACCAAAATATCGGTACGTTGGCAGCACATTTTCAAGTGATGACAGGTGTTAAGGTCAACCTTGAAGACAAGAACAGCACTTTTCAAGAGTATCTTATCCAGTTGGTCAGGGCTGAAATTATTCAAGAGATTGGCCGATTACGCGCCCACCGTCGCCCAGGAGAAAAGCTAACTTTCTACTTCTGTGCTGATTATGACCTTAGTTTCCTCCTATCCGAACTGCCAGGGGTGAAATTAGAGGTTGTTGATGCCTGCGATTTCTGCGTTGAAGCGGGTAGCCGCGAACAGCAGACCGGACACGCCATTGTCAACACTTTCACCCAGCTTTGGCAGTCGCAGCAGAAAATTGGCCAAAATGCGATCGCCAAGATTTTGGACATCTCCCAAGGTTGGGTTAGCCGATTTACGCAGCGTTGGGGGGGGTGGCGCAGGTTCAAAAAAATATTACTACTGCTATTAGATAGTCTTTATAGCGATAGTAATAAAAATTTGACAGACCTTAGCGATGAGGAAAGGTGGTTTGCCCATGAATACTTCCCCATGCTGATTACTGAATCGGAATCATCCCCCGATGATGCCCTGAAGTATATAGCTGAAGTTGCCACAAGGGTTACTAACACTGCAATGCGGCGAATTCTGCAAAGTTGCACCCCGGCTGTTAGGGCTGGCTTGCTGATGATTATTTTGCGTTGTCTGCCTGCTGAGATTTACTCAGACTTTGCCTCGATGCCAGCCGAATGTAACCCGACAGTGACCTGAGAAAATTTATCGCTTTTCATTTCTACTGACCTATCAGTAGTAAAAGATGCTCTGCTTCATGATTGTGTACTTAATCATTGAGTGAGCGTCCCATTCAGTATGCCTTGTCACGCCGCACCGAAGCCAATTACAGCATCAGTTTATAAGAATTGCAGCAAAAGAGCGTGTTTTCAACGTGCTTTTACAGTAAAACACATTGTTAGCACATAAAAATTACTGTTAAATACGGCATAAACAATGTGTTTTTCATGTTTTCCTAGTTAATAACGCATAACAACTACTGGACACTCATGTATATCTAATGTGAAATAGCAGTATTTTTTATCTTACAATACCTTAGCCAATTTACGAGGGTTCAACGCCCGTAGAAACGGGATGAATACGACCTAAAGAAGTAAGCTTGGCAAAAATCTGGCTTAATAAAATAGGCTCAGGCATTTCA
>NZ_JACJQW010000094.1:0-6764 GCF_014696905.1 Nostoc sp. FACHB-190
AGTTAATTGTCGCTCCTTTTCCTGATCTTCAACGAGGGTCTGACCAGTTTTTTTTCAACAATTCTCTCAAAGCCTCTTGACAAAAGACTTACAGCTTTAACTTGTCACCAATGGTTTCCTCCATATCTTCCTCCCTTGCCTATCGGCATCGGTCGGAAGATTGTCATCAATTAGCCTGCCATTCATCTCATCATCTCCCTACCCTTCGGGAACACTTCGTGAACGGGTAGGTGAGAGGCTTCTGTCAGTTCAAGCTAAAGACTTTAATAGGAGGGATGAAAACGCCAGTCGCAATATTTGTGCAGTCGGGGCATCGACTGTTGGGTTAGGTGATGTAAGTCGGTATGAAACTGCGATTGCTGTTTGAGCCTAGAATCCCCCGAATTGAATTCGGGGGAGTATGTCAAAGAGTAGTAGGAACGTCACTGTTAAGTAGTGATTTAGAACTGTTCACTAATAACTAATAACTGTTGAGAACTAAGTATAAACTTGTCGTTTCAAGAATATAACTGCCATATTTTCTAAATCTCCTGCTAATTTTGGCTTCTAGATTATTCACTTTTTAGAGTTAACACCAACTAATGGCAAGCAAAGAAATTCAAGTCAAAGAGTACACAGTCAGAGCGCACAAACGTCAGATACACACGCGCACATTCAACTTCGTCTGTAAGCAATGCGATCAATCAACTTCTCGTGAGACGTATGGCCCACGCCCTTTATACTGCGAAACCTGTCGTCCTCCAGGGCCTCCTAAAAAGTCTGCTGTAGCTGCACCTGCTAAGAAGGGTAAGCCCAGGGCTAAGATTTATCGGAGTGATGTTGATTTTCAGAAGTCTTCTTGAGCGATCGCTGCCGCAGCAAATAAAATGCTTCTGGATGAGATCACCAGAAGCATTCAGTATATTTTACTTGCCAATTGAATTATATATAGAACAATCGTACTATCAAACAGGTGTTTTGTTAACCCGTAGTGATCGCCTACTCAATTTTCCAGCCATCGAACAAGTTGGGCTGATCTACACCGTACTGTCTTTGCACTAAACGCCGCAGTTCTGCTACAGAATTAGCCGACTTCATCAGAATCAAAATTGATGTGATATGTGGCGACAATCTCTGTTTCGTTGTCTCCTCAAGCAACTGATGAATTTTGTGCTTTCTGCGTCCATTGGGTAATACAGGGTTGACTTGATCAAGTTTGGCTTTTTCCTCTGGTGTCATCCAATGGATAGGGATGAAAACGCAGCCAGGATCATCCTTAGTCGAGGATTGGGTACGGTAGGGCATACCGGAACCTTTGCGCTAGACGCAAGCAACGCTTGGGGAGATGTAACCTCTACTCTTGTTGGTGAAAGCCTGTATGAGCAAGTTATGTCTTAGATCCAAGAATCCCCGTGCGTTCACGCTGAGGAGTGTCAAATTAGAAGAATTAGAAAGGCTCAAAGTAACTTTCACCCAGTATTTGCTGAACCAGACATTTGACTGGCAAAGTGTGATCGTTTTTCTCAAGGCTTATAAAGCTTAATTTCTTATAAACATGTCGGATTTTAAAATTCGACATTTTATTTGATGTAGAGATTGATATTTGCTAAAACTTAAAATCAATCAAACAAAGAATGAATGTATGATATTTGCCTAAAGACGTGAACGTTAAGGCAATTATTTTGACATACTCCCCAGCCTAAAGGCGTGGGGATTCTAGGCTCAAACAGCAATTGCAGTTTCAAACCGGCTTATATCGCCTAACCCGATGGTTGATGCCCCAACCATAAGAATATTAACTGCGGCGTTTTCATCCCTGCCATTAACTGACTGACAACCCGAACAACGCCATTCTCTAACTGATAATTCAATACTTTCTAAAACATATCCACAGCAAGAGCAAGTCTTAGTGCTGGGATACCATTGGTCGATGAAAACAACCCTCTTTTTCTTCTTTTTGGCAACCCATTCTAGTATTTGTAGAAACTCTCCAAACGCCAAATCAGAGATTTTTCTCCCCCAAAGACGCTGCATTCCTTTGAGGTTTAGTGTTTCAAAACATAACACATCAAATTTATCAGTCAAATGATGTGCCAACTTCCAAAACCAATCAAGCCGACGATGAGAAACATCTTCGTATCGACGTACTAAATTCTTTCTAGCTCGTTCACGATTAGATGAGCCTTTCAACTTTTGGGAATGCTGCCTGCTGGCTATTTTGATGGCGTTGAGTGACTGCTTAAAAAATTGGGGTGACTCAATTGTTGTACCATCTGAGCAAGTAAGGAATGTCCGCAATCCGAAATCGAAACCAGCGATTTTACCCGTCTTGACTTCAATTTCTGATTTGTTGCCTTCATCAACCACCACAACCATAAATAATTCACCTAATACTGTGCGTTTAATGGTTAAAGTTTTGACTGTTCCTTCTATGTCTCTCGATTTCCAAAATTGATATACTCGCTGACCTATTTTCACCCTGTTGCTACCTAAAAATTTATAGCCTGCTTGTTTAAGGGTGAATGATTTGTATTTTTTAACTTTCTTAAATCCTGGTGGTCTAACTCCTTTTTTGTTATGTTTAAAAAACAATTGGTAAGCTTTCTCGATGCGTTGACAGATATCTTGTACTGCTTGAGAGCCTACTGATTGCCAGAAAGGATTACGTTTTCTTAATTTGGCAATATGAGACTGAAGTTTGGCACAACTCAAATGCTTGCCCCACCTTCTGTAGTAGCGTTTATGTAGAGCAATACAATGATTGTAGATGACCCCAGCAGCATTAATCATGCGCTTGAGATGTCTATTTTTTTTGTGTTGATATAGCTTAAACTTCATTGTTTTCATATTATTATTTTGCCAAAAATATGGAGATAAAAACTTAGATTATTCCTAAATTAAGCAAAGTCGCCCTTGAAGGGCAAGGCTTTAGACCCATGTTTTTGGTAAATCAATCCCATAGTTATGTATGGCGAGGTTTTTGATGGCACAAGTAGTTATTGCGGTTTTGGCGAATGCTGGTGGTGTCGGTAAAAGTACTTTATCTGTACATCTAGCTTATGAAGTTAGTAAGCGTAAACACAAGGTAGCATTGCTAGATTTAGATCCACAGAGATCGCTTGATGTTTTTTGTGGTTTAGAAGCAGCCGAAGCAGAAAACACAATGGTCAAAGTTTTAGCAAAAGATTTTAAAGGCGACTGGGTTTTAGAATCAGCATGGGATGAGGCAAGAATAGAAGTTTGTCAAGGACATCCATTACTAGCCGATACAGGCAATGATCTAGTAATTCGTAAACGAGGAGAATATACTTTAGCGGATAGGCTGCACAAGTATCCGTTACATCATGACTTGGTAATTATAGATTGTCCAGCTACTTTGGGAATGCTGAATGTAAATGCTTTAGCAGCCGCCACTCATCTTTTAGTGCCGATACAGCTTGAAATGAAGGCGATTTCAGGTGCCGCAGAGTTAGTTGAATGGTGTATCAATACATCTGAAGAACTACAGTTAGATCCTAAGCCTTCTATCATGGGTTTCGTGCCAAGTATGTATGATGAGGCGATAGCAATGCACAGGCAGTACTACTCACAACTGCCAGCAATTGCAGAACAATTAAATGTTAAATTGTATCCAAAAATTCGTAGTTCTAATGAGTTTAAAAATGCCAGCGCACATGGATTACCTCTGCATAAATATCGAAATAAACATCCAGCTTGTAAAGATTTTAAGCAAATTGCAGATGATGTGGTTGAATTAATCAAAAGTAAGTGAGGAACTTCTATGCCGAAAGCACTACCACAAATAGGGGAAAAATTCAAAGGGGCAGTTCAAAAAACCGAGCAAGAAAAAAAAATTGCTCAATTGCAAGCAGAAGTAGAACAGCTAAGAATCAAGCAAGCTCCTGAACTTGAGAACGAGTTACAGTTATTGCGAGAAAAACTGCGGAATCATTCTGGAGAAGTGGAAATTGATCTGGAATTAATTGATCCTAATCCCAATCAACCAAGACAAACAATTACTGTAGAATCAATTCAAGCAAAAGCACGACTATTAAAAAAACACGGGCAGATTACTCCTATCATTCTTGTAGCCCAAAAAAATGGGCGTTACATACTGCTTGATGGGCAACTGCGTACTGAAGGGGCAAAGCTATTAGGATGGAAGTCTATCCGGGCTGTTATTGTTCCAATGCCCAAAGATTTAACACAATCATCTCTCATTACTTTTCTCGGATTTGAAGACTTAAACCCCTTAGACAAAGCTGAAGCTATTGTTCAAGAACTAAATAAAGCAACAGAATTGGATTTAGAAGAAATTTCTACAGTACTAGCAACTGTGCTTAAACGTATAGAACGTGATGGGAAGAGTAAAGAGTTGACAAAATTAGTTGCTTTGGACTTAGAGCAACAAAAGTTAGGATTAGAAACTTTAAATGTAATAGGTGAAGAACAAAGTTTGTTTTTAGGATTGTTAGAGTTAGGATTGAACCCTGCTTCAGTAAAATCTAATCTTTTACCGATGCTGTTCCTACCTGATGATTTAAAAAAGGCAATTCGCTATAACGGATTGAAAGGGGCGCACGCTTTGGCACTGGCAACTTTATCTGCAAAAGCTTTAGACATATCTGAAGAAAAGGCTCAAAAAGAACGAACTAAAATCACAGAAAAAGTTTTAGCAGAAAATCTTACAGTACCAGAAACACGCGAACTTATTAAGCAAGTTAAAGCTAAATACTTAACAACAACAAAATCAGAATCCAAAGAAGTCAAATCTATAATTCAAAAAATCAGTAATTTATCAGAAACATCATTAATTCAGGCAAGTACTGAGCAGCTTCAAGAACTAAAAATAATTTTGCAAAAAAAATTAGCTGAAATAGAGAACCTAAGCCAGCATCAAGCTTAACAGTGTAGAGATAGAGTGATTGCTCAATTTGTGGATGAAGAAACGTGCCAATAACTTTTAGAAGGAGTGATTGATCGCTCAAAGTCTCTCGTTAAGCGAAATTAGTTGCTAAATCCAAGTAATAGATCAGCAGTCAAAAACAGACTCAGCGATATCATTAAAAGTAGATAGCAGCAATCCCTTCACTGTGGAAGGGATGATAGTACTATCGAACTTAAGAATAAATTGGCAGACATAGCCACCCATTAATAATGCCAAAGTTAACCTGTTTAACTGCACAGCTAACTGTACTAACAGCCCTGACCCTGACAAGTTGTAGCACCACGAGTGTTGAGCAGTACGAAGCGACAGCACTTACCAGTTATATCTGGCAAGTAAAGTATGCCAATAACTTAACTAATGCACCCCAACCGCGAATTGAAAGCTTTGGCACTGCATCAGTACTCAATCGGAATGGATTGAAACCAGCAGGAGCAGTTATCGGCCCGGACGATCAAGGACTATGGTGGCCAATTGTGCCACTACGCCCAAGCATTGATGAAGTAGAACAACGCAAAAAACCTCAAGAAGAAGCAGGCAAACCAGAACTACAGAAAACGGTAAAATATCAAATTACTTATGGAGCAGGTGAGCAACAGAAAACGCTACCTACTAATTATGATGTTTATCGGCAGGTAGTGAAGGCGTACCCGTCCCGCACTCCTTTGGAATTAACTTTTGGATTAAATGATGACTCGGTAGAAAAGGCTGAACCAGTGGGCAAGTAATAATCTGATAAGCCTTAACTGCTGCTTATATTGGCAAAGAATATTCTGTGAAGCATAAGGGAAGCCTTCTTGTCTATTCCTAAAGTTTGCCATCATGCAATAATTTGTACGCCGTATCACCTGTCAAGAGCAGGGGGTAGGGTGTAGTGAAAGCATTATTGGAACTCCGCCCAATGCAATCGTCCTAAAAAACGGGGCTTGTATCCGTGCGGTGGTTCGATGTTCTTATCTCTCCCCCACACCCCGCCCCAAGGGGTTTGGTCAAAAAGCGATTTATCTTGGGTAGATAAGAAATTCACCCATTTCAATAGAAAATTTTTAAGCCACTTTTAGGAAAGATCGTGCTTCAATTCAAAATCTAAAATTATTTATTCCCAAAATCAATTTTTTAAAATTACTAAAAATCAGTACCGTTAATAAAAAATCCAAAACTACAAATAGGGGTCAAATGGGGGTCATATAACCCCCAACAATTAAAATTCACAGATGGGGGTCAAATGGGGGTTATATAGGTTACATTTGACCCCCATTTAGGGTATCCTCAAAAAGCCCTGATTTTATGCCGCAATTAACATCAATGACTTTTTTGAATTGGAGCAAAGCAACATGACGAATGTCCACGCACTGCAAAAAATTTTTCCAGCCGGCTTTGACAATGGCTACGGTAGCCTGAAACTTTTAGTCGATGGCTTTGAGGTGGTGAGAGTTCCTAGCTATATTTCCACAGCAGATATGGAAGATGTTCCAGGTAGAGTGGAATTTGATGGGACAGCATACACAGTTGGCGAATCCGCGTTTCGTGCCGGAGATCATTTTGAACGCAACACAGATAGCAATGAGAATAAGGTAAAGAATGCCCTGAGAACGCTATTGGGAGCATTAGCACATTTGCCACACCGCAAAGCATGGCATTTAAAGTTAGTCGTCAGCTTGCATGATGTCGCTCTAGCAAAAGACTTAACCCAAGTACTCAATGGAGAATACCACGCTGTCCTGGCTGGCAAACCCTCAGAAGTCAAGGTAGAAGTGCTAAAAGTTGTTCCCGAAGGAATGGGGGCATTGTTTGGCCAAGCATTACCGAAGAAATTAACAGTTATCGACTTTGGTAATGG
>NZ_JACJQW010000095.1:0-6427 GCF_014696905.1 Nostoc sp. FACHB-190
TGCAGTTTCATTTGCAAATAATGTCGTTTTGAGCAGAACCTTATTTGCAAATAATGTGGTTTCAAAATCGCCTTGTTTGCAGTTTTAGCCCTGGATGTTTGCAGTTCGCTACAGCTAAAGATGGAGCGGTGCTTTCTCGTCCCAATAAAACAGACTTTAAGCAGGCTTTGGTAGATATGGGAATATCAGAAGAACGAGCTTATAAATTAACTAAAGATTCAAAGAAAAATATTAACGTTTTACGGCGGTTAATTGCAGTCGCACCGGAAATACATACTCCTAATTGGGCAAAACCAGAAAATGCGCGAGCTTTAATTCCGATTTTACTGGCTGGAGCATGGGACGATTCAAAAGAAGGGGACAGAGAAGCGATCTCTAAACTAGCTGGCAAACCCTATGCAGAAGTTATAGCAGATATGTCACGTTGGAAAGAGAGTTCTGACCCTCCTATTCGACAAGTGGGCAGTGTTTGGCAGCTAATTTCCCGTGAAGATTCATGGTATCTTTTATCACGATTCATTGTCCGGGACGACTTAGAATCATTTAAAAGCATTACACTTTCGGTTTTAGGAACCATTGACCCACGATATGAGTTACCCTTAGACCAAAGATTTGCAGCCAGCATATATGGTAAGGAGTTACCAAACTCAGGCTTTCTCAGAAAGGGACTGGCAGAAACTTTAGCAATTTTAGCAACAAGGGGGCTACCGTCGGAAACTCAAGATACAAAGCCTGCTCAAGAAAGAGTCTCTGGAATTATATATCAGTTGTTAAATTCCAATGTTGACTGGCAGATTTGGGCATCACTGGCATATTTTCTACCCACATTGGCTGAAGCAGCACCAGAAGTTTTTTTGGAAGCTGTTGACAATGCGTTAACAGGAGATAATGCAACTTTAGTACAAATCTTTTTACAAGAGGAATCTTTTGGTGGTAGTCCTCACACGGGGTTGCTTTGGGCTTTGGAAGTGCTTGTTTGGGAAGCACAATATCTGTCACGAGTTACATTGATTCTTGGGAAACTTTCCAGACTAGATCCAGGTGGAAAAATTATCAACCGTCCATTTCGTAGCTTGTGTGAAATTTTTTTATGCTGGAACCCTCAAACATCAGCTAACTTTGCTCAACGCTTACGAGTTATTGACACACTTATTAAGTGTGAACCAAAGATTGCTTGGCAACTTCTTTGTAACTTACTTCCAGAAAATAGCGGTGGTATTTCACACCCAATTTATAAACCTCATTGGCGAGATTGGAATGCAGATTATACCCCAAACGTTACTTTGGCTGAATACTGGAACAATGTAGATGCTGTTATACAGCAAGTCCTTTCTAATATGGGAAATGATAATAATAGATTGTGTGATGTAATTAATAAAATAGAATCTCTGCCTCCTCAATTACAAGAAAAAAGTTTCAATCATCTACTAGCAGTAGATACTACCAATATCCAAGAAAAAGACTTAGCACTAATCTGTGACACTCTCAGAAGAATCATTTACAAACACAAAGAATTTTCATATACTAAGTGGGCATTACCCGCAGAATCAGTTGAGAAATTTTATTCACTCTACCAAAGATTTGAACCCCAGAATATAATATATCGTTATGCCTGCTTATTCTCCTTTAACCCTAATTTTCTATATCGTATTCACAAAAAGAACGATTGGGAAACAAGAGATAAAAAAATTAAGCAAGCTCAAATGGCAGCAGCAAGAAGAATTTACTTTCAAGCTGATATAAATATTTTTTTAGAAATGGCGGAATTGGTAAAAGAGCCTGGTTTACTAGGTGCTGCAATTGGCAACATAGAAGAAATCACGGAAGAATCTGAAATTAACTTACTAACTAAAACTCTAGGAAATGATAACCAGTGCCTCTACAATCTGACAGTAGGATTTGTACGTCGTCGCTTAGAAATCTGTGGATGGAATTGGGTAGAAAATATTCTCGATATTGCTAAAAATAACCAGTGGTCTAAACAAGAAGTAGTCAATTTGTTTTATGCGTTACCTTTTGAAAAACGAACTTGGGATTTGTTAATTCCTTTTAGCAAAGAATTAGAAAATTTATATTGGCAGACTACTAAGGCAGGTTGGGTTAAAAAAGATGAACAAGAAACTGCTATCTTTAAACTATTAGAATTTAATCGCCCCTATGCAGCATTAAACCTAGCCAATTTGTACCACAATGATAAAAATAAATCCCTACCATCAACCGTATTAGTGAACATTTTGGAAAAAGCCGCCTCGATTGATCGTTATCAAGAAAAACCACTACCAGATACCACACTTACTACGTACTATATTGAACAAAGTTTTAATGTTCTAGAAAGAGTAGGTGATATTGAAGATGACAAACTTGCTTTTTTGGAGTGGGTATACTTACCGCTACTGGTTCATTCAGAACGAAAACCTAAACTTCTTTACCAAGAGCTTTCCAAAAACCCTCTATTTTTTGTGCAAATTCTAAAGTTTGTGTATAAATCAGAAGAGGATATAGATGAACCAGTGGAAATTGATCAGGCTACTTTAAACCGTGCAATGTTAGGTTATGAGTTACTTGAATCATGGCATCAAGTACCAGGGTTAAAGGAAGATGGAACTGTTGATTTAGAAGAGTTAAAAAATTGGGTATTACAAGCCAGAGTGGCTAGTCAAGAAAGTGGAAGAGGTAAAATAGCAGACATACAAATTGGTCATCTTTTAGCATACGCACCGAAATCACCAGAGAGTATCCCACTTTGGGAAATATATCTTTTCTCTATGGCAATAAAATCAGAGTCATACAGCTTGATGAGGTATATGTCTTCTAAGATGGGATACTCCAAATCCTCAGACGGTCTATGGCCAGATATCGCAGTTCGAGAAGTTATTGAAGAAGTTGCTAGTAAACAGATGGAACTGGCTATAGCAACTGGTGTTTTTAACAAGCGTGGAGTTTGGACAAAATCAATAGGTGAAGGCGGAATTCAAGAAAGACAATTAGCTGAAACCTATCATTTTTACGCAGTTGTATTAGCAGATAGTTATCCTAGAACAGCGACAATGTTACGCAGCATTGCTGACGGTTATATCTCTGATGCTCACAGAGAAGATATTAGGGCGGAGTTAGAGGATTAAAAATAGTTCTAACTGTCAAGGAAAACAAATATCTTGTCAATCTGTTGTCAAAGGGTCTTCGTTTTAGCACGATGACTCCGTTACTAAAATTACCCCAGGCACACCCAATACAGCTAATTTTTTGACGACTTCATCCATATCCTGTCACCTTAAGACAAGATTCATTCTGAAGTCTTTTTTAAAACTTCGGCACGTAAACTCGCTGCAATGAAATGTCTTTTTTGATGCAAGCCAGCAAAAGACAGCATTTTTTTACTGTATTTTTTGCAGTAATTTTGCCATCTCCTGAATCAAAGCCCTCAGCAGTTTGGCTTTGGTCATCTCTGTATATTCGGCAAGTTGGTTCAATTGTTCGTAAGTGTCTGGGTCTAAATCTAAGGTAATGCGGGTTGTTTCTGTCTTAGATTGCTGTTTTAATTTCTCCAGTAAATTGACTTTATCCTCTGTTTTCTGTGTTCGTTTTTTGGATGCCTTGGGTGAAGATTCTTGCTTGGAACTAGAACTAGATTTCGGTTTTTCAGTTGATTCTGGGGCTAGGTCATCAAATGAGAATTGTGACACTAACTCTGTCAAAGCATTTCGAGGTTTCTTAGTCATTTGGCCAACCTCAAAATCTCGTTAAATAATTTGTGATAATCCTCTGCCCCATCTTGTGCGCCTTTCATTCCCCAGACGGTGGTTTTTTGAAGAAAGGCATCGGCGATCGCTTGACGTTGATAGATGATTTGTTTAAAAGCAGTTACGCCCTCTAGCTGACTTAATAACTCCTGGGCCTCCCTGAGTAGCCTTGTATTCTTCATCCCACGATTAATAAAAATACCTGCTTTTGGTAGCCCACTTCTTGCCTTTTGAATCTGACGAACCATTTTGACAGCCGTGGCTGCCGACATTAGGTCAAGGCCCGAAGGAGTCACTGGAATTACTGCAATTTTTGCAGTAAGCAAGGTGCAACGGGTGGCCTCACCTAAGTTACCCGCGTTGTCAACCACAAGATATTCGACCTCCTCCTCCAGGCGGGGAATTTCTTCTGCTAACGTGTCGGGGTCGGTGATTCGATGGCACGGCACATTTAAGTCAAGTCCCTCTAGCCATGTGGAGGTACTACCCTGTCCATCGGCATCTACAACTAAAATTTTCTTCTTCTTGATGATGGATAGCCAATAGGCGAAATGGGCGGCTGTACTGGATTTTCCGACCCCTCCCTTTAAATTTGTCATGGCAATTACAGTCATATTTTACTGCTTTATCTACTGTAAAAAAATACTGCATTTAGTTTAACCTGCGATGTTATACAGTGACTAAATGCAGTAATTTATGCAGTAAATTTAGCTGAACTATCAAGAAAATTTTGGAGAATTACCAAAATCGACTTGATGACCACAACGCCAAGCATGAGTTAAACCCATACGACAATCGCAAGCCAGGGATAAAGATTGATGAGGCTATTAATTTGGTTGAGCTTGTTCCAGATGGATTAAATGTTGTCTAAATTTAAGTTAATCAATGTTTGATGTGCTTAGTAAGAATACAAAGGCATTGAAAACCTATTATATTGACGCAGGACGAAAGCGATTGCTTAAATAAATTGATTAAGACTTGCTTAACTACCAACTTATAGGGATTGGTTGATTTACTTCTAAAGAAATTGACTCAATCTCTACTGCTTCATCGTCTTCAAGATTAATCACAACTTCTATGGGAATTACATAATGCCTAGAATTAATCCTATGTGTATCTGTATTTAAAGTTCTTACTTCTTGTTCATCGTCATCATAATATTGTGTATCCAAATCAGGGAAACTTAAAGAAACATCAAAGAGAATTTTAGAAACTAATTTAAAAGTAATTGAATGTTCATCCTGATTTTTTATATGTACGTCTTCAATTTCAACAGAGGCAACTTGAACATTTATATCTTCATCATTAACATAAGGTATACGTTCTCTGGGATGCCTACCATCTGTAAAATTTAATGTAGTAAAATCTTCAGAAATCTTATCTTTAATTACCTCTAAATGAGTATTTAAATATTTTAAATATTGATTTTTCATGATTTCTCCTAATTAGAATTTTAAAGCATTAAAAGTTTACTGCCTAATTTTTTTATTTATAATCCGCTAAAAAACTTAAGAGTTGGTATTAGTAATAGACTATTTTTATCCCTCATACTCAGTTAATGCTTTTAATGTAATATCATTATTTTTTACTTCTTGCACAAGAATACAGCCGGAAACCGCTTCATCTGCTTTTAAAAAACTAGGTTTATGAGATGAACCTAATCTTATAGCTTGTCCATAAAGAATCACTTTTTCGATTTTATAAAATGGCTCTAAATCACTCAATCTAAGATAATCGCCTTGACAGGGTTTATCTAAAAAATTATGATGAGTTGCACTTTTAAAGTTCCATGCTTCATCTATAACGATTACATTATAAAAAATCTGAGAATAAAACTGTTGTTGTGCCATAAATTTTTCAGTTGCTTTTGTCAAAGAATATATTAATTATCCTTGTAAAACATGACCAATATCTAATTTTGCCAAATAAAGAGTAGCTGGCAAGAGTCTAGACCTGCGCTCATCGCTATTCGTTACATTTAAGTGGAAAAGTTACGAGAGAATTATAGTTTAATACCTGGTTTTTGGCATACTTTAGATAACAAACTTTTGAGATTGCGTCAGAGAGATTGGCCCAACATCCAATATACCAAAGCCCCACCTGTAGATAAGCTGAGTAGGGTTAATTTGGTTGCACCACATTGATCAACATTGTCAGCCAGCAGAGATTGACAAATTAATGTTGACCATTTGGATTTATTGAAGATGAACAAACAGCAGATAGCGATCGCCGCTTTGATTACTTTGGCAATACTGTCTATTCATGAACCCGCCATTAGAGGTGTAGCCATAAGCTACGGCATCGAGAAAACGCTAGAGTGGGCATTTAAAACACTTATGAGTTAGCGATCGCCCCCATCACTTATCACCCGATTGCCCCCGCCAAACCTTTTTTTCTTCTGAAGTGAACACGGGAATGCCATTGGATAAGCTGTTGGCATTCCCGTGCTATTTTTAGCCCCTTGCTGAAAGTCCCGGTACGGGATTAATAATCGCGCTGACAAAATTTGGTGCTGTTAAAAATGCAGTAAATATTTGCAGTAGTTTGTTGGTACTAAAAAACCCAGATGTTGGTCTGGGTTGAAAGAGGCAGAGAAATTTACGATGCTTCTAAAGCTTACTTGAGTCGGGATTGCTTTTTAGATTTGAGCTTTCCATTCTCAAAAGTAGCGGAGATTTTTGAGCCGT
>NZ_JACJQW010000096.1:0-6157 GCF_014696905.1 Nostoc sp. FACHB-190
TGCAGTTTCATTTGCAAATAATGTCGTTTTGAGCAGAACCTTATTTGCAAATAATGTGGTTTCAAAATCGCCTTGTTTGCAGTTTTAGCCCTGGATGTTTGCAGTTCGCTACACATAGCTATGCTTGACGAGATAGCTGCTTCTCTACGCCCGTTATGCGTAGTCGGTACTTGTACAACTCCTTACTTACACCGAAGTAATCGGCCGCAGCTTCAATATCCATCTTCTGACGATGAGTGGCAGCGATAGCAGGTCTAGGAAGTAAGAGACAAGCACCCAACCAATCGGCTTCTGCTTCCTGGCGCTTATCAAATGTACGAAAGCCTATGCCAGTGCTATCAGATACGATAATCTGACTCGATTCATGTTTAAGAAAGATGTGAGCCAGCTCGTGCATCAGATCATTGGATTGGCGGGCAACTGAATGGGACGGATTGAGTACGATAATGTCTTTTGTTCCTGAGCGGACGGTAACGGCAGACCATTCATCGCCCTCCGGTGATTGAAGGTAACGAAGCGTTTCGCGGGGTAAGCCAGGCACATTGGCGAGTTCCCAGATAAATACATTTAAATATTTTGCGACTTCGCGTGCAAGCAATGGGTCTGTATCTTTCAGTCCTAAATGTGACCTGACCTGAATCGCAGTGTTCTCGCATCGTGATTTGAAACCCCGGACGAACAGTGCTTCATCATTTTTTGATACTGGGCCGATCATTCCTCGTCCTCTGCCACGGCAGCTTGATGAATAGCAAGAATTAATGCACCCAAATGTTGCGCGGTCTTTGGACTCATTGTCTTGCCTGCCTTAAAGTGAGCAAGCATCACCGTTTGGTTGGGCTTGGATGCAGTTTCTGTTTCTCCATGCTCCTTGTAGCCAAGAATTTCGCCAGGATCGACTTCGAGCCAGGCACAAATTTTTGTAAAGGATTCGAGGTCAGGCTGTTTTCCTGCCTCTACCCGTGATAGGGTTGCGGCGCTTATATTCATTTCTGCCGCAACTTGTCTTAGTCCTCTGCTGCCCCTTCGTTTCTTGATGAGGGGGCCAAGTTGCTCAAGTGTAAGCCGAGCCATAAAAAATTCCTTTAGTTTTTGTTTCACTCTTGCAACACTGTTGCATATGTGATATAACAGACTTGAATCACTGAAGCAACGTTGTTGCAGAGATGGAATAGCTTCACTCTATCACTATTAGCATCAGGGGTTTGTATTGTATTAGCTTTTAGGTGTGAGGATTTGATGATGAGCGAAAAAGAACACAAGCATAATGTAGGGCATAGTAAAGTCCGCGTCCATATAGATCGGAAACAGTACGAGTCGCCGAATCCAACAACAGGTTCGGCACTTTATGCACTTGGCCATGTTCCTCATGGATTCGATCTGTTTCAGGAGGTGGAGGGAAACCAGGAAGATAAAGTCATCCCGAATGACGGAAATGAGATTCATCTCAAAGAAGATGAGCATTTCTACAGCACCAAAGAGTTCAAGATCATCGTGAATGGTCGTCTCAAAGAGGTTACTTCAAAGGAATTATCGTTTACCGAGATTGTCTCTTTGGCATTTAGTAATCCGCCGACAGGCGAAAACATTCTTTTTACAGTTACATACGAGAAAGGCAGAGGCAGCAAGCCTGAAGGGACTTTAGTCGAAGGACAATCGGTACATATTAAAAATGGGATGATCTTCAATGTCACAGCAACTGATAAGTCGTAGCCCTGACTTAAAGCGTCTTCAAGATGAAGGCTTTGATCTAGAGATCAACTCAGGCTATCTGTTGGTCAAAAATATTCCGTATTTGAACTCCAACCGAGAAATCAAATACGGGATGCTTGTTTCAGAATTGACTCTTGCTGGCGATGTAACCACTAAACCTAGCACACACGTTATTGAGTTTGACGGGGATCATCCTTGCCACAGAGACGGGACAGAAATAACTCAGATCAAAAATGCGAGTACAAGAAAGCAAATCACTCAGGGAGTTGAAGTTCAACACACGTTTTCAAGCAAACCCCCTGAAGGATATCCAAATTATTACGAAAAGCTGACTACGTATATCGCTATTATTTCTAGTCCTGCACAAGCAATTGATCCGGCTGTCACAGCAAAGAATTTCTCAGTTATTCAATCAGAGGAAGGAGAATCGCCATTCCATTATCGTGATACCGCATCGAGTAGAGCGGGTATCAATCTAATTTCTCAGAAATTAGCCCTGGAAGATGTTGCTATTGTGGGCTTAGGTGGAACCGGAACATACGTGTTGGATCTAGTAGCCAAAACTCCCGTCAAAAGAATTCATCTATTTGATGGAGATAAATATTTGCAACATAACGCATTTAGGTCTCCAGGTGCGCCATCAATTGATGAATTGAGGGAAATCCCTTATAAGGTAACTTACTTTCAGAAACTGTACTCCAAAATGCATCGAGGTATTGTTCCTCATGCTTTCCATATTGAAGATGAAATAAGTGTCAGTCATCTCAAGGAGATGAAGTTTGTATTCCTTTGCATTGATAGAGGTAGAGCAAAAAAGCTAATTATCGAAAAGTTAGAAGAATTTGGCATTCCTTTCATTGATGTCGGAATTGGTGTGAATTTAGTTGATGAATCGTTAGGGGGGATACTAAGAGTCACGACTAGCACTATAGAACAGCGTGAGCATATAAATAAAAGAGTTTCTTTTTCAGACAATAACGGTAACAACGACTATGCTCAAAATATTCAGATTGCTGAACTGAATGCTCTTAATGCAACGTTAGCTGTAATAAAGTGGAAAAAAATATTTGGGTTCTATCGAGACTATAAGCGCGAACATAACACTACATATACCATAGATGGCAATACACTGATTAACGAAGACCAGTTAGAAGGCTGAAACGGTGCTTAGACACGAATTTGTTGAATATATTCCTGATAACCTCAATGACAACACTATCTATGTGTCTATAAAGTTTGCAACGGTGGCTCACAAATGTTGCTGTGGATGTGGGAACGAGGTTTTTACTCCACTAAGCCCAACGGATTGGAAGTTAATCTTTAACGGTAAATCAATTTCGCTTGAGCCTTCGATTGGTAACTGGAGTTTCAAGTGTAAGTCTCATTATTGGATCAGACATAATAATGTTATATGGGCTGCCCAATGGTCACAAGAAGAGATTGACACTGCCAGAGTACATGATCGTTCTGCAAAAGAGAAATACTTTGGAGATGCTTCTAGTAGCGAAACCACAGAGAAACCACAGAACGATAAGCAAAAGCAAAGTTTCTGGATGCAACTGAAACAGTGGTGGTTGCAGTTTTGGAAGTGACTGTAATAATATACCGACCAAGAGTCCTTGGTGGCTGTTGCTCCTTACTTGGATGCCTAAGCCAGAAAGTCACCTCTCTGACTCGGCTTCATGCCGACTTATGCGGTCGTAGGGATGGGCAGTGCTTTAGTAGTTTTCGGTCAATAGACTGACTTAGAAAAGTGTTGATCGACTTTATAAGTTACGGCAATCAGTAGGTGCGCTCGTCTACGGCAGGGCGTAGCCCATTGCGCTTTTCGGCTTAATTCCTACTGTGTAGACTGTGGTGTATAAAAGTCGTCATAATCCCATTAACCGACTAGGGGCGATCGCTAATTTTTAGATTATTACTTGCTCCCTGCCCCCCTTGCCCAATGTCGTTTTAGGCATAAATTCCGACTAAAAGGCGATCGCCCGAATACCTTACAATCCCTTATAAGCTGCTATCTGTCGCAGATTTTCTACTACCAGATACCCTGAATCTTCATGCTTATTCTCCAGCAATATCTGCTCAATCCTCTGCCGTTCGGCAGCATCTGCATCTAGGTAAAAATTAAGCAATAGTTCAACAAACAGGGTGTTGTTATTAGCTACCTGAAAAATTAAGTCGTTAAGCATTGTAATCACCATCATACAAAGCGATTCTCGTAGAAAATTGCCTATGACCATCATCAGTTTTCACATTCTTCAACTACTTCAACTGTGATAGATACATAAATTCCTATTGTTAAATATTCACCTTTGGATCGCAAAAGATACTATTTAAATTACACAGATTAATAAATTATTACCTCGTCATCGCTGGAACGTCGAGAGGTCACTTTAACCAGATATTCTGACACTGTTGGTAAATGTAATACAGATTGCTCCATATCCTCAATCGCGCAAGAAGGGTACGCAGTTCATCTTTTTTGTGTGATTGTTACTATAGTAACAGGCTCTAGCGAACCACCTCTAAAAGTTGTTTCTTTTTTTGCATGATTTCTGTAATGAACCAAGGAAGTTTTAACCCAATAGCTGATGAAGGTGTTTATACAGTAGGAAGGATTTTTAACAGAGACTTTCTTTGGGCGTTTCGTCCACAGCCAATTGCTGATATGGGAATTGATGCTCATGTTGAGGTTTGTAAAGATGGTAAGCCATTAGGACAGATTATTGCTTTGCAAATTAAATCTGGTGAGAGTTACTTTCAAACAGAAATCAATGAAGGGTATGTTTATCGAGGAGAATTAAAACATTTACATTACTGGCTTAATTACCCTTTACCAGTATTATTAGCGTTGTATCACCCTGTTTTTGAGCAAGTTTTTTGGGAAGTAGTTACAAAAGAAAAAATTGAGTTTACTAAGAAGGGATGGAAAATCGTAATTCCTTATAAACAATACTTAAATAAAAGTGCTTTACCTAAAATATTAGCACTTTTAAATAATCAAATTAATATAAAATTACCAGAAGATTATCTTATTCAAGAAATTATTGAAGAAACAAATTTTCTTAAATCATTACCACCTTGGAAAGTCGTAGGATATGATGAACTAGAAAAATTAGCCATAGGTACAAGGATTAAATCTAAAGAAAAGATTAGAGCTTTTACCAAGGATATGTTTTATAACAACATTGATTTCCGTGAATGGCAAATTCATATGGCTAATGAAATTAAATATGTTGTAATTATTCATTATTTATTAGCAAAAGGCGGTTTGAAGGCAATAGAAGAAAATGATTATTCCAGACTAACTAAAATTTTAAAGCAGCAATTTCAATTTTTACATCTTTTTGCTGTCGATATTAAACAAGGTCGCTTCAGAAAAAGCGATCTTCCAGAGCTTATTGAACGTAGTACAATCTTTATTGATTGCAGTATTGTAGCATTTGAAATGGCAAAAGCTAGAAATGCCGAGTTAGAATTAATTTATATTAGAGATGATAATAATCAATGGAAAACTAAATTGCTCAAAAGTTAGTTAGTGATTAAGATACACGATTATTGATATCAAGTTCTGCCTGTGCTGCCAGGGTCATTGCCCAGGGCGAACACAAGAATGTTATAAATCTCCCCAATCAAAATTAAGGAAACGTCGGGCATTCAGCTTGGTATATTTTTCAGTGTGTTTGATATCCCGATGCCCTAAAAAGTCCTGAATTTCTCTAGTGCTGTAACCCTGATTTACCAAATAATAACCGCAAGCATGGCGCATCATGTGACAGTGGACTTTGATATCAAGCCCTGCCTGCGCTGCCAGCCGCCCTAGCAACTTCCGCACCGCATCAGTGGACATCACTTGACCACGTTCAGAAACGAAAATATATTTGCTATCAGGAAATTGTTCTCTAAGTTCCTTGAGCAAAGTTAACTCATCATCTCTCAAGGGATGCACCCCAGAATCGCTGCCTTTCTCCCTGGTAATGAAAATCTGACGTTCCCCCCACATCACCGCATCCCAACGCAAGCCACACGCCTCACCTACAGCTTCACCGACCCTCAGCCCATGCCGAAACATCATCAGCATCAGCGTGTAGTCACGGTGAGCATAACGGGCAGGGCGATTAAGTGCCGCATCAAGTAGCGATCGCACCTCAGATGGTGTAAGGTATTCTCTAGACCTGTAATGCTTGTTAGGTTTACGTCCTGGCGGGGTGGTCGTCATTTATTTAGGGGAGTACTGTCCGCTTTACGCGATGTTTTCTGGACACTACTCATTCTCCCAAAAGCTTGTACTTTCGTGAAGCAGTACCTTGATCATGACCTCTGTTAAGCATTACTTATAGCGTTTACCAGTCTAATGAAGTACACTAATTAAAATAAATCAGTGTATCTACTCAAGGGTAAAAATGAAACCATATTCCCTCGACTTTCGCCAAAAAATAGTTGATAC
>NZ_JACJQW010000097.1:0-5683 GCF_014696905.1 Nostoc sp. FACHB-190
TGAAATGCCTGAGCCTATTTTATTAAGCCAGATTTTTGCCAAGCTTACTTCTTTAGGTCGTATTCATCCCGTTTCTACGGGCGTTGAACCCTCGTAAATTGGCTAAGGTATTGCACGAGATAACAATGGCTGAACAGCAGAATTCAGAAGTGATTACGAAAGAGAAGATTGATAAGGCTATTGAACTGCTGAAGGAGCAGAAACCAAAAGAGCGAGAAGATGTATCAGACAGAGAAGCCATTCGGAAGATGAGACGGTATATCGAGAAGCTGACTTCTGACAAGTACGGCTACACTTACGATGAAGTTTCAGAGATGCTGAAGGGGTTAGGGATTAATTTAACTGGCAGCAGAATCAAATATTTAGTAGGCAAGTTGAAGAAAAGCAGCCGTCAACGACACAAAGCCCAGTCGTTTGACAATAGCCAATCATCAGAGCCTACTGCTGAAACTCAAGCAACTGTTAAAACCAGTAGTGAAGCTAATACTTCATCTTTAAATAGTGGGAAAGGCAAGAGAAAAACTAAACAGCAAACAGTAGAGGCAGCAACCACCTAGAAACGACAGCACTGGGGTTTTAATCTTTAATAAGAAAAATATAGTGCTAAGTTTGTCTTTATTACTCAGCCTTGATACTTAATTGATTTCCCTACGTAAATTTGAATTGATGATGTATCAAAAAAAAGGTCTTACACGAGTCCATGTAAAACCTTTTTTATTGCTTGTGAAAAATCCAGGTCTTGCTGCTTTTTACTGCCTATCAGAAGCAATTAATACCCCCTCTGCATCTTGTAGGAAATTTAAACGAGATGGGAGTCTATCATAATTAATTTCCACCATGAGTTTTAAAGAGGGAGCGGTCAATGTGATGCGGATTGGTACTTTTGAGGAAGTAGTTAAGGCAAAAATTAAAGAAATAATGCTGAGTAAAACTGGAATTAAGATAGCGTAAGATTTAATACTTGACATCTTCATAAAATCTATTTCTCCAATGTACTGAAGTATTTGGAATAAGAAGTTAATTGAATCCAGCAGGGTTGACACAATCTCTATATAGAATTAACGAGAAGATTCATAGATAATGGCTACTCCACAAAAACAAACGAGAAATACTACAATGCGGAACAGCCATTCCCATACACTTGGAGAGACAAGTATTTGGAGAATCAAGGAAAGCCCCAAAACATTGGAAATGACATATGTGTTGGCAAACCCAAACATAAAAAACAAAAAATATTTCACCGATTTAGAAGCCAAATCAAACATAAATTAATACCTCTTATTGATAAATATCTACTTAATTAGTCTGAGGAATGAAACTGCGCTGCCTAATACTGCGCCTATATTGGTGAGTTAGTAAATTTAGCCTGAGCATAATTAAAGTACGCCCCTAGATAGATTTAAGTTTTTGATGATTTTCTCCTTCGTCTTTCGAGAGTTAAATTTTTTATTCTGTACAGACTTAGATAAGTCGAAGACATTCATAAAAGTCAGATCCAAGCAAAAAAGCTGGTTCAGTGATATTTCACTGAACCAGCTTTTGTGATTAAGTTCTAATCCTCCCAGCTTGCTAAGAAACTAAATATTTAATTACTTAATTAGTTTCAACAACTGTTTTTTAATACAAAGCAGATGAAAAAACTAAATATTTTTCTGGCGTTGCATAAATGCGGGATGAATTGAAATTTTGAACCAGAATGAAAGATTGATTGTTCGCGCCTTTGCACCTTTGCGCGAAACAAAATTCATCCCCTTAATCAGCAACGCCATTTTTCTTTGCCACCGTACAGATTCGGTAGGAAAGGCCAACCGTGGCAATAAATGCTCTTGTGTCGGAAGATTCTAGGTTAATACCGCCATACCCATGCCCCAAAGATAATGCAGTCAGAGCTGCTTGAAAGAAAAGAGATGGACAACCGATCTGTTTGCTCTCAACCAAATTCATCAAACCAAGCAAGGAGATCGGCAAGCTATACTCACGCGCAAAGTCTTTTAGCTGTGTTTTAGAAAAACTAAAGCTTCCGACATTCGGAATGAGCAAATCTAAATTATTTCCCTCTACAGTTCTTAACGTACAAATAAGGGGACAACCAGGACTAGGCTTATTTTTCATTGTTTCTATAAGCACCCCAATGTCCATAAAGCTTTAGCCTCCTCTAATGCGAGTGCGCTTACGCCTATATTTATCTACGTGTTCTTCTCCGTATGGACAAATAATAAACCCATGTCGCTTTATATGTCAACTAATGTCTGTCTAAAGATTTTTCAAGGACTGTTTATTGTAGTATGATGATAGCTGTAAGGCTTTGTAATTGAGCAATTATGGCAAAACCAACTTTACAAGCTTCCTCAAAAGGAATACAGCTTGTCAAAGAGACACTAATTAAGCAGGAACTAACACAGAAAATGCTGGCCGATAAGCTAGGACTTCATCGCTCGGTCATCAGTGCCTTACTTAACGGTAAACCGATTCTAAGGGAGAATTTTTCTCAGATTGCAACTGGCTTGGGCTTTGATGACTGGTACGAGCTGACTGTCTCAGAGCTAATAGTCAACCAAAGCGTCACTGATTCATCTCATAAAGACGAGATTGAGGTAACAAATTTAGTAGAGGAAGTACGCAATAAAGTAAGAGATACCATTCAAGAATGGTGCGGCACAATGCGCGTGCTAGATATGTCGCAGCCGATGGACATAAATCAAATCTATACGCATGTCAATATTTTAGAGAAGCTTACTGCTCACAAACGCAAGACGATTAAAGAATTACTTGCAGAATCTAATCTAGAAGATTTGGAAAGATTTGGATTAGGCAGAGTAACTGAAGAAGGAGTTCCTGGTGAAAATGCAGTTAAAAAATATAAAAAGCTAATTGTTCTAGGTAAACCTGGGGCTGGAAAAACAACTTTTCTTAAGCATCTGGCTCTTCAGTGTAACGAAAGAATATTTATGCCAAATCTTGTTCCCATTTTTTTAAATCTTAAATACTTTTCTGAAGCTTCTAATTCTCCAAGTTTATTAGAATATATGGGACAAGTGTTTTTTGAATGTGGAGTAACTACAGAGCAAATTCAAAAACTATTCATAGGTAGGTCAATATTACTTTTATTAGATGGGCTGGATGAAGTAAAAAGTGAACATTACGAGAGAACTTTAAATGAAATTAGAAATTTATCGAGAATGTTTTATGAAAATCATTATATTATCACTTGTAGAATAGCAGCTAAAGAATACTCTTACGATGTATTAGACAAATTTAATGAGGTTGAAATAGCTGATTTTAGTGAGGAACAAATTAACTTATTTATATATCAATGGTTTAAAGCTAAAAATAAAAAAGTTATTCAAGCAGAAGAGGCAATTAAATTTTTAAAGAATAATTATCGTTTATCTCAATTAGCAGTTACACCTCTTCTATTAACATTAATATGCTTAGTCTTTGAAGAGAAATGCACTGCTCCTAATAACCGTTCAGAATTATATACAGAAGGATTGGAAATTCTTCTTAGCAAGTGGGATGCTAAACGAGGAATTCAGAGAGAGCAAGTTTACCAAATACTCTCTCTTCAAAGGAAGAAGGACTTATTAAGTTATATTGCTTTTAAAACTTTCAAACAGAAAAAATTTTTCTTTACCCAAAAAGAAGCAAAAACTTATATACAAGAATATATTCAAAATTTAAGTAGTAATGCCGAGAGAGAAGAAGAAGCTCTAGAACTAGATAGTGCAGCTATTTTACATGGATTTGAAGCACATCATGGCCTTTTAGTGGAGCGTGCAAAAGGAATTTATTCTTTCTCCCATCTCACTTTTCATGAATACTTTACTGCTCGTGAAATCAACATTAGAAAAAGTCTGCTTCAGGATTTACTTGATAATTTGAGAGATACCTACTGGAGAGAAGTATTTCTTTTATCAGTAGAAATGGCTCAACCAGATGCCTCGTTACTTTTAAAAAGGATGAAAGACAGAATTGATAAGCTTTTAGAACATAGCAAAAAATTACAGAAATTTCTGATGGATGTGCAAGAAAAATCATCAAAGCACAATATTTCTGTTAAATTACCCGCTATACGAGCTTTTTATTTTGATATTGACTTTGAAATAGACCAAGAGCGACGACTTAGCTTATTACTAGATAATTCAGCTAATTATCTAGTATGTGGTAGCTTTTTTGCTCGCGTTTTTCAAGACACAAATTTTGAAGAAGGTATTTGTATTGCTGAAGAGTATGACAAAAATATTACTCAGGGTAAGCAAAAAATAAGCGGAGTTTTATCAGCTAATCAAGCTATGTATATAGCTCTGCAATATGCTCTTGAGTCTGACAAATTACACCAAGAAGTAAGAAATATTTTAGAAAAGTTATATCAAAATGATACTCAATTTGACAAGAATGAGCTTGATGAAGAGAAGCTCAAACATTTAGCTGATGAATCTAGGAGCATTGCCAAAAGAAATCTTAAAATAGGTGATAATTCTTTAAAATTTGATGAAGATGAGAAGAAATTACTTAAAACCTATTACGAAGCTAATTTACTCTTGGTAGAGTGTCTAAATACTGATTGCATGATTGATCCGCAAGTACGTAAAGAAATTTTAAATACATTAATACTACCTGTCAAAAGATTTTGAGCATTAAACCATAAATAAAGCTGTTATTTTTTGAATTTATCAGCTATAACTATTGCACCAGTTTTTGCTTGCTCAATTTATATTCTTCTGTCCGTAAGGGTTTTAAACAGTTGTCCAGTAAGAATGTATAAAGGTTCAATAAAAAATACGTAAAATAACTTGATTATGACAGTTCAAATATATCGGCAGTTAATTCACGGCAATCTTTCCAAGTTTAATGAACAATCATCAGATTGTTTTATGGCTTGGAGCGGAGATTGTATTCAGCTTCCCGACACGGGAACCCATTTTGGCTATGTCTACAGTGGTCAACCCATTTTGTATCGCAGCGTTGGTTTACAGGAGTACAAACTTCACCCTGGTATGTACTTCAGTTTGCCTGGAGGAGGTTGGATTGATGGGAAAAATTCATCAGGTTTTTTAGTATCTTGTCCAGCTTTTAAAGGTGTTTTTCTTATCGGAGGCGCAGTTGAACCAATCGGGCGATTGGGTTATATCAATGGGGGTACAGATAATGTGCTAATTCCGCCAATTATGCTGGGAGATCCTTGTCTTAATGCTCTGTACTTCCCTTCTGATGTAGATCAGACTGCTCATACTCATCCTAGCTACAGGCTAATCATTGTCATTGAAGGTGGTGGTGAATGTGAAACTCCTGACGGTATTATTTCACTTGAGCCAGGTGTCACTATTTTTATTCCTGCTAATAGCCTTCATAAATTTCGTACCATGAAGGATAAATTAACTGTTGTTTGTTTCCATCCTGACTCTGATACAGGATTTACTCATACTGACCACCCAATGCTTAAACGTACAATAGTTTCTGGTATGAGTGCCTCAAATTTGCCAGAAATCCAAACGAAAACTTTTGCACAGTGAACCTCGCTGTGTAATTATTATCTGAGCCTGGGATGATTGAAAAACCGTCACTAAGATCAATACCTTAGCCAAAAAAAGAGTATGAAGAGAGAGGGCTGACGTAGTAGAGTTATTGTCTCTCACAACGAAAACTCAAAAGCCACTCTTCAGCCCATGCCCGATATCTTATC
>NZ_JACJQW010000098.1:0-5266 GCF_014696905.1 Nostoc sp. FACHB-190
GGAGGGTCGCCTCCTGCCACAATTGCTCGGCGCCAGGTCTCTTTTTACACTCAAAGCTCCTTAGTACAATTCTACAACTAAGGAGCTTTTTAGTTTTTATTCTCTCTTCTCTTAACTCTTAAGAAACACATTGCGTGGGATCAGAAATAGGAATGAGTTCTAAGCCAAAAGCTTGAGCTTTTTTCTTGAGGTTGAGGTTTTTGAGTATCCGTTCTTTATACTGTTGTTCGTAAGTATCCATACCAGCGTCAATAAATGTATCTCCAGAAGTCCAAAGGCGATAAAAGATACGTGCCAATTTATGGGCAGCAGCAGTGATGGCATTGGGAACGCCGAGACGAGCTTGCATGACAGTCAAAGTGCCAAAGCCATTAATTTGAGTGAAGTCGAGACCACTAATGCGATACGAATGAGTACGCAGATCAAATTGTTTATTTTAGATAAATCAGTAAATTTAATCCAGGAATTGTACGAGAAAGCGTCCACAAAATGAGGGTAATATAAAGTACACCCAAGCTCCATTGATACCAAGCAAGGGTAGCAATAATTCCTGGTAAATGTTGGTCACGTAATCGAATATCATTAAATCCTAATCGCACTAAATTATTCAGGCTAAAGTCATAGTAATTTAACCAATTCCAACGGCGATCGCTCAATAATGGCATATATCTTTCCCGAAATGTTTGATTGCGGGGAATCACTGGTAAACGTCCAATTAATAATCGCAATTGGCGGAATGTTCCATCTTCGGTGAAGTAAGAAACATCCATTAAGTCATGATAGCGTCCTTGTTGATATAATCGAATTATTAAAGTGATTGGCACTGGGATAATAATCATCAATAAACATCCCAAGGTTAGCCAAGGCTGTTCGGCATTGCGGAATATAGCTAATAAACTGAAAAATTCTATACAACTAAAACCTAACAATATCGCAACAGTTTCGTAGTAGGTGGGAACTATTGGTATGGGATGAAGACGACGACAACGATCTACTAACCAAAAGAGTAACCCAAAATACGCGATCGCTACACCACCTACACCAAAAGCTAACCAAAAACTTGTGCCATAACCACTTAGTAATAGCAGTAAACTTAAAGCTAACCAACTCCAAGCTTGTAATATCCATCCACCTAAAGCTAGAGGTTCACCAAAACTCAGGTGATCGCTCAGTTTATGATATGTTTCTAAATCAATATCTGCTAAAGTTAATAACTCAGAACTATTACGAAATATTCTGAACTGACGACGGTTAATAATTTCTTCTGCTTGGGTTGCGGAAAAACCCAAATTTATCAACTGAGTTATTGCAGCACTATTAATATTTGTTCTTAACAACCTTTGACTCAACTCAATTAATCTAAGTCGCTGTTTGAGATACTCTAATTGATTAGCATCAGCAATTTGTTGTTGCTGGCGAAAATTCTGGCTTAAATTCCGCAAAACATTTTGATTACCTTGTAAACTTAGTACACAAAACCTCTTGCCAATTTGACCAAGATTTCCTAAGATTTTGGCTTGGTTAGAATTAAAACTCAATCCTGGCACATTTAAAAAAGCAGTTTTCGCAAAAATTGCATCACTAAAATCTGCTAAATTGAGAATACTAGCACCGCGTAAATTCACAGGATGATTAAATTGGGCTTCCCGAAAACTCACAGCTTGTTCAAAAGTCGCCTCTGTTAATAACAGAAACTGATTAAAGTTGGCTTTGGTAAATTGGGCTTGACCAGCAAAGCGAACATCTGCAAAATTAATATTACCTTGCCATTGCACTTTAGTGAATTTAGCCAACTGCTTAAACAAAGCTTGATTAAAGTTAGCAGATTGAACAAAAAAACTACTACGAAAATCAGCCAGTTCTTGAAATTGGGCTTGTTTAAAATTAACGTTATCAAAAAAAATCCCACCTTGAAAATTAGTTCCTTGGCGGAAAGTGGCATTCATAAAGCTAACCAAACGACTAAATCTAGTTTCACTCCAGTTTGCTGATTGTAAGAATATGGCATTTTGAGCATCGACAGCCTGAAGAAAGAAAGTATTCAGAAAATTAACTTGTCCATTAAACCTCGTATTTACCATCGTTAAAGTGCCACGAAAAACATTAATTTCGCCAGAGGTATTTGAATCAGTTGCCAAGAGTGAGCGACAATCTTTAGAATTGGGTAAAGTAATAGCTAGTGATTGTAAACAAACCAGACGTAAACTTTCTAATTGTGCTTGTTCAGTAGCAGTGAAAATTGGTGCGATCGCCTGAGCATATAAAGGTGTACGTAAACCCAAATCACTGCCAATAAAATCACCTTGAATTACAGAATAACTCAAATCTAAACCCAAAGGTTTCGCACCAGCCTTTTGTAATTCTTTCCGTAGCAACTGATAAAAAGCATCCCGAAAACTGCTATTTTCTGGACGCAAATCAATTACCATTTGCCGCAAATCAACAGTTAAATTACCTTCGCGGAGTATTGGTTTACCTATTCTTTCTTGTAAAATTTCCAGCGTTAGGGGTGTGCGTTCGAGTTGCGTTTGTGCAGCTAACACAGGCGAGGGGAGAAAAAAGCTCAAAAATAAAACGCAGAGGAACACAACGGTTAAACGCAAATTCACACAGAGTAACTTCTTTGCGAACCTCTGCGTTTCCCTCCGCGTAACTTGAGGTTGAAAAAATAACTTATTCAATCATTCATCACTAATCAGCAGCACAATTTTACCCGCGATCGCACCAGTTTCAATTAATTCATGGGCTTTTGCTGCATCTTTTAACGGAAACTGATGATTAACCTGGATTTTCAGCTTCCCTTGTTCCATCCAAGTCGCGCACTGTGACAAAATTTCCCCATGATGTTGCAAACTTTCATCCAGTCCCAACAACATCGGTGTTAGCATCAATTCCAACCCAATGCGGAGATTGCGATTCCGCGCCGTTTTCCACACCGTATTCGCATCAGGTTCCAGAATCGTCACAATATCACCATACACCCGCACCGCCGGAAAGGTTTTTTGAAAAGTTTCACCACCAACGGTATCAAACGCTAAATCTACACCTCCGCCACCAGTCCAATCTAAAGTAGCTTGAACAAAATCTGTTTGTTTGTAAAATATCGGGTAATCTGCGCCAAGTTGCTGCACAAAATCCGCCTTTTCCTGAGTACTCACCGTTGTCGCAACAGCCGCACCCTTGAGTTTCGCCAGTTGTATAGCTACGTGTCCGACACCACCAGCACCAGCATGAATTAGCACCCGTTCCCCTGGTTCCAATCTTCCCCGTTCATATAAAGCTTCCCAAGCCGTAATCAATACCAACGGTGCGGCTGCGGCTTCCGCAAAAGACACAGATGTAGGTTTACGCGCCACAAATCGCTCATCGACAACCGTATATTCTGCATAATTACCTTGGTGTCCACCTAAACCACCATAGCAGAAAAACACCGCATCCCCTGGACGAAACTTTTGTACACCAGCACCCACCGCTTCCACAACACCAGCACCATCACATCCTAAAATTGCCGGCATTTGATCAGGGTAAAAAGTGCCACGTTTACGCAGTTTCGTATCAATCGGGTTCACCCCAGCCGCTACCAAGCGGACTAAAAGTTGCGTATTATCCAAAGGAACACTAGGGGTTGGTACTTCCTGTAATTGCAGGACTTCGGGACTACCGGCTGCTGTCATTAAGACGGCTTTCACAATACTTTCCTCCTGGCTGATACTAGATGCTTGTTCTTTTGCAACTTTACCAGTATTGATCTGTGTTGGAATCGGGGAAATTTGATTAATTTTACTGCATTAATCAAACTGATTTAAAATTGCTACTTTTAGCCAATCACTTTAGTAAAATACTAGAAATCATCCGGCACAAATCAGTTCAATAATGACGAGATTCATTCATGATCAATTTTCCAAGGACTACCTAGAAGAACTCCTCAAACCATTCGGAACAGTTCAAGCACCAAGTCGAGTCGCAGCCGAAGTCAAAGAAATAGACGTGTTGTTCACACCAATTCCCAACCAAACAGCTAATTTAGCCACCTTGGGAATATTAGGCAGAATGGCCACAACACCAGCCATCTTTGAACCCTTTCGCAACCCCGCATCAATAGACGAAATAGGCGATTGTATCTCTAAATTATTAGAAATCAAAAGCGCAATCCAACGAGAAGCAAAACGCAAGAAAATTAAAATACCAGACACAGAAATTCCTCAACTGTGGATACTCACACCCACAGCCTCCAAAAATATCATTTCTGGGTATGGTGGGCAACTAAAATTAGATTGGGGAGATGGAGTATACTTTTTACCCAAGTATTTCCGTACAACTATAGTTGCAATTCATCAGTTACCATCTATTCCCGGAACACTATGGCTGAGAATACTAGGACGTGGTAAGGTACAGCAGCAAGCAATTGATGAATTAGTCACACTCCCAATCACTCACCCATTCAAAAGAGTGACGCTAGAATTACTCTATAGCCTGCAACAAAATTTGCGAATTAACCAGAATATCGAAACAGATGATCGGGAGTTAGTGATGAGATTAGCACCACTGTATCAGGAAGATAGAGAACGCGCTAGACAGGAAGGTTTAGAACAAGGTTTACAACAGGGAGAACAACAACTAATTCTGCGCCAGTTAAATCGGCGGTTGGGAGAAATCGATATATCTTTAATCAAGCAAATTCAAGGATTATCTATTGAACAATTGGAATCTCTGGGAGAAGCATTATTAGATTTTGCCACAGTGGCAGATTTAGAAGCTTGGTTAAGCCAACAACAAGATACAACCAATCAGTAAACTATTAATTTTGATCAAGTTGGAGCGATCGCACTCTACAATCATGCAGTATTTCTGAGAGCGATCGCTCTATACAAGCTCTTCTTTAGGATTTGTGATGCTAAACAATGAAATAAAAAGGTAAAGAACCGTAGAAAAGGTATCAACTAATAACCATAAGCCTTGTTGCTAATCAAACCTTTTGGATACGCTCAGAATTAGGTGCTTGTTGACTTGGGCATAGATTATTATTTTGGCATAACAAGTACTGAAAAGCCTTATATATTTAGTTATGTTACCTCAACCCAAGAAATATTGGACACCCCAGCACTGGGCAAGTTGGAAGCCATTCGGCATTGGCGAACAGTATCCCAATAACTATTGGGAAGTATCACCTTCGCCTTTAAAATCAAGCTTTTGAGCATCTCTGCAATTATCTGCTACTCATTTGCTACTCATATTGACTGTTTTAACCCTGTTTTTTGGCGATCGC
>NZ_JACJQW010000099.1:0-5234 GCF_014696905.1 Nostoc sp. FACHB-190
CTGCCCTTTGTGCCAATTTGTTTATCCCCATATTGCAAGGGGTAATAGTGCTGTAACCATTGGCAATACCGACAATTGCCTTGTTAAAATCGGCATCTTCAAACCCAACAGCCTGGAGCATCGCTCGATTTGGCGATCGCTGTACACCCTGTGTTACAACCCGGCTTCTTAAATTATCCGACATTGTTGTTTTATTCATTACTCAAAGCTGGAACAAATCTTTGTATGAGTATGATATGTAGAAATTTTTGAGATGTCCAATATATATTTATTAGTAATTAAGACTTATAGAATATCAAAAAATGGAATTAAGGCACTTGCGTTACTTTATTGCTGTAGCTGAGGAATTACATTTCACTAACGCTGCTCAGAGATTGCATATAGCTCAACCGCCTCTTAGCCAACAACTCCAGCAACTAGAAGCAGAAATAGGAGTAAAGCTGTTTCATCGCAAGACTAAGCGACAAGTACAGCTAACAGAAGCCGGCAAAGTTTTTCTACAAGAGGCTTATGGATTACTTCAGCAACTAGAAACAGCAGTAGCACTGACTCAAAGAATTGGAAAAGGGCAAACAGGTCAACTGAGAATAGGATTTACTAGTTTGGCAATTTACGATCTGTTACCCTTGATTTTGCGAGAATTTCGCCAGCAATTTTTAGAAGTAGAATTAGTTTTACTAGAGCTAACCACCAGTCAACAGGAGCAAGCACTCAAAGATTCCCGAATTCATCTGGGTTTTGCTCATCCACCATTAGTGGATAACACTTTATCTTATAGTTGCATTCAAAGTGAAAGCCTAGTCGTAGCTTTGCCTTCAACTCATTCATTGGCTCAAAAAGAACATATTTCAGTGGAATCGCTATTAAGTGAACCCTTAATTATGTTTCCTCGCTATTTAGCACCAGGACTTTACGATCTAGTTATGGGTCTTTTCCAGAAAGGAGACTTCAAACCTCACATTGTTCAGGAGGCGATTCAAATGCAAACAATTATTGGATTAGTATCGGCGCAAATTGGTGTGGCAATCGTACCATTTTCTCTACACAACCTTCAAAGGTCTGGTGTAGTTTATCGTCCTATAATAGGACAAGTACCTGTAATCGAAACTGCTTTGATTTGGGAGCAAGATAGCTTAACAGCCATTGCAGAGAATTTTTTACAGTTTACTCAAAAGTTCATAGATAAGAACTTGCAAATCTAATTCACCAACCATTGTTGGCATGAAGCCAGATTAGACAAAATGATTCAAACAAGTTACTAAGTCTAATTATTTAAATTAGTTGAGTTGCTCCTTCTAGAAATTCTTGTAGCGTTCGCAAAGTGCGCTCTGTGGAATCAATAAATACTACTTGAATACGAGCTTCAACAGCAACTAAGGAATTACCTTCTTTGATCACCTCAATTGACTGCCAAAAATTGGCTTGGTAGAGTGATGATTGATTTGATTGATCTAACTTAGTGTTGACAATCACATTCTCCAGAATAATTTCCTTACGATAATTAACTTCAATCCGAGCCACAACTGGAACAATTTTCTGTTTGATATTTATGTTATGGTGCTTTAACCAATCCCAACGTCCTGTTTCCAAATACTCCAAAACGGTAGCATTGTTAACATGGCCTAAACTATCGAGGTCATTTGGACGTACCTGTAGTTTTAAAGAGACAAGTTCAAAACTCATTCGTTAAAAATCTTTGAATTTAAATTTATTTGGCTAGTTAAAATACTATAGGACTACATATTTAAATTAATTTTTGATAAAAAAAATACAAATAAGAAAAAAATCGAGCAAGCTTATTTACGGCTGAGAATTTTTCGACCTGTTGTGGCGTTCACTGATTGATGCGTTTGATATAAGAGTAGAGAATTTCTCGTTCGCTATGGCTAGAGATAATAAAGCATTGCTGTCCTACTGCGTGATGATAAAGAACAATGGCAACACTTTCTTTTGGGCAAACGCCTAAACAACTGGTAGTGAACTACCTACACTGACCTTGCGGTACAGTGTAGGCTTCCTGCCCAACAGAAAGCGCAGTAGTGGATTTCTTGCGTCCTCCCCTGCTCCGACTTACATCTGGGCGACAGGCTTTATCCCCCGTTCCAGAGGTCAAAATTCGTGAGCCACTGCGTTGGACGGGTTCCCCGGCTTGAAGCAAGTGGCGTAGACCCTCATCTCTGAGGTTAATGCTTGCGTTCACATCCCTGTCGTGCCTAGTTTGGCAATTGTCACAAGTCCAAAATCTTACATCAAGTGGCAAACTACCAACTTGATTAAGACAAACATGACAGGTTTTTGAACTTGGAAAAAATCTATCAACTTCAAGATAAATCTTCCCTTCCATTTCTGCCTTGTATTTAAGCATTGTGCAAAACATTCCCCAACCGACTTGATGTATAGATTTGGCTAGTTTATGGTTTCGCATCATGCCTTTAACGTTGAGATTTTCAAGCACTATAACTTGATTTTCGTTAACTATCCTACGAGATAGCTTGTGCAGAAAATCCTCACGGCAGTTAGTTATTTTTCTGTGAACTCTAGCAACTTTCTTTCGAGCTTTAACACGGTTGTTAGAACCTTTCTGCTTCTTAGATAGTTGCCGTTGTTTAAGTTTTAAATTCTTCTCATGCTTATTGAGTATTTTAGGATTGTCAAACTTTGAACCATCACTGGTAACAGCAAAGTGGGTTAATCCCAAGTCAATACCTATCGCTTTACCTTCTGTATTTAATTCTGGTTTTTCTTTACCATCATCAAAAAGAATAGCCGCAAAGTATTGATTAGAGCAGTTTTTGGATATGGTTACAGTCTTAACTTTCCCCTCAATGGGTCTATGAATGATTGCTGTTACATCTCCTATTTTTGGAAGACCTACAGAATTATCAGCAATTTTGACATTTTGAGGATATTGTATTGACTGCTTACCATGTTTAGATTTGAATCTAGGATATTTAGCTCGTTTCTCAAAAAAGTTATTAAAAGCTACCCCTAGATTTAAACAAACCTGTTGCAAACATTGTGAGTAAGTTAGTGCTAACCACTCATATTCTTTTTTTAGCTGGGGAATTATCTTTTTGACTTCATATCCAGACAAACCCTTGCCAGTTTCCTTATATGTTTGGTTCATCAAGTTCAAGCAGTAATTCCAAAGCCATCTGCAACTGCCAAAAGCTTGCGCTAGTGACTGCTGCTGTTGGGTGTCTGGATATAACCTGACTTTGAAGACTCTTAACATATTAGAGTAAACAACGTTTGCTATAAAAAAGTATAACATAGAAATTGCTAGTTTCCTCCATATCTTCCTCCCTTGCCTATCGGCATCGGTCGGAAGATTGTCGTCAATTAGCCTGCCATTCATCTCATCACCTCCCTACCCTTCGGGAACACTTCGTGAACGGGTAGGTGAGAGGCTTCTGTCAGTTCAAGCTAACAACTCGATATTTTCCCCATAATCCATCAAATTTGAGTTGAGACTTCAGCCATTTCTGTAGTTCTTCGGAAGCTGTTGTACCTGATCTTACTTGGTGATAACTGTCAGAAAATTGCTCGACTGTACACTGGGAACATATTAGTATCAAACCATTTTGCCACTGAGGAGTGAAAGTGGGAATGGGAGGAATAGTGGCAGGAGTTTTTAATGGTCGATTGCTGGAAGGAACAGTGGGTTGTTCATTAGATGAGAACTGGTGAAAAATTTGCTTGATTAGTTTAAAAATCCGTTTAAGCAGTTTCTTCATTGACAAATGACTTTGCTATTTCTCTCATATCATCACCTAAATTGACTATTGAGTTTGTTTTAATAGATTCAGGATCACATAAAGTTCAAAAAACTTTATGTTGAGAGTTTTCTTATAACTATTATTTTTCATATCTGAGTCGATT
The DNA here is from genome assembly GCF_014696905.1 of Nostoc sp. FACHB-190. Lineage (NCBI taxonomy): Bacteria > Bacillati > Cyanobacteriota > Cyanophyceae > Nostocales > Nostocaceae > Nostoc > Nostoc sp. FACHB-190. The sequence goes on from NZ_JACJQW010000099.1 coordinate 3,883, forward strand.
AGCGGGATTAATACCAATTCGCAATTCGCGGCGGACGTGACGCTTGTTCCGACGTTCGCAGACTCGCTAACGCTTCGCTGTGTCAGTAATTAATTTATGGTTAGTCTTTTGAGAGAATTTACTGAATCTTTTTGAGATTTTAATAATGAGATATTTGAAGTAGAAATTAATACATTAAAATTGGATATTATATGAAACAAATAAAAAATAAGTCATGAATAAAAAATGGGCAGTCAAGCGGCTAACAATCAATCTTGCCACCAGTGAAATGGAGAAGCTAGAAAAGTATTGCCAAAAAACAGGAAGACCTGCAACAGATGTTATTCGGGAGTTGATTCGTTCTTTAGAAGTAGACCAACTTAATGCCACTGCTCAACAAGGTAGTTCAGCAGAAAAATTTGACCAACCACTACTCGAATGTGCTAACTTATCTTAAGTCTGTTCTTGTAAAGCTAAAAGTTAGTATCAAGTCAGATTGATAGAGACATAAAGACAAAATCATAAATGTTTATCTATATAATTACTTGTTGGCTCGACGTTTCGTCTGGTATGAACAAAGCAGGAGTCGCTGAGAAGCCCACACCTACAGCGCGGCTTCGGTGTGGGAGTATGTCACAAGTGGTTTTAAAATAAGTAAACTTATGTCTTACAGTGATTTCACCCTCAAGAAAGTGAAAACCGAATTTAACCTCACCATAGTTGAGCGTCCCACCTTTCTTGAGGAAATTGAACCTATAACTCCAAGTGATTTTTTATCGACATTTCTAGAAAAGCACTTACCATTAGCTCTAGCGGTGAACACTGAAAAAGCTAGATCCGAATGGTTGATATCTCCAGTTCTTTTAGAAATTAAAGATACATTATCTAACGAAATTAGCTTATTTTCCGGCACAGATTTCACAGTTGATTCTTCTGTTGGACTAAACGGAGTTTGTGATTTTCTCATTAGTAAATCAACAGAACAATTATTTATTGAAGCTCCAGCAGTGGTAATAGTGGAAGCCAAAAGAGAAGACTTAAATGCAGGGTTAGGACAGTGTATTGCGTCTATGATTGCTGCTCAAAAGTTTAATCAACAAAATCAGACTCCTATTCCCACAATTTACGGAACCGTCACTACAGGAGATCGCTGGAAATTTCTCAAATTAGAAGACACTATCGTTACTATTGGGTTGCTAGAGTATAACATTCCTCCAGTTAATCAACTGCTAGGTATGCTAACAAGCTTTGTATCTTAGAGTGAACTACCTACACTGACCTTGCGGTACAGTGTAGGCTTCCCAATTCAATGGGGATTGCCTCAACCTTCGTAGATTTTTTACGTCCCGAAGATTTTGGTCTTACATCCCCTC